>JAVHVD010000407.1:0-31543 GCA_032160745.1 Pseudonocardiales bacterium
GGGCGCCCTGCTGCTGCCGCCGAGGACGACGTGGCGGTTGCCGAGGGAGTCGTTGTGGATGCCGACGAGGTCGCGGAGCAAGCAGCGGAGACTCCGACCACCCCGCACAGCAGTGCAGCGATCCCGATCCGTCGACTTCGCTTGCTCGACAGCAATTGCCGCACCCGCGGCCGGCCCGTATCTCCGGCGACCGACGGCTGGGATGGCGCGCTCGATTCGGGCCGAGGGGAAGGGGTCTCGTCAGGGTTTGGCGGTTGATAATCACTCATTGATGGCGCTCCTTTGGCTCGAAACAACTAAGCCGAGAGTGCCGACCGATTCTTTGAAGTTTCCGTGCGCCCGCTGTGATCAACCCGTGCAACCGACAGAGCCGGCCGGGGACTGCTCCCCGAGCCGGCCCCGTCGGTGGGTACCTTCGTGCGGCGGTCAGCCGCCCTTGCCGTGCTGCGGTGCGACGTACGCCTTCGCGAGGTCACTCGCCTTCAGGTCCTGCACCACTTTCAGCCCGCCGGCCGAGCCCTTGTCCGGCTGCGCGACGAGGACCTCGCGCGTCGCCGGGTCGCCCGGGTTGCTGTAGTCGAGCGCAGGCAGGATCCCGTTGGTGTTGATGCTCGTGGTCTGCCGAAACGCCTTCTGCACCCCGTCGCGGGTCAGATCACCGTTGTCGCAGGCCTTCTGCAGCACTGCCGTGTAGGCCACCGCCGCCCCATAGCCCCAGTCGACGCCACCGTTCGGGATCTCCTTCGGGTACTTCGCGCCGTACGCGGTCCGCACCGCTGTCGCACCAGGCGTCGTGCCCGAGTACGGCTGCCAGGAGGCTGCCACGTAGAGCAGCTTGGTCAGGGCCGGCCCGGCCGCGGTTCCCAGCAGCTGCGGCGCGTAGACGGGGTTGTTGCCGAGCAGTGGCACGTTCAGACCGATCGACGCGTCCACCGCGGCGGCCGACGCGGTCTGGGTGGGCGTGGCGGTGAGCATGATCGCCTTCACACCCTTGTTCTTCAGCGCGGTGACCTGGCTCGTCACGTCCGTGGCGGTTGCCGTGATCTTCTGGCCGACGAGCTTGAGACCGAGCTTCTTGGCCGCGAACTGGCTACCCAGGTAGCCGTTCGCGCCGTACTCGCCCTCCAGGTAGATGTGGCCGATCGTGTCGCCCTTCGCGATCTTCTTCTGGTCGAAGAGGAACTGGATGCCGTTGATCATCTCGATGTCGTAAGTCGTGCCGACGATCATGTTGTTCGGGTTGTCGAGGATCGTCGAGGCCCACGAGACGGGGATGGTGAACGCCTTGTCCGACTCGATGTTCTGCTTGAGTGCGGCGTTGATCGGTGATCCGAGCAGCTGCTCGAAGCCGAGGACGTTCGGCTCCATGTCGGCGTAGAGCCCGACCGCCTTCTGAACGTCGTAGCCGTCGTCCTTGATGTTGAGCTTGATCTGCCGCTTGCAGATCCCGCCCTTCTTGTTCTGCTCGGCGAAGAAGAGCTGCGCGCCCTGGGTGACGGACTTGCCCAGCACGGCGAACACCCCGGACAGGTCGGTCAGGATGCCGAGGGTGATCGCCGAGTCGGTGACGCCGACGTCGGTCTTCACGCTGTTCGCGCCGCCGGACTTACCTCCGTTGTCCTTCTTCGCCTTCGTGCTGCATGCCGACGCCATGAGCATCGCCGCGACCGCGCCGCACGCGACGGCGATGCGCAGCGGGCGCCGACGCCCTTCGGCGGACGAGGCTGCGCCACGCCCCCGCATGGTGGACCTGGTGGGGATCATGAATGCCTGGCCTCCTTGTTCACTGTGACCGACGAGGTCGTTCCCGTCGGACCGTTCTGGTCCGGACCGCCTCCGGGCGGAGACGCCGGCCCCGGGGCGGTACCGCCCGGCACCGCACCCGACACGGTCGCGCGGGCGTGCGCGGCGCGGCCGGACCGTCCGCTCAGCACCCCGGCGAGGCCGCCAGGGGCAATGAGGATGACGAGGACGATGGCCGCGCCATAGGAGTAGTTGGCGAACTCCGCGGCACCGACGCCGCTCTCGCCCGGTTGCGCGAGGAAGGTCAGGCTGTCGGAGTAGTGCGTGAGGACCTGTGGCAGTGCGGTGACGAACGCCGCGCCGACCACCGCACCCCGCACCGAGCCGAGCCCGCCGATCACGATCATCGCGAGATAGGTGATGGACAGGCTCAGGTTGAAGTAGTCGGGCACCGGCCGCTGGAACGCGAGCGCGACGAGCACGCCGGCCAACCCGGCATACATCGACGAGAGCACGAAGGCCGCGGACTTGTAGACACGGACGTTGACCCCCATCGTCGCCGCCGCGATCTCGCTGTCGCGGATCGTCTGCAGCGCGCGCCCCGGCCGGCCGCGGAGCAGGTTGGTCGCGAACAAGTAGCAGAGGATGAGCAGGCCCAGGCCGAGGTACCAGAGGCGCTCACGTTGCCCGAACTCCACGCCGAGGACGGTCAGTGGCGGATCCGCGTTGGTGAAGGAGAACCCGAACAGCGAGAACGGCGCGGTGTTGCGCCCGTAGAAGCCACCGGTGACATCACGCGCGTTCAGCAACAGGTGCTGGCCTATGAACACCAGCGAGAGCGAGGCGACGCCGAGGTAGATGCCGCGCAGCCGGCCGGCGATGGGGCTGAAGAGCAGCCCGGCGAACCCGGCGAGGGCGACGGCCAGGACGGCGGCGAGCAGCGGCGCCAGCTCGAGTCCTCCTACCTCGACACCGCCGCCGATCTGCGTCTTCGACCCGGAGAAGTACGCGTACCCGTACGCGCCCACGGCGAGGAAGAAGGCGTGCGCGAGCGAGAGCTGGCCGGTGGTGCCGGTGAGGAGGTTGAGTCCGATGGCGCCGATCCCGGCGGCGAAGACGAACAGCCCCATCTGCAGCCAGAACGCCTCCACGTAGAGCGGCAGCGCGGCCAGGACGATCACGATCAGCACGATGACGCCGCGCGGAAGGTGTCGGCGCAGGCCCGCGCCGCCCGGACGCTCAAACACGCGCCACCTCCCGCGTCCCGAAGAGGCCGCTCGGCCGCCACAGCAGCACGAGGAGCATCACGATGTACGCGGCCACGTCACCCAAGGGCGAGCCGAGGAAGGTGACCTTGTCGTTGTAACCGGCCGACAGCGACTGCACGACGCCGATCAGCAGACCTCCGACGATGGCGCCCTCGGTCGAGTCCAGCCCGCCGACGACCGCGGCGGGGAACGCGTTCAGCGCCGTGAGGTTGGACGTGTTGTTCAGGCCCGGGCTCGGCGAGGTGCCGAGAAACACGCCCGCGACCGTGGCCAGTCCACCGGCGACGATCCAGGACACCATCGACACCCGCCCACGGCGGATCCCCATGAGCGCCGCTGCCTCGTGGTCCTCGGCCGTGGCGCGGGTCGCCACACCCCAACTCGTGTACTTGAAGGCGGTGAAGAACACCACGACCAGCACGATGGAAACCACCATCGCGGCAATGCGCGCCTGCGGAACGGTGAACGGACCGAGGTCGACCGTCGAGTCGCCCCATGGATCGTTGAACGACAGCACCTGCTGACCGATGCGGCGGGTGAGGTCGGTCGCCAACGCGATGTCGACACCGATGGTGAGGATCGCGAGTGCCGTCGGATCGGCATGGCGTGCACGACGCACGAAGAGGAACTCGATCAGCAGCGCACCGAGCGCGCCCGCCGCGGTGCCGACCACCACCGCGAGGGTGAAGCCCAGGCTCTCGTGGGTCCGGGCGACGACGTAGGCGCCGAGCAGCAGCACCGAACCCTGCGCGAAGTTCACGACCTCGGTGGCCTTGTAGATCACGACGAAGCCCAACGCGATCAGGCCGTAGATGAACCCGAGCGAGATGCCGCTGATCAACAGCTCACCGAAGTAGGTCACTGCCCATCCTCCACGGGTCGGTTCATGGCAGCGGTGGCCTGCTCGACGCGGGCGGCCAGCCCATCGCCGTTGTCGCGTCCGGTGCCGAGATAGGCCCGGATCACGGCGGGGTCGCGCTGTATCTCGGCCGGCGTCCCCTCGGCGATCTGCTTGCCGAAATCCAGGACGGTGATCCGGTCGGCGATGCCCATGATCAGGCCCATGTCGTGCTCGACGATCAGCACCGAGATGCCGAGGCCCTGGCGAATATCGAGGATGCCGTCGGCCATCGTGCGGCTCTCCTCGGCGTTGAGTCCGGCGGCGGGCTCGTCGAGGAGCAGCACCCGCGGCTCGAGGCAGAGCGCCCGGGCGAGCTCGACCCGCTTCTGGTCGCCGTAGGAGAGCAACCCGGCGGGGACGGCGAGCAGCCGTTCGATGCCCACGAAGCCGGCGATCTCGTGCACCCGCTCGCGGTGCCGGCGCGCTTCACGCGTCGCGGTCGGCAGGTGCAGGCCGGTGCTGACGAACCCGGCCCGGGTCAGCAGGTGCCGCGCGAGCATGAGGTTCTCGACCACTGACTGTCCCGGCGACAGCGCGATGTTCTGGAAGGTGCGCCCGAGGCCCAGCCGGGTGATCTGGTGCGGGCGGCGTCCGGTGAGGGTGAGATCGCCCAGCCGGACCGTCCCCGAACTTGCCCGGTAGACGCCGGTCAGGACGTTGAAGCAGGTCGACTTCCCCGCGCCGTTCGGTCCGATGAGGGCATGGACCGTGCCGGGCTGCACGGTGAAGGACACCGAGTCGAGCGCGGTGATCCCGGCGAAGCGCACGGTGACCGAGTCGGCGACAAGCGGCGGGGACTGCCCGTCCCGGACATGTGGCTGCGTCGCGGCGGTCATCCGGCCCGCCGTCCGGGATCGGTCCACCGGGCCAGCGTCGGACGGTCCGGTGCGCTGCGCTGCGCCGTGAGGTCTTGTGCGCCGTCGCCGAGATAGAGGCGCTGCACCTCGTCGGTGCGGCGCAGTTCCTCGACCGTTCCGGCGAGCGAGACGCGCCCCAGTTCGAGGACATAGGCGTAGCTGGCGAGCTCGAGCGCCATCTCGGCGTTCTGCTCGACCAACAGGACCGAGGTCCCCTGCTGGTTGATCTCGGCGATGACGTCGGCGATCTGGCCGACGATCAAGGGCGCGAGGCCGAGCGACGGTTCGTCGAGCAGCAGCAGGCGCGGGGAGGCCATCAACGCCCGACCGATGGCCAACATCTGCTGCTCGCCGCCGGACAGTAGGCCCGCCTTCTGTCTGCGTCGCTCGGCCAGCAGCGGGAAGAGCTCGAAGACCCGCTCCTTGGAGCTGGCCCGCTCCGACCGGTTCCGCTGCCGGATGCCTCCGGCGCGCAAGTTCTCCTCGACCGTCAGCCGGCCGAAGATGCGTCGCCCCTCGGGCACCTGGACGACGCCCGCCGTGACCAGTCGTCCCGGATCGGCGCCGGTAAATCGGCGGCCGGCGAAGGTGACGTCACCGCGCTCGATGACGGCCCGGCTCAACCGGTAGGTGCCTGAGATCGTGCGCAGCAGGGTGCTCTTGCCCGCTCCGTTGTTGCCGAGGACGGCGACGATGCCCCCCTCCGCGACGTGCAGGGTGACCCCGCGCAGCGCTTCGACGGCGCGGCCGTAGCGCACGGCGAGGTCGCGAACGTCCAGGAGCGGCCGACCGGCGGGTGGATCGTCCTGCGGGGGCTCCGCGGTCATCTGCGATCCTCTCCGGCTCGTCGGGCGATCGGTCGGACTCTCAATTCGGATCGTGGTGGCCGCCGGAACGGTCCGGCACCCCCATTTGGAGAGCCGATGTGACGGCGGTCACGATCGGGGGTCACAGCAGCTGCGCCTCGCTCGCCTTCGTGATCGCCTCGACGCGGTTGCGGGCGCCGAGCTTGCTCATCGTGCTCTGCAGGTAGGTCTTGACCGTGTTACGCGTGAGGCCGAGCTCCTCGGCGATCTCCGGGTTGGTCTGACCTGCGGCCACGAGCCGCAGCACCTCGTACTCGCGGCGCGTGAGGCCGGTCCGCGAGAGTGCGTCGTGGCGATGGCCGCCCGACCCGGCCTCGAGCCGGTGGTCCATCACGGTCAGCCCCTCGTGGGCCCGGCGGATCGCGCTCGCCAGGTCGGTGGTCGAGACGTCCTTGAGCAGGCAGCCGGCGACGCCCTCCTCCAGCGCGGCGGGCAGCGCGGCATGGTCGGCGTACGCGGTGAAGAGCAGTACCCGGCTCTGCGGCCGCACCGAACGCAGCCGGCGGATCACCTCGGTGGCGAGCATGTCCGGCAACCGCAGATCGAGCAAGATGACGTCCGGGCTCAGCAGTTCGGCGCTCTCGAGGCCCTCCCGGCCGTTGCGCGCCGAGCCCACGAGCTCGATGTCGCGCACCGACTTCAGCAGCAGCGTCACCCCGTGCGTGACCACCGGATGGTCGTCGACGACGAGTACCCGCACCGAGGATGACGCCGACGCGGTCATGGGGCGGGCACCCACGCCCGGACGGTCAGCCCGCCGTCCTCGTTGCCCACGACCGAGAGTGCGCCACCGATCCGCGCCACCCGGTCATAGCAGCCCTTCAGGCCCATCCCGCTCGACGACTCCGGGGAAGCACCCTGCGGCCGCCGCCCGGCGAACTCGGTCACCGATTCGTTCCCGTGCACGTCGTCGGGCCAGCCGAGACCGTCGTCGGCCACCGCGACCGCGACCCCGTCGGCGGCCGTCACCAGGCTGACCACGACCGACGTCGCCCGGGCGTGCTTCTCGACGTTGACGAGCGCCTCGCGAACGACCGCGACGACGGCGGTGCACCGGGACGGGTCGAGCGCCGGCAGATCGGTCAGCGCGACGCAGCGCGCGACGACGCCGGTACGCCGGGCGAACGCCTCACAGTCGCCGCGCAGCGTCGCGGTCAGCGATTGGTCCGGGGTGACGTCGTCGAGCGCGGCGAGCGACTGGCGGAACACCGCGGCCGTCTCGGCGACCCTCGCCTCCACCGCCCGCAGTTTCGCCACGAGCTGCGGCGGCGCATCGGCGTCGCCCTGCAGATCGCGGACCTCCGCGCCGATCCCGAACAGCAGGGCCCCGACCGAGTCGTGCAGGGCGATGGCGATGCGTTGACGCTCGGCCGCAAGGGCGGTCGTGGTCTGCACCCCAGCCTGCTGCGCGAGGTGCAGTGCGCTGCCGGCCGGCTCGGCCACCCGTTGCAGCTGCCGGATGACCACGTCACCGAGCGAGGCCGGTCCCCGCTGCGCGGCGTACGCGACCCCGACGACCTGGTCCCGGTGCAGGAGCGGGACGGCCATCATCGCGCCGATCCCCTCGGAGCGGATCACCGCGTCGAACTCGTGGGTGATGTTGGACGAGCTGCAGTAGTCCGGCACCCAGACCGGGCGGGCGAGGGCGAACGACTTGCCGCCCAGCCCACAGCCCCGGGGCACCTCGAGGTTGCGCAGCGCGCCGCCGGTGGCGCCGGCCCAGCCGCGGATCACCAACAGGTCGGGGCACTCCAGCGCTGCCGCGTAACCGAGATCGAGGCCGGTGTTCTCGCGGATGCAGTGCGACGTCTCGCGGAGCAGCGAGGTCCGGTCGAGAAGGGCGACGATGTCGGAGCGCTCGTCGATGAGTTGATCCAGCGTCTCGACGTAGGCCAATGCCTGTTCGGTGCCACCTTGACCCGGAGTCACGCCGCAACTGTGACACAGGACACACGGTGGCAGCTACCGCCGAATGGGGGGTCGATCGACGCGGCCAGGACGGCTCAGCGCCCGCGTTTCCACTCGGGCTTGCGCTTGCCGAGGAACGCATGCATGCCCTCAGCGGCGTCGCCGAGCTGGCTCGCGGCCGCCATGACCTCGATCGCGTAGGCGTAGGCCTTGGGTTGATCGAGATCGACCTGCGCGTAGAACGCCTGCTTGCCGAGCCCCTTGCTCTCGGCGCTGCCGCGGGTGACCCGCTCCAGCAGGTCGTGGACGGCGGAGTCGAGCTGCTCGTCGGGCACGACCCGGTTGACCAGCCCCCAGTCGGCCGCCGTCGCCGCGTCCACCACGTCGCCGGACAGCGCCATCTCCAGCGCCCGCTTGCGGCCGATGTTGCGGGCGACGGCGACGGCCGGGGTGTGGCAGAACCAACCGCCCTTCCCGCCGGGGAGGCAGAAGCCGGCCGACTCGGAGGCGACGGCGAGATCGCAGCTCGCGACGAGCTGGCACCCCGCCGCGGTGGCCAGCGCGTGGACCCGGGCCACCACCGGTTGCGGAATCTGCTGGACCAGTTCCATCAGGCGCGTACAGGTCACGAGCAGTGAGCGGACCGAGGCGTGGTCGTGGTCGACGACGTCGGCGAAGTCGTGGCCCGCCGAGAACACCGGGCCGTTGGCCGCCAGCACGGCACCCAGCGCGTCGCTGTCACCGACTTCCCCGAACGCGCGGAGGAGCTCGTCGAGCGTCGCACCGGACAGGGCGTTGCGCTTGGCCGGGTTGTCCAGCGTGACGGTGGTGAAATCGCCGCTGCGCTCGACGGTGATGTTCTGGTAGTCGGGCATGGCTCAGTGTCCCCCCGCCGGCTCGCGGGGCGGAAGGGTCACGCGGCGCGCCTGCATCCACAACCACGCCGCAGTCAGCGCGGTGATGACGGTCAACACGGCGATCGGTTCGCCGAGGTCGGCGGTCCGGACGAAGGCCGTGGTCAGTAGCGGCGTCGCGAACCCGACATAGGCCCAGGCATAGAACAGCCCGTTGCACGCGCCTCGGGTCGCCGCGGTCGACAGTTCATGGACGAGCGTCAGCCCGGCGTTCAGGCACAGTCCCCCGCCCGCGCCGAGGAGCGCGCCCCCGACGAACACGAGCAGCGCGGACTCATCCATCGCCGCGAGCGCCCCGAGCCCGTACCCGACGGCGCCGAGCGCAGCCCCGACCGCGCCGCGCAGCCGGCCCATCAGGTGGGCTAATGGCTGCACGACCGCCCCCATCCCGAGCGTGACGGCGGCCAGCACACCGGTGAAGGCGACCACGTGCACCCGATGCGGCAGCAGCAGGGGCAGCACGGTGACAGCGACCGACGGGAAGGCGTACACACAGACGGCGGTCGGAATCAGCGTGCGGCGGAACACCCGCCGGGCCGGCGGCCCGAGATGCGGACGCGGGAGCAGGCTCGCTCCCGGCGACCGCGCCCGGTCACCCGACCACGCAGCCTTCCCGCCGATCGCCGCGGCCACCAGCAGCATGAGCGCGACGAGCGCGACGTGGACCACGAACGGCAGGGTCAGCGGCGCCGGGCCGTACTCGGCCAGCAGCCCGGCGGTCAACGGGCCGAGACAGAATCCGATGTTGAGCGCGAGCGAAGCACGGCGCGCCGCCGCGGTCGCCCGCTCCGCTCCGACGATGTCCTGCAGCCAGGCGCTCCCGACACTGAACGCCGCCCCAGATGCCAGCCCCTGGACGAAGCGGGCCACGTACAGCCACGCGGTCGTGTGCGCGCCCGGCAGGAACAGCAGGGACGCGGCACCGGTGAGCACCGTGGCCGGCACCAGGATTCGCAACCGTCCGTACCGGTCCGACGCCGGGCCGCCGAGCAGCAGCGACGGGGCCAGCCCCAGCGCATAGACCCCGAAGATCGCGGTGATGTCGGTCGGCGTCAGGTCGAGGGTCTCGCGATAGAGCGGTAGCAGCGGGGTCGCGACGTTCGTTCCGAACGACGCGCCGAACAGCAGGGCCACCGCCGCCCACCAGAGCGGCGCGCGCCACGCGCCGGTCGACCGGGCGCCTCGTGTCTGCCCGCCGGGGAGCGTCATCGGCCTCCTCGTCGATCGTGCCGCCGCCGGGAAGCGTGCCAGCTGGGTGTCCGCTCGGGTACCCCCATCCGATCGGGTGTGGCGCCGACGCCGGGATGTCGATGTAATCGGAGGGACCGTCCGAGCCTGGGGAGGCCGTCGTGTTCTACCCACTGACCGTTCGAGACTTTCTCGACCGCGCCGGACACGTCTATCCCGATCGGGTCGCCGTCGTCGACGAGCCGGACCAGCCGGCGCCGAGCCTCGGCGAGCTGACCTACCGTCGGATGGCGGAGAACGCGCGGGCGCAGGCCGCGAAGCTGGATCAGCTCGGCGTTCCCGAGGGCGGCCGGGTTGCGTTCGTCTCGCAGAACTCGGCGAGACTGCTCACGTCGTTCTTCGGTGTCTCGGGATACGGACGGGTGCTGGTGCCGATCAACTTCCGGCTCAGCCGCGCCGAGATCGAGTACATCGTCGGTCACTCGGGCGCCCAGGTCGTCTACTGCGACCCGGAGCAGAAGCAGGTGTTGGACGGACTCGATGTCGAGCACAAGTTCGTGCTGGGCGACGACGACGACCTGTATCTCCCCGGCGCCGAACCCAAGGAGTGGGCCGAGCCGGACGAGGGCGCCACCGCCACCATCAACTACACATCGGGGACGACGGCCCGCCCGAAGGGCGTCCAACTCACCCATCGCAACAACTGGCTCAACGCCACGGTGTTCGGCCTGCACACCACGATCACCGACCGCGACGTCTACCTGCACACGCTGCCGATGTTCCACGCCAACGGCTGGGGCATGCCGTTCGGCATCACCGGCGTGGGTGCCCAGCACGTCGTGCTGCGCAAGGTCGACGGCACCGAGATCCTGCGGCGGATCGAGCGGCACGGAGTCACGATCATGTGCGCCGCGCCCGCGGTCATCTCCGCGGCGCTGGACGGCGCGGCGACCTGGGACGGCGACGTACCCGGCCGGGACCGCGTCCGCATCATCGCCGCCGGCGCTCCGCCGCCCACGCGCATCATCGAGCGGGTACTCGACGAGCTCGGCTGGGAGTTCATCCAGATCTACGGACTCACCGAGACCTCTCCGCTCGTCACGGTCAACCGGCAGCGCGCCGAGTGGGACGACCTGTCCATCCACGACCGCGCGCGCAACCTCGGCCGGGCCGGCGTGCCGGCCCTCGGCGTCCGGGTCGAGATCGACGCGGACGGCGAGGTGCTCACCGCGTCCAACCACAACCTCGACGGCTACTGGGAGCAGCCCGAAGCGACGGAGGAGGCGCAGCGCGGGAACTGGTTCCACACCGGTGACGGCGGGCACGTTGACGAGGACGGTTACCTCGTCATCTCCGACCGGAAGAAGGACGTGATCATCTCCGGAGGCGAGAACGTCTCCTCGATCGAGGTCGAGGACGCGCTGATGTCGCACGACGCGGTGCGCGAGGTCGCGGTCATCGGCGTCCCCGACGAGAAGTGGGGGGAGGCCGTCACCGCATTGGTCGTCAGGACCGAGGGCAGCGACGACGGCGCCGACGAACTCATCGCCCACTGCCGCCAGATGCTGGCCGGCTACAAGTGTCCGAAGCGGGTCGAGTTCGTCGAGCAGCTGCCGCGCACGGCGACCGGCAAGCTGCAGAAGTTCAAGATCCGGGAGGAGTTCTGGGCGGGCTACGAGCGACGGGTGAACTGACCGCTGCCGGCGGGGTCGGTCCGGCGCAGCCGCGGCGCGCCGAGGTCGATCAGCACCGCCAGGCCCAGTACGCAGGCCACCGCGACACCGATGCCGCCGATCGTGTCCGTCATGAAGTGGAAGTGCCCGCGGACCAGCCCGATCGCCCCGAGCACGGCCCACAGCACCAGCAGCGCATCGAGGAGCCCGGTCATGCTCCGGCTGAGCTGCGCGCGGGGCAGGAGCAGCAGCAGCACGACGAGCAGTGACACCAACCCGGTCTCGTGCCCGCTCGGATAGGCGTATCCGGAGGGGCCATCGGTGATCTGGCGATGCACGATCGGCTTGAGCACGAACTCGGTGACCACCTCGGCCACCGTCGGCCCCACGATCGCGAGCGCGACCACCTCCCAGCTGCGCATGAGCGCACCCACAGTCGCGATCACGGCCAGCGCTCCCACCGTGATCACCGGTGCGGTCAGCGCGAGCAGGACCACCCGACCGCGCTCGCCGATGTGATCGAAGAGCGGACGCGCGGCCCAGGTGTCGAAGGCCGTGGTCGTCTTGACGTCGTAGACGGCGACGCCGACCACCGCCACCAGCACGGCCGCGGCCACGATCGCGACCACGCACGCCCGCCGCCAGGACGGAGCGACGATCGGCTGGGCGGGCATCGCCCCATGGTCCCAGAGGCGAGTGTGCGGCGGTTCGAGCCGCGGCGCCCGCGCCGTCAGTCCCGCAGCAGCATTCCGGCGGCCCGGTGCTCAAGGGGACGAATAACGCGACCCGCGTGACGTATCCGCGCCAGCCGGGTAGGTGCGCACTGAGCGGCGTCGAGTCGCTGCGGCCGCAACTGGAATGGAGGACCCATGGGTCAGCCCGCGCAACAGCAGCCCGTCCCGGGTGTCCAGGACGAGATGACGCCCACGCCCGACTGCGGCGAGGAGAGCTACCGCGGCTCGGGTCGATTGACCGGCAAGGCCGCCGTGATCACCGGTGGGGACAGCGGCATCGGCCGCGCGGTCGCGATCGCGTACGCCCGCGAGGGTGCCGACGTCCTCATCTCGTACCTGAACGAGGACGACGACGCGAAAGACACCGCCCGCTACGTGGAGGACGCCGGGCGCAGGGCGGTGCTCGTCCGCGGCGACATCTCCGAGCCCGCCGTGTGCCGCGAGATCATCAGCCGCGCGGTGGAGGAATTCGGCCAGGTCGACGTCCTGGTCAGCAATGCCGCGTACCAGATGACGCACGAGTCGCTCGACGAGATTCCTGACGACGAGTGGGACTACACGTTCCGGACCAACGTCGGTGCGATGTTCCACCTCTGCAAGGCGGCTGTACCGCACATGCCGCCGGGCGGATCGATCATCGGCAGCTCGTCGGTCAACTCGGACATGCCGTCGCCGACGCTGGCGCCCTACGCCGCGACGAAGGCCGCGATCGCGAACTTCTGCGCGAGCCTGGCGCAGCTGCTCGGCGACAAGGGCATCCGCGTCAACAGCGTCGCGCCCGGGCCCATCTGGACACCCCTCATCCCGGCCACGATGCCGCCGGAGAAGGTGGAGAAGTTCGGCACCGACGTCCCGCTGGGGCGAGCCGGTCAGCCGGTCGAGCTCGCGCCGGTCTACGTACTGCTCGCGTCGGACGAGGGCAGCTATGTCTCCGGTGCCCGGATCGCGGTGACCGGCGGCCGCCCGATCCTCTGACGAATTTCGCTGAGCGCGTGATGCGGCGCAGGCCTGCAGCGAGCGCTCGTGCCGTCATCCGCTACGACGCGGCCATCGTGGCCCCGAGCTCAGGTGCGGCGGCCGCTACTCCTCGCCGGCAGCCTGGCGCCACGGCACCATGAAGCCGCGGCCGAAAACTCCGTCCCACGCTCGAAAGGCGTGCGCCACACCGTCGGCGGCGTCCGGGTCCAGCAAGTTCATCGGTCCGGACGCGACGGCGATCAGGGCGTAGTAGAACAGGGACAGGGTCTGCTGCTCCGGCGAGCCCTTGTGCAACTCGAGCTCTCCCAGCGCGGCAGGTATCAGGCGGCTCGCGAGCTGGTTCAGCCCGTCGACGCCGCGCTCGGCGAACTGCTGAGCGCCTTGCACCACGTGCCCGCGCGCGAGGGCGATCTCCTCGGTGACGGCCGGCGCGTCGTCCGGCACGTAGACCGTCGAGTTGACGATCGCGCCGAGTAGGGCGCTGACGACGTGACTTCCGTGCTCGATCGTGTACGGCGGCAGTAGCGGACCGGCACCCATGAGGTACGCCGCGAGGTCGTCGAGCAGCAACACCTCGACCGCCGGCATCGCCTCTACGGTGAGAGCTCGTAAGCCTTCAAGGCTGGGTTGCTGCCAGTCCTGCTGCGTCATTGATTTGTCGATCATGCGTTTCCTATCCGGTGGGGCGCCTGCCAGGTCAGCGTCAGTCGGACAGCAGCGGTTGACCGAGTGGCAGCGCCGAGCCACCGGTCACGATCGCCGCGATCCCGAGGTACAGATACACACCCACAGCGGCGAACGCGAAGACGACGACTCCGCCGAGCTTGAGCCACCCGGTCGATGCGTTGAGCGTGCCGATGAGCACGGCGACAAGCGCGAGATCGATGAGGGTGAACAGCACGGTGAACGCCAGTGGAAGCCGCAATGTTGCAACGGTGAGCATGACGATGACGACCAGCCAGGTGATCAGGAACAGGCCCTGGGTGTGTACGGCGGCGGCGGGCGTGATCGCAAACCAGTTGTGGGTCAGGCCGAGCACGAGAACCGCATAGCTGAGCCAGAACCCGGCGAAGATGCCGAAGATGCTGGCGACCGCGCTCTGCCCGGTTGCGGCAGCCCACACGGTGCTGATGGTCAGGCCCAGGCCCGTCGCCGCGGCGATGATCGGAAGCGACGCGCCGACCGCGGTCGCGGGTACGTAGCCGACAAGGACGAGCGCGAGGGCGACGGAGCCGACGATGAAGGACGGCAGGCCGACGGCGGCCGGGTTACCGGCGAGGAACGCGTTCGGCGCGGCCGGCGGCGGAGCGATGCTGGGTCGCGCGGCCGGTGCCGTCGGGGCGGTGGATGGACTGCTCACATCGGTAGTCATGATGACTCCTCATATCTGGCTGGGTGGGCCGGACGGTGGCCCGGTTCGACGGAGAGTTCAGCCGGCGACCTGCATCAGTCCCGCCGTGGCAGCAACGGCGGCACAGACGAGGTAGGCCTGGGTGTGATGGCTCTGCCACCACAGGACCCGCCTGCGGCTGCGGGCTGGCAGAACCCCGAGATCGGCGGTAGCGGCGACCCGCAACGACAGCCACAAGGCGCCGGCGACAAGGGCCGATATCGCGATCAGCGCGATCGTGGGTGCAGGCATGGTCGGCGCCTCCTCAGGCAGTCGGGCGAACTCACACCGAGATCGCGGTACGGACGAGCAGGAACGAGTTGAGCGCAACGACGATCAAGGTGATCGCGAGCCCGGCCGCAGTCGTGTGCAGCCGATTGGCGAATGCACCCATGACGCTGCGGCGCGACGTGAACACGATGAGCGGCACGAGCGCGAACGGCAGGCCGAAGGACAGGACGACCTGGCTCATGACGAGGGCCTGCGTCGGGTCGTTAACCAGACCGAGCAGAAACAGCGCGGGCACCGCCGAGACCAACCGACGCAACCAGATGCTGCTGTCACGCTTGAGGAAGCCACGCATGATCGCCTGGCCGGCGTAGACCCCGGCACACGCCGACGCCAGCCCGGAGGCGAGCAGTGCGATCGCGAAGATCGCCGCGAAGATCGCGCCGCGGTGCGTAGCAAACGCCGCGTGCGCGGCGGTCAACGAGCCGCCGGTGCCGGCCGGCAACGACGTCGCGACCAGCAGCATCAGCACGTTGACCACACCGGCGACGCCCATCGCGATGATCACGTCGCGGCGCAGGAAGCGCAGCATCGTCGACGTTCGGATGCTGCGAACCCGGTCGACGGACAGACCGCCGATCAGGGACGAGTGCAGGAAGACAGCATGCGGCATCACCGTTGCGCCCACGATGCCGCAGGCGAGCAGCACGCTGTTGGTGTCCGCCAGCCCGGGCAGCATGCCGGAGGCCGCCGCACCCGCCGACAACGGCGACCGGGCCACGAGGTAGACGAACGCGATCGCCAGTACGAAGAGGAGCCCGACAACCACCGCCGGGAACCCGTCCCGGCCTCGTAGCCGCAATCTCAGGATGGCCATCGTCGTCGCGGCGATGACGAGACCACCGGTGAACAGCGACAATCCGAACAGCAGGTTCAGCGCGATCGCGCCACCGACGAACTCGGCGAGGTCGGTCATGATCACCACGGTCTCGGCGATCAGCCACAGTCCGATGCGAACCGGGGTCGTGGTGTGCTCCCGGCACACCTCGGCCAGGCTGCAGCCGGTCGCCATGCCCAGCTTGGCCGACAGGTACTGCACGAGCATCGCCATCAGGCTCGCGGTGACCACCGTCCACAGCAGCAGATACCGGTAGTCGGCGCCGGCCCCGACGTTGGTCGCGATATTGCCGGGGTCGACGAAGGCGATCGCGGCGACAAAGGCCGGGCCGATCAGGCCGAGGAACCGGCCGCGGGACACGAACCCGCGGCCGGTGCGGGCGTCGAACGCGGGCGCTTCGAGGACCGACGGAGCCGGGCTCCGCAGCGCCAGGTTCATGTCCGAGTCCCGATGATCTGTCGACCGTCGTCTTACGCGATGTTGGACGGTCGGACGAGACCCTCGGCCAGGTCACCGAAACCCGGGGCGTAGATCGCGCCGGGATTGCCGACGACCTCCTCGACGATGAGCGTCTCGGTGGTCAACAGCAACGCGGCGATCGACGCGGCGCTCTGCAGGGCCGACCGGGTCACCTTGAGCGGGTCGATGATGCCCATGTCGAACATGTCGCCGACCGCGCCGGTGAGCGCGTTGAACCCGTGCCCGGTCGGCAGCGCGCTGACCTGCGAAACCACGTCGTCGCCCGAGTAGCCGGCATTGATCGCGATCCACCGCAACGGCTCGCTCAGCGCATCCTGAACGATCCGGGCGCCGAGCGCCTTCTCGCCGTCCAGGTCAAGGTCATCGATGGCGCTGCGCGCCTGCACCAGGGCGGTGCCACCGCCGGCGACGATCCCCTCCTCGACCGCGGCTCGGGTGGCAGACAGCGAGTCCTCGACCCGGTGCTGCTTCTCCGTCAGCTCGACGCCTGTGGCGGCGCCGACATGGATGACCGCGACGCTGCCCGACAGCCGGGCGATCCGGCCCTGCAGCGCGTCCTTGTCGTGATCGTTCTCGGCGCGCTCGAACTCGTGTTTGAGCTGCTCGATCCGAGCGGACACCTCGGTGTCCGAGCCGACGCCGCCGACCATCGTGGTGGTGCTGTCGGTGACGGTGATGCGGCGCACCTCACCGAGTTGGTCCAGGCGCACCGAGTCGAGGCTGAGTCCGGCTTCAGCGGTGATCACCTGGCCGCCCATCCAGATCGCCAGGTCGCTGAGCTCGGCGATGCGGCGGTGCCCGAAGCCGGGCGCCCGGACGACGACCGAGCGGAAGGTGTCGTGCACGTTGTTGGCGACGAGCATGCCCAGCGCGGGTCCGTCGACGTTCTGCGCGAAGATCACCAGCTGCCGTCCGGACTTGGTGACCTGCTCCAGGACGGGCATCAGCTCCTGCACCCGACTGATCTTCTCGCCGGTGAGCAGCACGTACGGGTTCTCGAAGACCGTCTCCATCCGCTCGCGATCGGTGACCATGTACGGAGAGATGTAGCCGTTGTCGATCTCGACACCGTCCACGTAGGTGATCTCGAGACCGAAGGACGGCGACTCCTCGACGGTGACGATTCCGCCCCGCCCGACGCGCCCGATGGCCGCCGCGATCACCTCGCCGATCTCCCGGTCGTTGTTGGCCGACAGGCTGGCGACGCTGGCCAGGTCGGCATCACCGCCCACCTCGCTCGCCTCGTTGGTCAGCTGGGCCAGCACCGCCTCGACGGCAGCCTCGATGCCGGTCTTGAGCAGCATCGGGTTGGCGCCGGCGGTGACGGCGGCCAGTCCTTCGCGGACCATCGCCTGGGCAAGAACAGTCGCTGTGGTCGTGCCGTCGCCGGCCACTCCGTTCGTCTTGGTCGCGACTTCCTTCACCAGCTGGGCGCCCATGTTCGCAAAGGGGTTCCGCAGCTGGATCTCGCGCGCGATCGTGACGCCGTCGTTCGTGATCGTCGGTGCCCCGACGAGCTTCTCGATGACGGCGTTGCGGCCCTTCGGTCCGAGCGTCACTTTGACCGCGTCGGCCAATGCGTTCACTCCGGCTTCGAGCAGCTGACGCGCCTCGACATTGAAACGCAGGTCCTTGGCCATGGTCGTGTGCCTTTCTGAGCAGGGCGGATCAGGGGATGAGGATGGCTCGGCCGCGGACCCGGCCGGCGTCGAGGTCGTCGAGCGCCTGCTGGAAGTTCGCGAGCGGGTACTTGCTGGTGTGCAGGGTGACTCGGCCGTGGGCCGCCAACACCATTAGTTCCTGCAGGTCGTTGTAGGAGCCGACGAGGTTGCCGATGAAGTTGATCTCGGTGGAGATGACGTCGATCGTCGGGACATCGATGTTCTCGCCGTAGCCGACGACGTAGTAGTTGCCGGCCCGGCGCAGCATCGCCACGCCCTCGGCGGTTGCTCCACCTTCGCCGACGAAGTCGACGACGGCCTCGGCTCCCTTGCCGCCGGTGATCTCGAGAACCTGGTCCACCTGGGAACCGTCGGCCACCACGCCCACGTCGGCGCCGATCTCCTGGGCCAATTTGACGGCGTCGGGGTTGCGGTCGATCACGATCAGCGTCGCGGCCGAGATCGCCTTCAGCACCTGGATGCCGATATGGCCCAGCCCGCCGGCGCCGATCATCACGCAGTGGTCGCCGGGTCTGAGCGAGCGAGCCGCCTTTGCCACCGCGTGGTACGCGGTGAGGCCGGCATCGGCGAGCGCGGCGACGTCGGCCGGCTCCAGCGAGCCGTCGATGCGGACGACACTGCGCGCGGTCGTCTTGAGGTAGTCCGCGTAGCCACCGTCGGTGTCGATGCCGGGGAACTGGCTGTTCTCGCAGTGGACGTCGTCGCCGAACCGGCAAGCCCGGCACAGCCCGCAGGTGATCAGCGGGTGGAGGATGACCTTGTCGCCGACCTGCACGTTGCTGACCGCAGTGCCCACCGCGTGAACCCAACCCGCGTTCTCGTGGCCGATCGTGTACGGCAGGGCGACCCCGGCCTTCGCCTCCCACTGACCCTCGAGGATGTGGAGGTCGGTCCGGCACACACCGGCGCCGCCGATCTTGACGATGACGTCGAGCGGGCCGGTGACGGAAGGTTCCGGGACGTCGGTCAGCTGCAGTTTCTTGTGGTAGCCGACTACCTGTACTGCGCGCATGTCTGCAGTCCTCCTCTTTCAGTCCTGGGTCAGCCGTCGGCTCGGGGCGCCTGATCGGCGGCCGAGTCCGGGTAGCGGGTGCGGAGCAGGCCACGGCAGAAGTGCGCGTTGCCGTCGATGGAAACGCGCACGGTCTTGGCGAAGCGCAGCTTGACGGGCACCGCATCCTCGGGCACCGGCTGGCCGGTGTCGTCGACCATGACGGGGCTGCCCGGCGAGATCGCCAATCCGATGTCGTGCCGACGCCGGATCAGTGCGGTCTTCTCCCGGTTCTCGGGAAGGTCGGCCAGCGTCACCGCGTGCAGGTCGCCCACCTCGAGTTCGGACTCGGCGAGCAACTTCGAGCAGGCGCGTTCCATCGCGGCGACATGAGCCTTGCGCTGGAAGGTCAGCCGCAACTCGTCGAGGCTGTCCTCGGCCTCGGGCCCGAACGTCCCGACGTAGCCGGCCATGGTGGCCAGCCCACGGTTGATGAGCTCCGAATCGTGGTGATCGTCGAGGTACACCCGCACCCGCCCGACGCCCGGGATCGCGCGCAGCGCGTCCTGGGCATCGGAGGCCATCAGGTACCCGAAGTTGGGCGCGCAGAACGAGGTAGGAAGGCGCAGGTGAACCTCGACGTCGTCGTCGCGGACGTCGTGACTCCTCACGAAGCCCAGGTCGGTGATCGGCTCGTCCAGCTCAGGGTCCATGACGGTGGCCAGCGCCGCCCAGACACGGACCGCGAGCTCGGACGTCACCGTTGCGGTCATGACGGTGTCGGCTGCAGCCGAGCCGCCGCCGCGTCCGACGATGTACTTGTGCCCTCCATCGCCGTGTTCGAAGCTGCGGAGCCGTCGCCGGCAACCTGCAGGTCGGCCGGCACGTCGATGCCGTACAACCGAGCGGCGTTCAGGCCCAGGATCTTCTTCTTCTGATCCACCGTGACGGCCCCGTACTCCGTCATGTCGGCCGGAATCTCGAAGTCGACGAACCTCTCGATGAGCCATTTCGGTGTCCAGATCGCGTAGTCACTCGAGAAGGTGATCTTGTCCTCGCCGATCCAGTACAGGAGCTCGCCGAGAACCTGGGCGAAGTAGCGCGGGCGGGTGTGCATGAACGGCATGACGACAGCGAGGCCGGCGTAGACGTTCGACTCCTGGGTGGCGATCCAGCAGAAGTCCTCCAGGCGCGGGAGGCCGCAGTGCTCGACAATGAAGTTCAGCTCCAGGAAATCGGTCGCAACCTTGTCGATGTCGGCGACGTCGAACGCGTCCCGATCCAGCGGCCGGATGGTGGGGCCCTTATGGACGTGGATGTTCTTGATGCCCAGTTCCTGACAGGCCTCGAGGTAGCGGTAGGACCACGGGTCGTCGAGCTTGTAGCCGCGCGAGTCGCCGTGCCACTCTGCGGTGTACAACTTGACGCCCTGGAGTCCGAAGCGCACCGCGTCCCGCTTGAGCTGCGCCAGTCCCTCCTCGCCGTTGCGCGGGTCGTAGGCGTGGTTGTAGGTCAGCCGGTCCGGGTTCTTCTGGACCAGCTCCCACGCCTCTTCGGTCTGCCCGAACCCGTTGACGTAGAACTCGCCGAGCAGGGCCGGCTGGAAGATGGCGTGGTCGACGTACCCGTCCTCGAACAGGTCCTTGATCAGGCGTTCCCCGCCGTAGTAGCAGTACTCGTCGTAGCCCCACTTGACCTCGTCCGGGCTGAGGTTCATGTGATAGTCGTAAAAGCAGTCGATGAACTGCTTGCCGTGGATGTTGCGATGGTTCTGCTCGCGGCCGTCCCACAGGGCCACGTGGCTGTCCACGATGAAGTACTTCTCGCCGTCTTTCTCGTACATCTTGATCTCCGTCGTCTTGGGTCGCCGTGCGTGCGCTAGTTGACGACTTCGAGGTCGAAGTCGATGTACTCGGCGGCGTCTTCCGGGTTGGCGAACATGATCGTCATGTCGTCGAGATGGACCATCCGGCCGTAGTGGGTCGACATGATCTCCTCGAAGTCCGATCCGTCGAACTCGGTTCCGAGGGCGTCGGAGATCTCCGCGTAGTCGAAGATGATCTTCCCGGGCCCGTCGACGCGGATCATGGACGGGAACTCGGAGATGACGATGCCGTCCTTCGCGCCCATCACCTCGGCCACTACGTAGCCGTTCTGGTTGTTCATCAGCGTGACGCCGCACATGTTGGACGAGGTGCGGTTGGCGTCGAAATTGGCATGTGAACTGGTCACTTCTACAACTCCTTCGGGGCGGTGAGACCGAACTCGGCAATGAGCGTCTTGAAGTCCTCGGTGGCGGCGGCCCAGGAGTCGGCGAACGTGATCGCCTTCTCCCGGGGCTGCGACCAGATCGGCTGCAGCTCGTGGGCGGCCCGCACGCTCGCCGGAACCCACTTGTCGAGCCAGCCCTGCAGGTGCGAGCGGTTCGCGCTGCCGTGCTGGTCGTCGTTCACCAGCACGGAGAAGAGCGCTCGGCTGTAGCGCAGATCGCGGTTGTAGTCGTTCTCACCGGCACCGACCAGGGTGGGCGTGATGTAGTCGCCGTTGCGGGCGGCGATCTGCATGATCAGGTCGCTGCGGAACAACACCCCGACGAGCGGCTCGAAGACCACGTTGGTGGCGAAGACGGCCTCGGCCCAGTCCTCGATGGCGGTCAGGCGCTCGACGTTCTCCCGGACCCCCTGCCACGACGGGTCGTTCTTCCACGTGTCGCGGTGCACCTTGCCGTCGAAGGCCTCGATCGACGTGCTCAGGTCGAGGTTGTACAGCGCGAGGTCCTGGGCGAAGCGCAGCTTGTGCACGCTGTTGACGCAGACCGCATTGTTGATCATGTTCGTGGGGGCCGAGCGCTGCGCCGGCACGAACACGTGCATTCCCAGTCCCTGCTCGGCGTGCATCCATGCGCCGACGTTCTCGGCGACGAACTTCGTCCACGAGGCCGACCAGTGCGAGTAGGCGCCCGCGTCCTTGGCGTTCTGCAGATTGAGCTCGATCTGCCGTACAACTGCGGAGTTGTTGCGGTAAATCGTCTGCTCCCATTCCTCGTTCGGGTCGAGGAACTTGTGCCAGTTGCTGCTCTTGAGCGCAGTCCAGTCCTGTGGGTAGCCGCCGGGGCCGTCGGCGAACCCGTACAGCCAACCCTGCGTGAGGTGCCGA
The DNA here is from genome assembly GCA_032160745.1 of Pseudonocardiales bacterium. Classification (GTDB taxonomy): domain Bacteria; phylum Actinomycetota; class Actinomycetes; order Mycobacteriales; family Jatrophihabitantaceae; genus Jatrophihabitans. The sequence continues at coordinate 21,856 of JAVHVD010000407.1, forward strand.
TCCGGGTCGGGCTGGACGTCGGTGGTGACGTCCTCGTAGACGGTCGCCCGCATCTTCTCCGGCTTGAAGTAGTTGTAGCTTCGGCTGCCGGAGCTCGGGAAGACGAGCATGCCGGCCTCGGCACCGGTGAACTCCGGCTTCGGGAAGCTCTGGGGTGCTACGTGCTTCTTCTCCTTGACGGGTGTGCTCATGGACTGCCTTCTTCCTTGACGTGGTTGCGCAAATGGACGATCAGTCGTTGCCTGACTCGGCGGTGACGGTGAACTTGTCGAAGTGGATCTGCTCCTGCGGAACGCCTCGTGACTCGAGCAGCTCGAGCGCGGCGTCGATCATCGGCGGCGGCCCGCACAGGTACACGTCGCAGTCCGCCAGGGCGTCCTCGTGTCCGCCGACCACGTCGTGCACGTATCCGGTTCGAGCGGGGTCCCAGTCCTGCGGCCAGGAGTCGGAGAGGCACGCAACGAACTCGAGCTGCGGGAGCTTCCCGCGCAACTGCTCGAGGTCCTCGCCACAGATCAGGTCGGGCTCCGTGCGCGCGCCGTAGTAGAAGGTGACGTCACGCTCGCTGCCGCTTTCGGCCAGCTGCTGGAGGAGGGCCAGCATCGGAGCCATCCCGGCCCCGCCGGCAGCGAAGACGAGCGGCCGGTCCGAGCTGGCCTTGAGCGTGAACGTGCCGTACGGCCCCGTCACGTCGAGCTTGTCGCCGGTGGCGATCGACTCCTCCAGCAGCCCCGAGAAGTGACCGCCCGGGTAGCGCTTGATAATGAACTCCAGCCGCCCGTCGGTGGTCTGCGGAGCGGCCATCGAGAACGAGCGGTGCGCGTCATGCCCGGGGATGTGGATGTCGACGTACTGCCCCGGATAGAACCGCAGCGCGCCGGGCTCGAGCAGCCGCAGGACGAGTCGGGTGATGTCGGGGCTGAGCTCGGTCATCGACTCGACCACCGTGCTCGCGGTCACCACCGGCAGACCCGAATGGATCATCTCCTCGTCGAAGTTGATCAGCTCGACCTCGAGATCGGAGTACGCGTGCGCCCGGCACAGCAGCAGGTAGCCCTCGTCGCTCTCGTAGTCAGCCAGCGCGAACGTCGAATAGCGGTCCATCTGGATGTCACCGTCGAGCAGGAACGACTTGCAGGCCGAGCACTGCCCTTCCTTGCATCCGTGCATCAGCATCACGCCCTGCCGGAACGCTGCGTCCAGGACGGTTTCGTCCTCGGACACTTCGATGTCGATGCCCACCGGCTCGAAGCGCACGTTGTGCGTTTCGCTCATCTGTCCTGTTCCCTTCTGGCTGAATCGCGACGCGGTTGTGGATCAGGGTGGGGTGGCTTGACATCCGGCCACCCCACCCTTGCCCGGGTGGGCCGACGAGCGGCTAGACGCCGGCCGGCGTGCGGTTCGGGTTCGCGCGGTACGCCGCGGCCCACGCGTCACGCTCGGCATCGGTCATCTCGTTGAGCAGCACCTTCGGGCTGCGGAACTCGATGCCGCGGAAGTCGTCGGTCGTCCACAGCTTCTTCGGGTCGTCCAGGTGCAGATGCGGTTGACCGACGGTCGTCTTCCCGTCGTCGCGCACGTAGCCGAGGTCGCTGACGATGTCGGCCAGGTCCCAGCCGTCGTAGAGGGTCTCCCACTCGCGCTTGCCGGTGAGCCGTCCCATGCTCGGGGTGTCCCGACCCTCGTATTCGGGGCGGAACGCGACCGCGTCGGTCCAGTGGCAGGTTTCCGAGCAGTACGTCCGGTACTCGCCGTCGACCTTGTCGACGACGAGGTCCTCGCGGATCAGGCACGGGACCATGCAGGTCCAGCAGCGCGCGGGGTACTCGTAACCGACGTCCTCGAACGCGATCGGCTTGTTCTTGCCCGGGTACGCGAGCCGGTTGTAGGCCTCCCACCACTTGCCGAACTGGTCGTACCAGCCCGGGTACTTGTGCTCGAACCACTCGAAGTCGGTGTCGGTCATCGCGTCGATACGCCAGTAGTTGACCGGCCATCCGGTGGCGAAGAACTGCGCGACGCGGTGGACGTAGTGCTGGTTGTAGATCCGGTCCCAGGCCTTCTCGACCAGATCGTGCGGGATGACCAGCCCGTACTTCTCGAGCGGGATGAGGTAGCTGCGGTAGTAGTCGTCATAGATCCACCGGCGCCACATCTCGGCGTAGGAGTCGCGATCCTTGCGACGGTCCTTCGTGCCGTACTCGATGAACGTGCCGATGGCCGCGTCGACGACGCAGTGGTTGTTCCACCATGCGTAACGCAGGTCGCGCTCGAGCAGCTGCCGGTTGTCCTCGTCGGCGAGCGCCATCAGCAGGATCGAGTACCCGTTGCTGATGTGCCGCGACTCGTCGGACTGCACCGAGTGGAACACCGTCGGCAGCAGGTAGTCGCCGTTGGCGGCGGCCTCGGAGGGCATGGCGACGAACAGCGTGTTCGTGAACGCCGTCTCGGCCACCAGGGTGAGGTAGACGTTCGCGGCCGTGATCGCGTCACCGGTGATGAAACCCTCGCCGAACTGCCGGCCGATGGTGCCGCAGTAGCTGTTGGCGAAGGCCTTCTCGGTGATGTCGAAGCCGGCCGGGTCGATGTAGTGGTTCATGTACAACCGCTTGAGGTTCATCTGGATCGTCGAGTGACGCACCTCGTCGATCATCTGAACGGCCAGTCCGTTGTGGATCTGCGGGTTGGGAACAGCATCGATGGCAAGCGGCATCGCCCGGGCGGCCGAGATCTCCGGGAACGGGATGATCGACAGGAACAGCTTCTGCCACTCCATCCAGCGCTCTTGCACCTGGCGGAACATGTTCCCGCGGATCGCACCGTCCATCGCGCCGAAGACCCGGTTGTCCTTCTCCTCCTCCATCGGGAAGTAGGACCGGAGGATCTGCTTGAGCGGGTCCTTCTTCGGCGACTTGTCGAACTTGTAGTCGGTCCCGAACTTCTTCGCCGGGGTGGCGAAGGTCGGCTCCCACGACAGCTCGGTGATCTTCTCGTGTGCCTTGCTCAAACTCTGTCTGCTCACCGTGTGCTCCTCCTCGGGATCAGTTGTGCGGGGCCACGCAACGGCGCTGCTGCCTGGCCCGACGTCTCTGCCGTCGGCTCCCCGAACCGTGCTGGGGGTCCCCGACGTGCGAGACCTAGTTCAAGCCCGGCCGGCCATTTCCGCCGTCTCAATGTGAGATCTGAGCCACAGGAGCACGGAGTACTTTGGCGTCAGTAGCACGACCGGAACGGCGGGGCAGCCCGCCCGGAGGCTGTTGATGCATGAGCACGTGCACGACACGATGACGGCGCACGACACTGACGACCGCGTCGTCGCGCAGGCGCGGGAGCGGTTCTTGTCTCGCGAGGACAACCCGGACGCGATGGTCCGGCGGATGATCCACGCCTCGTGGATCCGTTCCCGCGAGAGCAAGGTCGATTTCGACCGGATCAGCGTCCCGTACGTCCGAGATCCCGACCTCGAGGCACCCCTGTGCCGCAGCGCGGCGCCGATCCTGGACACTTTGGGCGCCCAATTGCAGGGCGAGTCGATCAGCATCATCCTGACCGACCACGCCGGCCTGGTCCTCGACCGGCGTTGCTCGCGATCGGATATCGCCGCCCAGTTGGACGGCGTCAGGCTGGCGCCGGGGTTCAGCTATGCCGAGCAATTCGCCGGCACGAACGGGATCGGCACGGCGGTGAGCAGTGGCGGCGTCACGCTGGTTGACGGGCGGGAGCACTACTCCCACGAACTGGGCCTGTTCGCGTGCGCCGGCGCGCCGATAAAGCACCCGACGCGCGGCAAGACGGTCGGCATCCTGGATCTGACGACGTGGAGCCAGGCCCCGGGCCCGATGCTGACCGCGTTGGCCTGTGCCACCGCCCGCCAGATCGAGGAGGAGTTGCTCGCGCAGACCGGCCTCCGCGAGTTCGCCCTGTTCCAGGAGTACATGAAGATCTGTCAGCACTCATCCGGGCCGGTGCTCGCGCTGAACAACGACGTCGTGATGAGCAACGACCACGTGCGACAGCTATTCGATCCAGCCGAACAGGACGCCCTGATCGGTTACGCGATGGACACGATGCGGGCCGGCGATCGCACGACAGCGCGCACCGTCGAGTTGCCCAGCGGGCGGGCGGCGCACCTACGTTGCGCGCCCGTGCACTGCGAGACCGGCCCCGCCGGCGGCGTGTTCCGGATCCGCCTCGCGCACCGCGGACCCGCGTCCCCGAGCGGAGGAACCAAGCTGTCGCCTCGAGAACACGCGCCCGTCGACCTTCCCGGGCTGGTGGGCGCCGCGCCGTGTTGGACCCGATCCGCCCAGCAGGTCGACGCCTGCTATCAGGCCGGCGACTGGCTCGCCGTCGAGGGCGAACCGGGCGTCGGCAAGCTCGCTCTGTTGCGGTCGGTTCACCGGCGGCACCATCCGTCGGTCCGATTCCGGATAGCCGAGCCGCCCGATCCAGGTGGCCTCGAAGACTGGCTCGCCGTCCTGTCCGAGGACCTCAGCCTGCCGAACGCGATCATCGTGCTTGCCCACGCCGACCGCCTTGACGAGGACGACGCCGCAGCGATTGCCGGCGTGTTGGTCGAGCATGCGGCGGACCTGGATCCTGGTTCGCGTCCGCGCGTCGCGATGACGCTGGGCGGCCCGGCCCCTGCACCGTTGAGCCCGCTCTTCCCGCGCACCGTCGAGGTACCGGCGCTGCGACACCGCATCGAAGATCTCTCGGTCCTCGTCCCGCATCTGCTCAGGCAGCTCACGCACGGCGACGAATTGGTGGTTTCGCCGCAGGTGCTCGCTCAACTCGCTCGACTGAACTGGCCCGGCAACGTGACCCAGCTCCGAACCGTGCTCAACCACGTCGTGAAGCAGCGGCGCAGCGGAGTCGTCGAGCCCGAGGATCTCCCGGCCGAGTGCCATTCGACGAGTCGACGGACCCTTTCGCCGATCGAGGCGCTCGAGCGTGACGCGATCGTGTCTGCGCTGCTGAGCAGTCACGAGAATCCGACCAAGGCGGCGTCGATCCTGGGCATTTCCCGCGCGACGATCTATCGCAAGCTGAGGACCTACGGCATCAGCCTTCCGCAACATCGGTGAGGCCGAAGCCGGTCATCCGCGCCGACTCGTTGTCGAGGCCCGAAAGGGGCAATCGATGATCTTCATCGTCGTCAAATTTCCGGTCCGTCCAGATCACGCGGAAAATTGGCTCTCCCTCGTCGCCGACTTCACGGCCGCCACCCGAGCGGAGCCGGGCAACATCCTCTTCGAGTGGTCGCGAAGTGCCGAGGATTCGAACGACTTCATCCTGGTCGAGGCGTTCAGGGACGCCGCGGCAGGAGCGGCCCACGTCGGGTCAGACCACTTCAAGGCCGCGATGGCGTCCTTGCCGGCCGCGATCGCCCGCACGCCGCAAATCGTGAACGTCGACGCACCCGGCGACGGCTGGAGCGAAATGGCAGAACTCCAGCCCCGCGACGCTTCCTAGCTGACGGTCGCGAGGATGAACGACCCGCGGTGAACTGACACGACGCCTGTGGTGAGGGCGACGGCGAAGTTCATCATGCGGGTCGGTCCGTCGTTCAGGAGTGCGGGGAGCGTAGCCGGGCTCCCGCCGGCGGCCATGCGCTTGCCGAGGTTCTCGAACCATTGAAGTACCCACTGCGTCTCGTCGACCCACTCGAGGATCTCGAAGCCGCTGGAGGCGATCGTGTCGCGCAACTCCGCGGCTGTGGCGAGGTAGCTGTCGGTGCCGTCGAGCGACCACGGCAGGGGCGGGGTTGGTTGGGTGCGGCCGGTGAGGCAGACCTCGAAGGTTGCAAAGTGCGCCCCAGGCCGCAAGCGCCGGGCGATTTCGGTGAAGTAGGTCTTCTTTTCCGCGACGTTCATTTGGACGTGCATCGTGTAGGCGGCGTCGAAGTCGAAGCGGTCGAGGGCGGCGATGTCGCTACAGACGAAGGTGACCTGGTCGTCGAGCCCTTCCGTGTGCGTGAGGGCCCGGGCGGTGTCCACGTACGCGGGGGTGAGGTCGACGCCGACGACGGTGCAGCCGGAGCTGCGGGCGATCTGGCGTGCGGGCCCGCCGAGTCCGGAGCCGATGTCGAGAACGGTCATTCCGGGTGCGACGTCCAGACTGGGCAGGAGTCGGTCGACGGCCTCGGCTCCGCCGCTGTGGAACTGGTCGAGTTGGTCTCGCTGGGGTTGGGTCAGTGCGGCGAGGTCCTTTCCGGCGAGGCGCTCGATCGTGGCGACGAGGTCTGTTTCGGCGTAGGTCACGGCGGTGGCTCCTGTTCAGAGGGCGGGTCGGGCAGACGCGGACTAGCGGTTCGCCTGGAGAAGGTCAGTGAGGACGGACGGGGTCCCGGCGATCGCCACTCCACGGTCCGCGGCCTGGTCGGGGGTTAGCAGGCCGGACAGGACCGCGCCGACGAGTTCCGCTTGTCCGGAGAGCGTGACGTCGGCTTGGGTGCTGTTCCCGCGGCGGATTTCGAACGCGTCGTGCCGCAGGACCGCGCTGACGGCGTCCCCGTCGGTCTCGATTCCGATCACGACTTCGACGTCCGGGCTGACGTGGGGCGATAATTCCAAAGCGCCTAGGAGCGCGGTCCACTGCGGCTGCGCGGCGTCCTCGGCCTGAGGACCGGCTGGCATGCGCTCCAGTCCCCAGCGCGCCAGCGCGTGCAGTACCCCCTGCAGTTCCCGGCCCCGCTCGGTGAGCTGATACAGCTTGGTGCCGACCGGGGGTGGGGCGTCGTACCGCTCGATCAGACCGTCGGCCTCCATCACCTTCAACCGCTCGGCGAGCAGGTTGGTCGCGACACCCGGCAGTCCTCGCTTCAGATCGCTGTAGCGGCTCGGGCCGAGCGCCAGAAGCTCTCGAACGATGAGCAGCACCCAGCGGTCTCCGACGACGTCCAGCGCACGCGCGATGGAGCAGTACTGCTGGTAACTCTTCATGCCGCCAGGCTATGCACGGCAGTTGAGAATCACAAGCTCATACTTGAAGAACACGTTGGTGCCATTTCGTTAATCAAGCACGACAAGACGTGCTTCCTATGTTGGGAATCGACCCTGTCCCGGTCGCGCGCGCGTCAGCTCGTCGTCCAGGCACGGAGTTTCTCTGGGTTGCGCATCACCCAGACGTGCTTGATCGGTTCGGCGCTGTCCGTCGGCGGCGACGTCGTTCGTCAGATAATCGGTCGTACCGATCAGTGACTGGAGGAGTTATGCAGTACGCATTGCTTGCCTACGGCAGCCAGCGGACCGATTCCGGCCCGGTGGACGGGGTGATTGCAGACGTGCTCGCTCGGCCGTACGTGACCGGTTGGGCTCGCCTACACGCGGACGGCTCAGCCACCACCGTCCGTCACAGCGAGGAGCGGACGCTTCTCACCGACGGGCCGTTCATCGAGACCAAGGAATTTCTCGCCGGCGTCATCGTGGTAGAGGCCGACAACCTCGACGGTGCCCTCGCCATAGCGCAGGAACTGCAGCAATCCCGGACAGGCGGAGGGATCGAGGTGCGGCCCGTCCTCGAAGCGTTGTTCCATGGCGCTTGACGGCGTCTTTCGCGAGCACTGGGGGCGGGTGTTGGCCACCCTCGTCGGGATCCTCGGCGACATCGAGCTTGCCGAGGATGTAGCTCAAGAGTCGTTCGCGATCGCTGCCGAGCGCTGGCCGCGTGACGGGGAGCCGGACAACCCCGTTGGCTGGCTGATCACGACCGCGCGCAACCGGGCGATCGACCACATTCGCCGACAACGCGTGCTGGCCGAGAAGACAAACCTGCTCGCGCGCGAGTTCATCGTGGCATCGGAGGCAACCGTGTACGAGCCAGCCTTCCGCGACGAGCGGCTGGAACTGATCTTCACCTGCTGCCACCCCGCCCTTGGGCTCGAGGCGCAGGTGGCGCTGACCCTGCGCACCCTCGGCGGCCTGTCGACCGAGGAGATCGCGCTGGCCTTCCTCGTCCCGACCGAGACGATGAGCAAGCGACTGACCCGGGCGAAACACAAGATCCGCGACGCATGCATCCCGTTCGCCGTGCCGCCCGATCATCAGCTACCGGACCGGCTGGCGGCGGTCCTCGCCGTCGTCTATCTCGTTTTCAACGAAGGCTGGGGCGGCGGCCGCGTCGACCTCGCCGCCGAGGCGATCGAACTCTGCCGCGCCCTCGGTGAACTCATGCCCGACGAGGGCGAGGTCCTCGCACTGCTCGCGCTCATGCTGCTACACGACGCCCGACGAGGCGCCCGAACACGCAACGGGGAGATCGTCCTGCTCGACGACCAGGACCGCGCACTGTGGGACGAACAGCAGATCAGCGAAGGCCGACAACTCCTCCAGCATGCGATCGAGCGCGGCGACACGGGCCCGTACGTTGTGCAAGCCGCGATCGCCGACCTGCACCTGCAGCAGCCACGTGACTGGCGCCAGATCGCCGCGCTCTACAACACCCTCGCCGTCCAGACCGGGTCGCCCGTCGTCGAACTCAACCGGGCCATCGCCCTGGCCGAACTCGAAGGACCGGAGGCCGGCTTGGCTGTGCTCGACGGCCTCGACCTCGACCACTACCGCTACTTTCACTCCGCCCGCGCCGACCTTCTGCGTCGCGCCGGGCGAGACGACGAGGCCCGCCAGGCGTACGAGCGCGCGCTCGATCTCGGCCAGACCGACGCGGAACGACGATTCCTGTGCGAGCAGCTCGCCCAGCTCTCACGCTCGGGCTGAGCGCTCGAGCACTTGCCGGTCCCAGGCAACGGCGGACGTCGATCTGATGGTGATCGGAGACGCTGACGTGGCCGAGGTCCGTTGTCGCGCATCCCATTCCCTGGCTAGGCCTGAGTCCCGGAGCGAATCGTCGACGATGGCAGGGTCCCGAACCGCTGTTGATACGCGGAGGCGAATCGTCCAAGGTGCACGAATCCCCATCGATGCGCGATATCGGTAACCGTTGCCGTACTGGGGTCGGCTTCGAGCAGGTCCTGGTGGACTCGGTGCAGCCGCACGTGACGCAGATACTCCATCGGTGCGCTGCCGGTCATCTCACGAAAGCCGCATTGCAGGCTGCGGGCGCTGACGGAGACCTCTGCAGCCAGCGTGCTCGTGGTCCACGGGTGGTCTGGCCTGCACTGAACTAGCTCGATCGCCCGCCGAACGGCTCGGCGGGCGGCGGTGGGTTGATCGGCACGAAGGTCGTCGGTGTAGTTGTGTTGATGTCCGATGAGAAGGCCGTCGATGATCACTTGATCGAGCCGCCGTGAAATGAGCGGGCTGTCGAGCAGGCCGCCGCCCTCGATCACATCGCGCTCGACCAGGTCTAGGACCCTCGTCCAGGAGCGGCCGGCGGGATTGGTCAGATCTATCTTCTCGGCGAAGACCAGTGGTCTCCGCACCTCCCGGCCGAGCAGATTCGTCAACTCGCGGCGCACCTCAGCAGCTCCCAGGACGAGCAGGAGCTGCTCGACGTCGCGGGACCAGGTGAGATCGGCCGCCGCGCCGGGCATGAACACCGCCGCGGACCCCCGAGAAGTGACGATCTGGTCCCGCGTGCCGGCGCGGGATCGCGCGCGGCCGCGCAACGGAATGTCGACGTGGTAGTTGACCGGGAGATCCGTGCGGATTCGCAGTTCGGAATCGAAGCGGACGCGACCCATCGTGAACCGGTCAGCCGCTATCACATCAAGACGCATCTCCACGCG
>JAVHVD010000408.1:0-4800 GCA_032160745.1 Pseudonocardiales bacterium
CGCTGCGATCGACCAGCGGATCAAGACCGCCGACAAAGAGCTGAGCGAGCTCATCGCCGCCACCGGCAGCACCCTGCGCGAGCTGCACGGCATCGGCCCCTCCGGCGCGGCGAGGCTGCTCGGCGACGTCGGCGACATTACCCGCTTCGCCGACCGCGGCCACTTCGCGTCCTGGAACGGCACCGCGCCGCTCGACGTGTCCAGCGGTGATCACCAGCGGCACCGTCTGTCGCGTGTCGGCAACCGTCGCATCAACCGGGTCCTGCACACGATGGCCGTGACCCAGTTGCGGGTCGATACCGAAGGCCGCCGCTACTTCGACCGCAAACGCGCTGCCGGCAAGACGAAGAAGGAGGCGATGCGCTGTCTCAAACGACGCCTGTCCGACCTCGTCTACGCCCACATGCGCGCCGACGCCCAACGCCTCGGGGCGAGCCCGGGAGGACACCCGGGGGCGACTCTTCAATCCAGCGCGGCCGACTCACACCCCGACATCGACACTTCGGATCAGTCACTTCCCGGACCCGCCACCACCCAGCCTAAAACCCCGCTCGCGCTCACGGGTTGACACACAGGGGTGCCATAGTCGCGCGGTGGCGACAGCGGTGTGGGTGCTCGTTACAACTGCGAGCGGAACTTCTCATTGCGCTCCGGTCGATCAAGGTGCTGGCAGGTGACGCACTGAGAGTTCGGCACGACGTTCGTTAGTTGGCCGGCGAGTCGGTAGGGCTACCTCGATTGATCGCGCACCTTACGGACTGATCAGCCCGGCCCATACGCATTGGGGTCGTGCACCCGATCGACGGGTCTTTCGCGTCGAACCGAGTTGGAACCAGTCGCCGCCCACGCCACGGCACCGTCCCTGGGCCACGCATCATCAGCGTCGCACTTCGACGCGTGGACCGGTAGGTCAGAGCGCCGGGTCGGGGCCGCAGAGGGCGCCGGTTCGATCCGGGCGGTCATCCAAATGGCGCCCGGGGCCCGCCCCGCGTCGAGCGGGGCGGGCCGTCACGGCGGAGTGCTCGGTCAGCGCGCGGTCTTCTTCGCCGTCCCCTTGACGGCGGCCTTCTTCGCCGCCGGCGTGGTCGTCTTCTTGGCGACCTTGGCGACCTTGGCGACGTTGGCGGCGGGGGCCTTCTTGGCCGGGCCGGTCGTCGTGGCCGCTGCCCTAGGCTTGGCGGTCTTCTTGGCGGGTGCGGCCTTGGTCAGCTTGGCCGCGCCGGAGACGAACGATTTGAGCGTGGCCCCGGCCTTGAACGCGGGGACCGAGGTCTTCTTGAGTTTGATGGCCTCGCGGTCGCGGGGTTGCGGGCGGTGCGTGCTGCCCGCACGCGCTTCTCGAAGGTGCCGAAGCCGGTGAGGGCCACGCGCTCGCCGCGCACCACGGCGCGGGTGATCTCGTCGAGCACGCCGTCGACAGCGGTCGCGGCCGCCTTGCGGTCGCCATCGAGTCGCGCAGCGATGGCCTCGATCAGTTCGCTCTTGTTGACGCGCAGCCTTCCTGTTGTCCTGTCGCGGTTCTGCCGCGTCCAAACGCGAAAGCCTAGTCGTAGCAGGTGATTCTCGACGCTAGGCGCGACCCGATGCCCCACCTCCTCCTGCCGCGTCGATGCAACCACGAGCGCGTATGAGTTGCCGAGGCCCTGATCGCGCTGCGAGGCTGGGCGCAGCTGGCCGACGAGCTCCCGCCGGCCGAGGTCGTCGCTGCCGGACGGCACGCCCGGCGAGTTCCCACGGCGTCCCTCGTGGAAGCGACCCGGAGACGGTCATGATCCGGTCGTGATGAAACGGGAACCTCGGCGACTTCGCCGCCCTCACATGCAGGAACAGCGAGCTCATGCTGTGGAGCCCGGCGGCGTCGTAGGCTTCGAGCACGGCTGCCGGGTAAGTGCGGGACGCGGCCAGCGGATCAATATCGGTTCCCGTGCGGCGCACGGGGTCCGGAGCGCGGTGCCGGGTCACCGTTCCCGCCCGGTGCGGCTAGCGTCGGGAGGGTGCCGCTCTTGTTGCCGTCGCCTGGGGTGCAGGGTGCAGATCTTCCGGTCCGGGCGGTACTGGGGGAGGCGATGGCCGCTCTTGGGCGAAATGGCAGCGCGGTGCTTGTGGCGCCGCCCGGTTCCGGCAAGACGTCGCTGCTGCCGCTCGCGCTCGCCGACACTCTGGGCGGACGGATCGTGGTGGCCGAACCGAGGCGGATCGCGACTCGTGCCGCGGCCCGGCGGCTGGCCGAGTTGCTGGACGAGCCGCTGGGCGGACGGGTCGGCTACGCCATGCGCGGCGAGCGGGTCGGCGGTGCGGACGCGCGGATCGAGGTGGTGACCACCGGAGTGCTCGTGCAGCGCATGCAGCGCGATCCCGAACTGCCCGGTGTCGCCGCGGTGGTGATAGACGAATGCCACGAACGACATCTGGACGCCGACCTGCTGCTGGCGTTTTGCGTCGAGGTCCGCGACACGTTGCGTGCCGACCTCGCGCTCGTGGCGACGTCGGCGACACCGGACACGGACGCGCTTGCCCGCGTACTGGATGCGCCGGTCATCAGCACGACCTCCGCAGCGCATGCGGTGGACGTGATCTGGGCGCCGCCGCCGCGTCCGCTGCCGCTGCCGCTGCTGCCCGGTGGGCGCGTCGACGTTCGTCTCCTTGACCATGTTGCGCAGTTGACCCGCCGCGCGCTCACCGAAGGTGACGGGGACGTGCTCGTGTTCGTGCCTGGAGAGCGCGAGATCGCGGTCGTCAGCGGTGCGCTCGGCGGCGTGGGCGCCGACGTCCGTGCACTGTTCGGCCGTCAGTCTCGCGCCGAGCAGGACCTGGCGCTGATGCCCGGACCGCGCCGCCGCGTCGTCGTCACGACGTCGGTCGCCGAGAGTTCGTTGACCGTGCCTGGTGTGCGCGCGGTCGTGGACGCCGGGCTGGCGCGTGAACCGCGCACTGATCAGGCACGGGGTCTCGGCGCGTTGATCACGACACGGGTGTCGAAGGCGTCGGCCGATCAGCGTGCCGGCCGGGCGGGGCGCGAGGCGCCGGGCCGCGTGTACCGCTGTTGGTCGGCCGTGGAGCACGTCCACCTGGCGGCGCACCCGCTGCCGGAGATCGCCACGGGCGACCTCGCCGGGTTCGCGCTCGCCACTGCCGCGTGGGGTGCGCCGGGCGGTGCCAGGCTCGCGTTGCTCGATCGGCCACCGGCCGCCGCCCTGGAGGCTGCGACCACCTTGCTGCACCGTCTGGATGCGACCGACGCCGAGGGCCGGATCACCGGTCGGGGCCGGCGGATGGTCGCCGTAGGGGTACATCCGCGGCTGGCCCGCGCCGTCCTCGACGGCGCGGATCTCGTGGGCGCCGAGCGGGCCCGCGAGGTGGTGGCGCTGCTGTCTGACGACTCGCTCACCGGCCGTGAGGACGACCTGGCCGCCCGCTATCGGGAACTGCGTGATGGCCGCGACCGGGTCGCCGCGCGCCGGTGGCGGCAGGAGACGCGCCGGCTCGGCCGCGGCGGCCCGGCGCGCACGGCGATATCCGACGACCTGGCGGTCGGCACCGTCGTCGGCCTCGCCTTTCCCGACCGCGTCGCGCGGGCCCGCGGCGCGGACTCCGCCACCTACCGCATGAGCGGCGGTACCGGTGCACAACTCGCTAAATCATCACCGTTGCGACGCACACCGTGGCTGGCGATCGCCGTCGCCGACCGCCAGCCCGGCCGCGCCGACGCCCGGGTGCGGGCGGCGGCGCCAATCGACGAACCGACGGCGCGCGCCGTCGCGGCCGACCTCCTAACCACCTCCGAGGAGATCGCGTGGGCCGACGGAACCCTCGTCGCACGACGGGTGGAACGGCTCGGTGCGATCGAACTGTCGACCGCTGCCCTGCGCAACCCCGATCCGTTGCGCGTCCAGGCCGCGGTGCGGGACGGGCTGCGCGCGCAAGGGCTCAGCGGGCTGACTTGGAGCGACGCCGCCCGCGACCTGCGCGCCCGGATCGGCTTCCTGCACGCGATGCTCGGCGACCCGTGGCCCGACGTCGACGACGCCGCGCTGCTCAGACGTCTGGACGAATGGCTAGACCTCAGCACAGTGCGGCGCCGCGCCGACCTACCCCGCATCGACGTGTACTCAGCGCTGCGCCGGCTCCTGCCCTGGCCGGCCGCAACCCGGTTGGACGAACTCGCCCCGCAACGGGTGCAAGTGCCGTCCGGATCGTCTGCCCGCGTCACCTACGACGGCGCCGAGCCGCCGGTGGTGTCGGTGAAGCTGCAAGAAACCTTCGGGTGGACGCAAACACCAGTAATCGCAGACGGTCGTGCACCGATCGTCCTGCACCTGCTCTCACCCGCCGGCCGCCCGGTCGCCATCACCAGCGACCTCGCCTCGTTCTGGCGGCAGGGCTACCCGCAGGTGCGCGCCGAGCTGCGAGCCCGGTACCCGAAACATCCATGGCCCGACGACCCGCTCACCGCCCAAGCCACCGCACGCACCAAACGCCGCGCCTGACCCGTCGCCGCTGTGTTGGGCCGGTCGATCAGGGCGCTGTTCCTGCTCTGCGGGCGGACCGGTTGGTCAGAGGTAGGCCGCGAGCTCGGGGGATGCTGGCCGGACGCGATCATGGACTGGCAGGTCGACGGTGATCGCGTAGTGGCCGCGGCACAGATTCTGCACGAACGCGTGGCCGGCCGAGATCGTGCGTAGCGAGCGGATCGATTCAGCCCGCGCATGGGCCGCAGCCGGGCCTTGAGTCGGCTGTCGGGCATACCCAGCCAACGCAAGATCCCGAGCCCTACGTCCGCAAGAGTGGGTTGTCGGCGGG
>JAVHVD010000409.1:0-17079 GCA_032160745.1 Pseudonocardiales bacterium
GGTCTCCGGTCCAGTAGTGGCCGTCGCCGCTACCTTCCCCCGACTCTCGAGACGAACGGCCGCCGGATCCCGATGATCCGGCGGCCGTTCGGCGTCTCGGGACAGCTACGGTCAAGCGCGACGGTCACCACCACTGCTGGTCGAGCTTGGCCTCGATGGAGCGGACGAAGCGCCGGGTGCACTCGGTGCACACCCAGCGGGTGCGCTGGCCGTCGCTGGTCTCGACGAGATCGGCGCACCAGCCCAGTGGCGGGTCACCGTCCTGAGCCGGGTCGGCCACCCTTCCACACAGAGAACACACCGCTTCCACGTCGTCATTTCACCGCGTTAACACGCCGAGGTAAAGCGCCGGGCGCCCAGAGGGGCGGAGAGTTCACCCGCAATCGGACATCCGGCCGCTACCAGAGCGACATGGACCGTCGGAAGATCCGGTCCAGGTCGTCCGCGCTCACCTGCCGAGGCGCGGTGGCGAGCAACCGCTGCTGCTTCAACGCCCCGTCGACCAGATCGGCCACGTCGTCCTCGCCGAAGCCGACCGCGCCGACGCCGTCCGGGATGCCGATGTCGCGCATCAGCCGGGCCAGCACGTCGGGCAGCAGTGCTGCGTCATCGGACGGAGTGTCCACGGCCGGTTCGAGCAGCCGTGCGGCCCGCTGGTGCCGTTCCGGCGAAGCCTCGAAGGTGAATCGGAACGCCTCAGGCGCGGTCAACGACACCGCCATCCCGTGCGGCACCATCGCCTCGTCGTCGGGGTATCCGGCGGCCCGGAAGTCGCGGACCCGCCCGGCGATCGGGTAGGCATTCGCGTGCGGAATGTGCACCCCGGCGTTGCCGAAGCCGAGGCCGGCGAAGGTGGCGGCCAGCGCCATCTCCCGCCGGGCCGCGACATCATCGCCGTGCTGGACGGCCCGCCGGAAGCTCGTGGCCAGGAGCGAAAGGGCTCGTTCGGACCACATGTCGGAAACCGGGTTCGATCCGCAGTAGGGCACCCGCTGCGCGGGCTGCTTGCGCGTCATCGCGGTGTACGGGCGGGCGGTGTAGCTCTCGAGGGCGTGGCAGAGGATGTCCATGCCGGCCGAGGCGGTGACGCCGGCCGGCTGGGTGAGGGTCAGCAGCGGATCGACGACGGCGAGGGTCGGGCGCAACCGGGCATGACTGATCCCGCTCTTGACCCGCTGGGCCAGGACGTCCATGACGCACACCGTGGTGCTCTCCGCGCCGGTCCCCGTAGTCGTGGGCACCGCGACCAGCGGGTGCAACTGGTTCGCCGGCGCCGCGCCGCCCCCGACGGGAGCGTTGATGTAGTCGAGCAGCTCGCCGGGATTGGTGAGCATCAGGTTGACCGCCTTCGCGGTGTCGATGCTCGATCCGCCGCCGACGGCCACGAACGCGTCCCACGGGCCGTGCGCGCGGGCCCAGTCGACCGCCGCCTGCATGCTCTCGTCGGTCGGTTCGATGCGCACGCCGTCGTAGACCGCCGCCTCGACGCCGAACTGCGCCATCTGTTCGGCCACGCGCTCGGCCAGCCCGGTGGCGGCCACACCTGCGTCGGTGATCACCAGCGCCCGCCGCGCGCCCAACTGGGCGAGGTCGTAGCCGATCTCGTCGGAGGCCCCGTCGCCGAACTTCAGCATCGGCGCGCCGTAGGTGAAGATCGACTCCGCGGCCGTCTCGGTCATGATCGCTTCTCGTCGGCGAAGCCGGGCTGCCACTTCTCAGCCAGCGGCCGATAGGGAACCGTCGCGCCGAGCTGGCACAGCACGCCGATCGACCCGAGGGTCACCCGGTGGATGAGCATGTAGGACGGCGGCAGGTTGAGCAGCCGGCCGACCCGCGCCTCTTCCCGCCGTGGGTCGCCGATGCGGGCGGCCTGGGTGCGCATCCAGTGCCGGCTGAAGGTGAAGGTCGGCTCGCGCAGCGGATCGGCCGCGGGGCCGAGGTAGTCCATGATCTCCCGGCCGGTGACCCGGATCCCCGGCCGGACGAACCCGAGCTCGCGCATGAGGGCGAGGACGCCGTCGGTGTCACCGTCGATGGTCAGTCGCGACAGCCGGCCCAGCGGCACCGGAATGCCGCCGGGCAGCCGGGCCACTGCGCCGAAGTCGACGACCCCGAGCCGCCCGTCGGGCAGCATCCGGAAGTTACCGGGATGCGGATCGGCGTGCAGCAGGCCGGCCCGCGTCGGTGCGGACAGGTGCAGCAGCGCCAGCAGCGTGCCGGCCTCGTCGCGCTCGGGCTGGGTGCCGGCGGTGATGATCGAGGACAGCTGCCGGCCGTCCATCCATTCGCTGACGATCGCCTTCGGCGAGCTGGCCACCACCCGCGGCACCGCGATCTGCGGGTCGTCGGCGAAGGCCGCGGCGAACGCGCGTTGCGCGTCGGCCTCGAGGGTGTAGTCGAGCTCTTCCAGCACCCGCTGCTTGATCTCGGTGAGCAGCGGTTTGACGTCCAGGCCGGGCGAGACCCGGGTGAACAGCCAGCCCATCCGGCTGAGCTGGGTGAGGTCGGCCATCAGCGCCGGCCCGGCGCCCGGGTACTGCAGTTTGACCGCGACCTCGCGGCCGTCGGCCCACACGGCGCGGTGCACCTGACCGATGCTCGCCGCCGCCGCGGGAACCTCGTCGAACTCGGCGAACCGGTCCGGCCAACTCGTGCCGAACTGCTCGTCGAGCACTCGGCGCACGGTCGCGGCGGGCATCGGCGGCGCCGCCTCTTGCAGCTTGGTGAGCGCCTCGCGGTAGGGCGCTGCGCTCTCCTCAGGGAGGGCGGCCTCGAAGACGGAGAGTGCCTGGCCGAGCTTCATCGCCCCGCCCTTGAGCTCGCCCAGGACGGTGAACAGCTGCTCGGCGGTCCTGGCCTGCAGGTCGGCGGTGACGGCTTCGGCGGACCGGCCGGTCATCCGGCGGCCGAGACCGACAGTGGCCCGCCCGGCAACGCCGAGGGGGAGCGAGGCCAGCTTGGCGGTACGGGCCGCGCGGCGCTGGGGGATGTCGTTCTTGTCGCGGTCGCCGCGCCGGGTGCGCTCGCTCACGGCCGAGCCTCGCTGCGCTCGGTCGGCCGGCGAAGCCCGTGCCTCTGCGCTCGCTCGCTGCGCTCGCTCACTGGTCGGGACTCCTCACCGGCTCATTGTGCCCAACGCCCGGCTCGGTCACCTGTTGAGTGTGCTCGGCCACGAATTTGGATCTCACGCGGGCTGCTCCGGCCCGGTCGAACAGCCGCACGCGGGGTGCGCGGGCCAACTGCGCCGCCGCAACCGCCAGTCGGGCAGCCGCAGCTCGATAGTCGCGTCGATGCACTCGGGGTCGCCGCCGTCGAGAAACGTCAGGGCCTGTTGCGCTGCCACCCCGGCGATCACGGTCGCGACCGAGACGGCCGACGCAGCCCCGTGCCGGCGGCCGACCGTCAGCTGTACGGCGAGCGCGGACCACGCCGGGTCGCGATCGCTGCGGTGCAGGTCGGCGCAGCGCAGGCAGCCGGTGAGACCCGGGAGTACCAGCGGGCCGACCACACCGTGGTCGAGGCGGAGATCGACGGCGAGGTACGGGGCGTCGGCGGCGTGCAGCGCGGCGAGCCGCTCGGCCGCGACCGGGGCGTCGGTCGCGAGGATCGTGAGGTCGGGGCGCTCGCTGACCGGCAGCGGGGTGGTGTCCACGTCCGGCGCCGCCCGGCGCAGCGCCGCTTCGGCCGCGGCGGCCAGAACCAGGCCTTCGTCGGCGACGGCAATGCCGCCCGGCACGGCGTGGGACAGCCGCGCGGCACCGTCGCCCGCGCAGTGCACCCGGCCGATGCCGGCGGCGGCCAGGACGGACGCGAGGTGCACCGCCACCCGGCCGGTGCCGTGGACCTCGACCGAGGTGTGCCGGCGGGCGCTGAGCACCTCGGCTGCGGCGTCACCGTGTTCGACCGCGAGGGCGGCGAGCTCGCCGGCCAGCCGCGGGTCGGACACGGTGAGCCGCGGGTCGTCCGGGTCGGTGGACCGGGACCAGAGATAACCCGCCTCGGCGAGCGCGATCAGGGCCTGCCGGGCGCCGTCGTCCGTCGGCGGTGGAGCGTCCCGAGGCGGCACCGGCGACGCGACCCGGCGCAGGAGGGCCACCGGCAGCCCCTCGACGACGACCGCCGAGCTGCCCAGCTCGAGATGAACCGAGTCGGGGGAGCGCCACAACAGGCGGGTGGCCGGGCCCAGCGTCAGCTCCCGGCTCGGCTCGGCGGTGCTCACGCGGTCACGGTTGCACACCGTCAGCGTCCTCAGCCGGTTTTCCACAGCGCCGGATGCTGTACGGCGCCAAGGTGGACGCCAGGTAACCCTGAAGTGAATGTCCACACCTGTGGACGAAGGTGTGTACAACGGGACGAAGGCCTGTGGAATGAGGTGCCCTTGTTGTGGATTGCGGGACCGGCGCCCGCCGCCTGCTGTCGGTCCGGACGGCTACCTTGACCGCGTGCCGAGTCCGCCCACGCCGCCCGCTCCGCCGCCGGGCGCCGGCCCGGCCGTCGAGGTCCGCCGCAGCGCGCGCCGGCGCCGGACGGTCTCGGCCTATCGCGAGGGCACGCGGGTGGTCGTCCTCATTCCGGCACGATTCAGCGCGGCCGAAGAGCGGGAATGGGTCGACCGGATGGTCGCTCGGGTGACCCGCGGTGAGACCCGTCGCCCCCGAGGCGGCGAGTCCGACCTCGCCCGGCGGGCCCGCGAGCTTTCCGGGCGTTACCTCGACGGGCGGGCTCACCCGGCCAGCGTGCGCTGGGTCGCCGCGATGCGCACCCGATGGGCATCTTGTACGCCGGCCGAGCGCACCATCCGGCTGTCCCGCACGCTGCAGGACCTCCCGGTCTGGGTGCAGGACTACGTACTGCTGCACGAACTGGCGCACCTGATCGAGCCCGGTCACGGCCCGCGCTTCTGGCGGCTGGTCGAGCGCTATCCACGCACCGAACGGGCGCGGGGGTATCTGGACGGCGTCAGCGCCGCGGCGCACCTGCCGATAACGGACGACCTGGCCGATGACTTGGCCGACGATCCGGCCGGCGGGTCGGCCAACGACGGGGGCGGGGCGGCCGACATCGGCTAGGAGCGGGTTCCTAGTCCGCCTTGCCTGCCTCGCCCGGGTTCTCCTCCGGCTGGTCATTCGGCGTGTCGTCCGGCTTCTTCGCCGGCTGCTCCTCAGGTGCGGGATCCGCACCATGGGCGGCCGGGGTCTCCTCGAGCCCGCTCAGGTCATCGGGGGCGCTGAAACCCTCGACCTTCTCGCCGAAGCCGAGCGGGTCATCGAGGTCCTCGGCGGTCGGCAGCAGGTCAGGGTGCGACCAGATCGCGTCCCGTCCGCTCACCCCACGCTTCTCGGTGACGCTCCACCACAGTGCCGCGGCCTCGCGCAGTCGGCGTGGTCGCAGCTCGAGCCCGACCAGCGTGGCGAACGTCTGCTCCGCCGGGCCGCCGGTCGCGCGACGACGGCGAGATGCCTCGCGCAAGGCCTCGGCGCCGGGCATCCGATCGCCGGCGGCCGCGGCCACGACGGCGTCGACCCATCCCTCGACGAGCGCGAGCAGAGTCTCCAGTCGGCGCAGGGCGGCCTCCTGCTCCGGTGTCTGCTGCGGCGCGAACAGCCCGCCGGTGAGGGCCTCTTGCACACTCTCCGGATTCGTCGGGTCGATGCCCTGGACCGCCGACTCGATCGTGGACATATCGAGCGTGATACCCCGCGCGTAGCTCTCGACAGTGTCGAGCAGGCGTTGCCGCAGCCACGGGACATGGCCGAAGAGCCGCTGGTGCGCCGCTTCGCGCAAGGCCAGATATAGGCGGACCTCGTCGGCCGGACGCTCGAGCCCCTCGCCGAACGCGGCGACGTTCTCCGCGACGAGCGCGGCAACGCCCTTCGGGCCCAGTGGAATGCCGATATCGGTCGCCGAGACGACCTCGTGCGCGAGCCCGCCCAACCCCTGGCCGACTTGCGCGCCGAACATCAGCCCGCCGATCTGGGTCATGATTCCGGCGAGCGGGTTGCCGGTGCCCATCGCCTCCAGCTGCTCGGCGGGAAGGGCCATGGACATCGCATCCACGACCCGGGCGGCCACCGGGTCGCAGAGCGACGTCCACACCGGCAGCGTGCGATCGAGCCACTCGGCGCGGGTCCAGGTCTCGATCGTCTGGACGCCGGAGGGCAGGTCGGTCGCGTCGTCGAGCCACAGGTCGGCGAGTCGGATGGCCTCCGCGGTACCGGTACGGTCGGCCGGACTGATGATGCGGCTGTCCCCGGCCAGCGTTTGGGTGGCGAGCTGCTTGGCCAGATCCCAGTTCACCGGCCCGCCGGACCACGACAGCAGCTTCTGCAGCTCGGCGAACAACGGGATCTGCGCCGACGGGTCGTTCGGATCACGCTCGCTGTCGCCGGAGCCGAACCCGAACGGAAAATTGCTCATGCCACTCACGGTAGTAGCGACGAACCGCGCCCGCTCGTGGTTCCGCGGCCGCCCGCGTTGCGCCGAGAGCGAAGGGCCGCGCGCCGGTAGCGTCGCGCAGCATGGGATGGGCGGTGTGGCTGCTGATACCGGTCGTCGTGACGATGCTCGCGGCGGTCGGTTCATGGTTGCGCGCTCGCCCTGCGCGCACCCCGAACACGCAACAGGCGATGCAGGCACACGGCGAATTCCTCGACGCGCTGTCGCAGACCGCCCAGTCGAAGGAGCGCGGCCTGCAGGCGCCACCGCCCGAGTGATCGCGTACCGCTCAGCCCCGCCAGATACGCTCCGACCGTGCCCCGTTTCGCCCTGCCGTCGATCGAACGCGTCCCCGGTGGGCGGACCTTCGCGTCCCTGAGCCGGCGGGTTCGCACCCTTGCCGTAGCCGGCGTCCTCTTCCTCGTGCTCTTCGTGCTGGCGCTCACCATGCCGGTCCCGTACGTCATCCTGTCGCCGGGCCCGACCTACAACACGCTGGGTACCGACGACAACGGCAACACGATCGTCGTGATCGAGGGCAAGAAGGCGACTACGACCTCGGGCCACCTGAACCTGACGACGGTGAGCATCAGCAGCCAGTCGGTCACCGCGTTCCAGGCGATCGCGGCGTGGCTGATGCACGACGAAGTGGTCGTCCCGAAGACGTCGGTGTATCCGCCGGGCACCAGCGAGCAGACGACGAACGAGCAGAACACGCAGGACTTCCTGTCATCCCAGGACAGCGCCACCGCCGCGGCTCTCTGCGAGCTGCACTACCCGAAGGGCTTCGGGGTCCTGAAGGTCACCGCCGACGGCCCCTCGCACGGCGTGCTCGAGCCGGGCGACTTCCTGCGCACGGTGGACGGCAAACCCGCCAACTCCGTCACGGCATTGAGCAAGGTGCTGGCCACCGAGGCCCCGGGCAAGACGGTGCCCGTGACCGTGACCCGCAGCAAGAAGCCCGCTGATCTCGCGGTGAAGCTGGGCCCGCCGCTGAAGGGCAAGAAGGGGGCAAGCCTCGGCATCGTCGTCGCCGACGGCTGCCTGGCCCCGTTCACAGTCGACCTCGGTCTCGGCAATCAGATCGGCGGGCCGTCGGCCGGACTGATGTTCGCCCTCGGGATCATGGACAAGGTCGGCACCGTCGACCTGACGAAGGGCCGGTTCATCGCCGGTACCGGCACGATCGACAGCGACGGCAAGGTCGGTCCGATCGGGGGCATCCAGCTGAAGATGATCGCCGCGAAGGACAAGGGTGCGTCGGTGTTCCTGGCGCCGGCCGGCAACTGCGACGACGTCCGCAAGGCGACGCCGAGCGGCCTCAAGGTGATCAAGGTCAGTACGCTGCAGGGCGCCGTGCAGGACCTGCTCGACCTGCAGCACGACAAGCCGGTGGACGGCTGCTGAGCCCCTACTCGTCGAAGGTGGCCAGCAGCGCCGCGACCAGATTCGGCGCCAGATCGGGCCCGGTGAGCAGGTCATCTCCGTCGCCGTCCGCTCCGCGCATCCGCAACAGGGCGGCACTCGTTCCGTCGCGCAACACGCCGACGACCAGCCGCGCCTCGCGTCGCTGCGGGTGCTCGGCGGCCTGCGCGGCCACCTCTTCAGCGGTGAGCTCCGCCTCGGCCGACGGCGGAAGGATGACGATCTCCTGGCTCACCGCGCATCCCGCGACGCCGGGGGGCCAGGCAATGCCGGCCAGCACCTCGTCGAGCGGCTCGTCGGGCACCCCGTCCTGCTCGATCGGCGTGATCGCGCCCTCGTCCAGTTCGTCGATGCCCAGTCGCGTCGCGGTGTCGGGGTCATCGGCGACGAACCGGCCGGCGCGCACGAGTGCGAACAGGGTTGGCGGGCGGTCCCATCCCCCGGCGTGGACGTGCGCTTCTATCTCCGCGACCGCCGGTTCGAGCACGTACTTTCCTGTCTTTCGAAATGGACGGGTTCGGCCATCCTCGCCTACGGCGAGGAACCACAGCGCCGGCAGGTACGTTGACCCCCACGTCACCTGCACATCGAGGAGCCCGCCAGTGACCATGCGGCCCATGCCGGCCATGATCCTCTCGCGTCGAGCGAAGATCGCGCTGTCGGTCGTCGGCATCATCGTGGTTCTGCTGATCGTGCTGGTGAAGCTGTCCGGCGTGTACGTGAACTACCTGTGGTTCGGCGAGGTCGGCCAACGGCAGGTCTACAGCACGATGATCTGGACGAAGGTCAGCCTGTTCTTCATCTTCGGCGTGCTCATGGCCTTGATCATCGGGGCCAACCTGGTGATTGCCTACATGCTGAAGCCTCCGTTCCGGCCGATGTCACCGGAGCAGCAGAACCTGCAGCACTACGTGCTGATGGTCGAGCCGCGCCGCAAGTTGATCCTGGCCGGCGTCATGGTGATCTCCTTGCTGGCTGCCGGCGCGGCAGCGCAGGGCAAGTGGAAGATCTGGCAGCTCTGGCTCAACGGCGGCTCGTTCGGCGTCAAGGATCCGCAGTTCCACAAGGACATCTCGTTCTTCGCGTGGGACTACCCGGTCTACCGGACGCTGCTGAGCTTCGGCTTCACCGCGATCCTCTTCTCGCTGGTGCTGTCGATCGGCATCCACTACCTCACCGGCGCGATCCGGTTGCAGACACCAGGACCGAAGGTCACGCTCTCCGCCCGGCGCCACCTGACGGCGCTCGTCTTCGTGTTCATGGCGCTGAAGGCCGTGGCGTACTGGATGGACCGCTACGGCTTCGTGTTCTCCTCGCGCAGCAAGTTCACCGGCGCGTCCTACACCGATGTGCACTCCGCGCTGCCGGCGAAGACGATCCTCTTCTGGATCGCGATCATCCTGGCCATCGGTGTGCTCGCGAGCATCTGGCTGCGCAGTGTGCTGCTGCCCGGCATCGGCTTCGTCGTCCTGCTGATCCTGAGCATCTTGATCAGCGGCATCTACCCGGCGATCGTGCAGCAGGTGTCGGTCAAGCCGAACGCCAGTGACAAGGAACGCCCGTACATCAGCCGCAACATCACGGCCACCCGGGAGGCGTACGGCATCACGACGGAGACGAGCGCCGACCCGAACGGCAGCGTCAAGTACGTCACCTACAACGCGACGGCCATACCGGATCCTGGGGCGATCACCGACAAGAGCACGACGATCGGCAACATCCGCATCCTCGACCCGAACGTCATCAGTCCGACCTTCACCAACCAGCAGAAGATCGGCCGGCCGTATACCTTCTCGCCGCAGCTGTCCGTCGACCGCTACACGGTGAACGGCGTCAAGCACGACTACATCGTCGCCGTCCGCGAGCAGGCGACGGGCAGCAACCTCACCGGTTCGCAGAACAACTGGATCAACCAGCACACCGTGTACACGCACGGCTATGGCTTCGTTGCCGCACAGGCAAACGTCGATGTCACCAACGGTGATCGCACCTCGTACACCGAGGGAGACATCCCGCCTACCGGCCCGCTCAAGTTGACCCAGCCGGACGTGTACTACGGGCAGTTGGGCAACGACTACTCGATCGTCGGGGCGAACGGCACCAAGCGTGAGTACGACGCCAACGGCTCCAACGTCTCCTACAGCGGCAAGGGTGGCGTCTCGCTGAGCAACCCGTTGACCAAGCTCGCGTTCGCAGTGAAGTACAAGGAGACGAACTTCCTGCTCAACGACGCCGTCGGAGCGTCCGGCGCGAAGATCATTTTCAATCGGGACCCGAAGCAGCGGCTGGCGAAGGTGGCGCCGTTCCTCACCGTCGACAGCGATCCGTACCCGATCGTCGACCAGCAGACCGGGCACGTCGTCTGGATGCTCGACGGCTACACGACGATGGCCAACTACCCCTACTCCGAGCGGCAGTCGCTGTCCGACCTGACGCACACGTCGTTGCAACAAGGCCAGCACGACACCCAGATCAACTACATCCGCAACTCGGTCAAGGCCACGGTCGACGCCTACGACGGCACCGTGCACCTGTACCAGTGGGACAACACGGATCCGGTCCTGAAGACGTGGATGAAGGTGTTCCCGGGTCTGGTGCAGCCGAAGTCGGCGATGCCGCAGGCAATCCAGGAACACGTGCGCTACCCGCAGGACCTCTTCGACGTGCAGCGTGGCCTGCTCGCGCAGTACCACATCTCGGACCCGGTCGCGGCCTACAACGGCAAGGGGACGTGGGCGGTCCCGCCGGACCCGTTCGCCAGTGGCGCGGCCAACCAGCCTCCCTACTACCTGCTCGCCCGGCCGCCCGGCAGCACGAGCAACGCGCCGCAGTTCCAACTGACCTCGCCGATGGTGGTCAATGGAGCCACGAACCTCGCCGCCTACGTCTCGGCCGACAGCGACTACGGAGCCAATTACGGGAAGCTGACGGTCCTACAGGTCAGCAGCGAATCGACCATCTACGGGCCGAGTCAGGTAGCCAACGACCTGAAGAGCACGGCGGTGATCTCGAAGGACATCACCCAGCTGGGCCAGGGGCAGTCCGGCGTCATCCACGGGAACCTGCTCACGCTGCCGGTCGGCAACTCATTCCTCTACGTGGAGCCGCTGTACGTCGAGTCGACCGACAATGCGTCAGCGTTCCCGACCTTGCAGCGGGTGCTCGTCCGGTACGGCAACGGCAACCAGATCGGATACGGCGCCACCCTCAACGACGCTCTGACCGACATCAGGAACCGCCTGCCGGCCGGCTCGTCCTTGACGGCCGTCGGCCAACCAGGCGGCAACTCCGGCAGCCCGTCGAGCACGCCGACCAGCGCCCCGCCGACGGGGGTTCCCCCCTCGGGCTCGTCGTCGGCCCCGCAGCCCGCGAGCCAGCAGCAGATCCTCAACCAGCTCGCCTCGGTTCGCAATCAACTCAGGACGACCACCGGCGACCAGCCCTTGGAGATCGCGAGGCTCCAGCAGAAGGAGCAGGATCTCGTCGACCAGCTGCTGGCGTTGCAGAGTTCGCCCGCCCCGTCCCCTTCGCCGACGAAGTAGTCAGCCGCCCCCGCGCGGCCTGACGAGACCGCTGTCGAACGCGAACACCACGGCGGCGGCGCGGTCGCGCAGGTGCAGCTTCGCGAACAGGTGATTGACGTGCGTCTTCACGGTGCCCTCGCCGAGGACGAGCTCGGCGGCGATCTCGGCGTTGCTGCTCCCCGCGCCGATCAACGCGAGCACGTCACGCTCACGGGCGGTGAGCGCGTTGAGCTCCGTCGCGCCGGCCGCGCGGACCGGTGCGGACCGGTAGGTCGTGAGGACGCGTCCGGTCACCGCCGGATCCAGCCACGCGCCCCCCAGGGCCACGGTGCGGACGGCGCGCTGCAGGTCCTCGGCCGGCACGCCCTTGAGCACGAACCCCGACGCGCCGGCCCGGAGCGCCCCGGCGAGCACCTCGTCGTCGTCGAACGTGGTGAGCACGAGGACCGGCGGGCTGGCGGGCGAGCGGCGCAGCGCCTCGGTCGCAGCCACGCCGTCGACGACGGGCATCCGGATGTCCATCAGGACGATGTCCGGACGGTGCGCGGCGACCGCGGCCGGCACCATCGCGCCGTCGCTGCACTCACCGGCGATCTCGAAGCCGAACCGGCTGCGCAGGATGCCGCGCAACCCGGCGCGGACGAGGTCCTGGTCGTCCACGATCAGGACCCGGATGGGCTCGCTCATGACGCAGGATGAAGCGGTAGCTCGGCGCGGACCAGCCACCCGGCCCCGCCGGGCCCGGCCGTGCAGTGGCCGCCCAGCGATTCGGCTCGCTCGCGCATCCCGCCGAGCCCGAGTCCGGAGCCGCGACGGGGCGGGCCGGCACTCTCGACCGACAGCTGCACCGCGTCGGGTCGTACCACGAGGTGCACCCGCGTACCCGCACTCGGCGCGTGCTTCACGGCGTTGGTGAGGGACTCCTGCAGGATCCGGTACGTGGCCAGCCCGACCGTGTTGGGCAGGTGTTCGAGATCGCCCTCGATCCTCGCCGACACATCGGCGCCGGCGCTGCGAAATCCGTCGATGAGCGCGGGGACGTCCAGGCTGCCGGGCAGCGGTGCGGTCGGATCGGCCTCACCCGGGCGGTGCAGCAGCCCGACCGCGTGCCGTACCTCGTCGAGGCTCTGCCGCCCGAGACGCTCGGCCTCGTCCAGCGCCTTGACTGCCGCGTCGTGGTCCTCGTCGAGCGCGAGCCGGGCGCTGCTGACATGGAGCAGCGACACGGTGAGGCTGTGCGCGATCACGTCGTGCAGTTCGCGCGCGATCCGGTTGCGCTCCTCGGCCTGGGCCCGCTGGGCGAGGCCCGCCTGGGCCTCCCGAAGCTGACCGGCGAGATCACGTTGCCGCCGCGCGAAGGTGCAGCCGACGACGCTGAAGCAGGTGCCGCCGACCCAGGCCGCCCAGCCCGGATCGGGGCTGCCGAAGATCGCTTCACCGGCGAGGAGCAGCATCGCGCCGGCCCAGTACAGGGCGGTGGCCAGCAGCGATGCGGACAGCGCGCACCACGCGGCGAACACCGGCAGCCCGAACCACGCGACCGTCGACGCTGTGCCGTTCCCGAGTGCGGCGATCCCCACGCTCGCCGCCGCAGCCGCCACCAGGATCTGCGACTGCCGCCCCAGGATCGCGAGCGCGCCGAAGCCGATGGATACCACCGCTCCGACCGTCGCGACGAGCGGCTCATCGGTGGCGCGCCGGGCGACGCCGACGGCGACGAAGACGACGAGCACGCCCAAGACCGCCCACCCGGTGGACCGGGGGAGCGGCTCCGGGGTCGCTCTGAGTTCCAACATCAGGGAGGAGCCTAGGCCGCGAGCGGGCGCTCAGAGTGCCGCTCGGCGGGCGGCCACTGCGGTGGCGACGACGGCGAGCGCGATCACCTCGACGAGCGTGCCAGTGGGGGTCCCGATGCCCAGCCAAGGCTGGCGGATGGCGGTCGTGACCCAGGTCAGTGGGAGCGCGTCGCCGACGTGCCGGAGCACGGAGCCCATCACGCTCGGCGGCGGTCCACCGGCACCGAGCAGGAAGGACGGGAAGAAGAGCATCAAGCCGACCGCCTGAGCGGCGCGGGCCGAGGGCAGCAGCGTCCCGAGCAGGACCCCGATGCTGATGAACCCGATGGACCCGAACAGCAGGCCCAGCCCCACGCGGCCGACATCGTGCACGGCCGGGATGCCGTAGACCGGTGCGGCGACGGCGAGCAGGACGACGCCGGCGACGGCGATGGTCGCCAGGCCGAGAGTCAGCTCGGCCAATGCGAACGACCAGCGAGGGAACCCGGCGGCGGCGAACCGGCGCAGCACCCCTCGCTCGCGGTAGGACGCGAGGTGTACCGGCAGCATGATCAGCCCGGTCGCGGCCACCACGACGGTGAAGTAGGACGCGACGTACCACTGCGACGGATTCTGCCCCTCGAACGCAGGGTCCGGCTCGGTGCCGAACGCGCCTCCGATGATCAGCATCGTGACGATGGGGAAGACGAGGACGAAGGTCAGGACGAGCGGATCGCGCAGCGTGAGACGGAACTCGGCGCGGATCAATCGCATGGCGGTGCTGTTCATGACATGGTCACCAGCTCTCGGTCGGTCACCGGGATGGCCGGCGTGGGGGTGTTCGCGGAGTCGAGCAGGTGGAGCAGCGCCGCCTCGAGGTCGGGCACCTCGACGTCGAGGTCGGTCGGCACCTCGCCGCGGCGAACCAGCTCGGCACCGACGTGGGCGATGGCCTGCCGGTCGCACCGCACGGTGACCTGACCGGCGCGGAGCGCAACGTCAGCCACGCCAGGAAGTCGTCGCAGTGCGGCGAGGATGAGCTCGTCGGACGGGGCGACGCTGAAACGGATGCGCGCCCCGCCGGCGTGCCGGGCGACGAGCTCGGTCGGCGTCCCCTGATCGAGGACCCTCCCGCTGCGCATCGCGATCACCCGGCTGCACAGCGCTTCGGCCTCGTCGAGCTCGTGCGTCACGAGCAGCACGGTCGTGCCCTCGTCGCGCAGTTGGGCGACGGCCGTCCAGACATCGCGGCGGGCGGCCGGGTCCAGGCCCTGCGTGAGCTCGTCGAGGATGACGAGCCGCGGGCGGTTGAGCAGGGCCAGCACGAGGAACAGCCGTTGCCGTTCGCCGCCGGACAGTGACGCGAAGGCCGACTTGTGCCGGGCAACCAGTCCGAAGCGCTCGAGCAGCTCGGCGCCGTCGCGAGCGCGGCTGGTAGCGAACAGCTCGACTGCCTCGCCGACCCGCAGCCGATCCGGCAGCGCGGAGTCCTGCAGCTGGCTGCCGACGAGCGACCGCAGCCGTTCCGGCTCGCGCGCCGGGTCGCAGCCGAGCACCCGCAGCCGCCCCGAGTCGGGCCGGCGCAGGCCCTGGATGCACTCCACCGTGGTGGTCTTGCCGGCGCCGTTGGCGCCGATGAGGCCGACGACCTCGCCGGCGTGGACGTCGAGGTCGAGGTCGTCAACGACGACCCGCTCGCCGTAGGACTTGCGGAGGCCCCGGACGGTGACGATCTCCTGGGATGCGGAACTGGATGTCATGCCGTCGATTCTTGGGCGAGCGACGGCCCGACACATCTACCCACGGGTGGAACTCGGTCTCCACCCAATACGGTGTCAGGTATGACGGGATTCGAATCATTTGACGACTACTTGGCGCTGTCCCGGGTCACGGACCTGGTGCTCTCGCCCGACGGCGCCCGGCTCGTCGCCACCGTCGCGGCGCTCAACGAGGACGGGAACAAGCTGATCAGCGCGCTGTGGGAGCTGGACCCGTCCGGGGCGGAGCCAGCTCGCCGGCTCACCCGCTCGGACAAGGGTGAGACCGGCCCGGCGTTCCACCCCGACGGATCGTTGCTGTTCGTGTCCGGCCGGGAGGCCGAGGACGATGACCCACCCGCGTTGTGGCAGCTCCCGGCGGTGGGCGAGGCGGCTCGGCTGCTCACCCGGCCGGGTGGGGTGTCGGCCGTGAGGGTCGCCCGCGAGGCGGGGACGGTCCTCTTCGCGGCGAGGGTCCTGCCCGGCAGTGCGGACGCCGAGGCGGACGAGAAGCGGCGCACGGCCCGCAAGGAGGCGAAGGTCGGCGCCGTCCTGCACACCTCGTCGCTGGTCCGCTACTGGGATCACGACCTCGGTCCGGACGAGGCCCGGTTGCACGCCGTTACCGCGCTGCGCGAGGAGCCCGACGTCGTCGACCTCACGCCCTCGCCCGGCCGGGCGCTGGACGAATCGAGTGCCGCGATCACACCGGACGGTTCGACGGTGATCACCAGCTGGGCCGTCATCGACGAGCCGGCTTTCCCGCGGACGAAGCTGGTCGCGATCGATGTCGCCACCGGAGCGCAGCGTGTTCTCGCCGACCAGCCGAACGCCGGTTTCGGCCAGCCGGCGGTCTCCTGTGACGGCAGGTTTGCCGTCTGCGTCCGCGACCAGCACACGACCTACGACGATCCGCCCAAGGTGTCCCTGTGGCTGCTCGACCTGCAGTCAGGCGACGGCCGCGAGCTGGTGGCTGATCCGGACGTCTGGCCCGGCTCGCCGGCCTTCTCCCCGGACGGCAAGACGATCTATTTCCTCGCCGACGAGCACGGTCACCGGCCGGTGTTCCGCCTCGATGTGGGGTCGGAGGCCGTGTCCCGGGTGACGGCGTCCGGCCACTACACGAACCTGCAGGTCGCGCCGGACGGCTCGACGCTCTTCGCGCTGCGCGACTCAGTGGATTCGCCGCCGCGTCCGGTACGGCTAGACGCGTCGGCCACCGACGGTGAGCACATCGAGCTCCCCGCGCCCGGCGCGACGGATGCGACGGGCACCGTCGAGCGGGTCACCGCCGCCGCCAATGACGGCGCGACCGTCGAGGGCTGGCTCGTCCTGCCCGATGGTGCATCGGCCGAGTCGCCGGCGCCGCTGCTGCTCTGGATCCACGGCGGCCCGCTCGGCTCGTGGAACGGCTGGAGCTGGCGCTGGAACCCCTGGCTCATGGCCGCGAAGGGCTACGGCGTGCTGCTGCCCGATCCGGCGCTGTCGACCGGTTACGGCGCGGAGATGATCCAGCGCGGATGGGGTCAGTGGGGCGGTGCGCCGTTCACCGATCTGATGACGATCACCGACGCGGTGGCCGCCCGTCCGGACATCGACGACACGAGGACGGCCGCCATGGGTGGGTCCTACGGCGGCTACATGGCGAACTGGGTGGCCGGGCACACCGACCGCTTCCGCTGCATCGTCACCCACGCCAGCCTCTGGGCGCTCGACCAGTTCCAGGGGACCACGGACATCCCCGGCTACTGGGTCAAGGAGTGGGGCCTGCTCGGCGAACGGCCGGAGCGCTACGACGAGTGGTCACCGCACCACGCCCTGAAGTCGATCACCACGCCGATGCTCGTCATCCATGGTGACAAGGACTACCGCGTCCCCGTCAGCGAAGCGCTGCGCCTGTGGTGG
The DNA here is from genome assembly GCA_032160745.1 of Pseudonocardiales bacterium. Lineage (GTDB taxonomy): Bacteria > Actinomycetota > Actinomycetes > Mycobacteriales > Jatrophihabitantaceae > Jatrophihabitans. The sequence continues at coordinate 16,822 of JAVHVD010000409.1, forward strand.
GACCTGCAACGCGAAGGGGTCGAGTCGTCCTACCTGTACTTTCCGGACGAAGGCCACTGGATCCTCAAGCCGGGCAACGCGCGCGTCTGGTACGAGACGGTCTGGGCGTGGCTGGGTCAGCACGTGCACGGCGCGGAATGGCAGCAGCCCGAACTGCTCTGAAACCGTGACGTGCTGGACGCCTGGCTGAATGTTGCTGAGATGGGTCGACAGCTCCTACCCGAACGTCGCGATCGTGCTGGACCATCCGGTCACGAC
>JAVHVD010000410.1:0-7896 GCA_032160745.1 Pseudonocardiales bacterium
GCGAACCGGCCGGACGTGCTGACCACGCGGAAGTCCGACGCCAGTGCGACGACCGCGCCGGCGCCGGCCGCGATGCCGTGGATCGCCGTGATGATCGGGATCGGACATTCGCGCATCGCCCGGATCACGTCGCCGGTCATCTTGGTGAACCGCATGAGGTCGCGCGGTTCCATCTTCAGCAGCTCGCCGATGATCTCGTTGACGTCGCCGCCGCCACAGAAGCCCCGCCCCTCTCCGCGAATGACGAGCACGCGCACGTCCTGGTGGTGCGGCAGCTCGGCCAGCAGGTCGCGCAGGTCGGCGTAACTCTCGAAGGTGAGCGGGTTGAGCTTCTCCGGCCGGTCGAGCGTCACGGTCGCGACACCGTCGGCCTTGCTGAACCGGAAGTGCTGCCAGTCGGCGGTCAGCGGCGCCGATGCCCGGAAGCGGTACTCGGATGTCATCGGGTCAACCCCTTGCCGATCAGGTCACGCGCAATGATCGTGCGCTGGATCTCGGATGCGCCTTCGTAGATGCGCAACGACCGGACGTCACGGTAAAGGTGTTCGAGCAGATGTCCGTGCTGCAGCGCCCGGGCCCCGTGCAGTTGGACGCAGCCGTCGATGATCCGCTGCGCCGCCTCGGTGGCGTACAGCTTGGCCATCGCCGACCGACGGGGCTGCGCGTCCCGGTCGTCACCTGCGTCGTATGCCGCGGCGGCGGCGTAGACCAGCAGCCGCGACGCCTCGAGCTCGGTGGCGAGGTCGGCGAGGCGGTGCGCCACCGACTGCTGCTGGGCCAGCGGCGCCCCGTACACCTCGCGTTCGGTGACATGCTTGAGGGTGGCGTCCAGCGCCGCCTGAGCCATCCCGATCGCGAACGCGCCCACGCTGGGCCGGAACAGATCGAGCGTCCGCATCGCCACCGCGAACCCGGCATCGACCTCGCCCAGCACTGCGTCGCGGCCGACCGGCACGCCGTCGAACATCAGCCGGCCGATCGGGTGCGGCGAGAGCATGTCGAGGTGCTCGCCGGACAGACCGGGGGCGTCGCCGGGCACGGCGAACGCGGTCACTCCGCGCCCGCGCGCGTCCGGCGTGGTCCGGGCGAAGACGGTGTAGATATCGGCATCCGGCGCATTGGAGATCCAGATCTTCTCCCCCGTCAGCCGCCACCCGTCGCCGTCGGGATCGGCCCGCAGCGCGAGCGCGGCGGCGTCGGAACCGGCACCCGGCTCGCTCAGCGCGAAGGCCGCGACCGCGGTCCCGGCGATCACCTGCGGGATCCACCGGTGCACCAGCTCCGGCGAACCCGACTGCAGGATCGGATAGCTGCCGAGCCCCTGCAGCGCGAGCGCCGTCTCGGCCTCGCCGGTCACCTGCGCCAGCGACTCCCGCAGCAGGCAGAGCTGCAGTGCGGCGGCGTCGCGCGCCGGCTCGTCCGGCGAACCGCCGAACAGACCGCGGAGCAGTCCCTGATCGCCCATTGCCCGCAGCAGTGGACGGTTGACCCGGCCCGCGGAGCTCCCGGTCAGCGGAAGCAAATGCTCGACGGCCACCCCGCGAACCCACTGCCCATACGCCAGCTGGTCGGGGTCGAGCCGGAATGCGCTCACCGACCCACCCGTGTCCCGCCGGCGATCAGCGCTCGCTCGGCCGCGGCCAGGATCCCGACGACGTCCCGGGCGAACTGCACCGTGCAGCGGGACGGGCGGCCGTCCCGCACCGCGCCGAGCAGGTCGTCGATGCAGGCGACGAAGGCCTCGAGCGGGGTAGTCGCCGGCGTCGGCATCGTCGAGGCCGACGTCGTGCCGAGGAACTGCCACTCGCTGCCCCGGGCCCCCTCCGGCGCGGTGAGGCTGAGCGACAGCGTGCTCGTCGCCCCGCCCGCGTGCCGGACGCCGATGTCCACCGCGTCGCCGCGTCCCTGCTGCGCGATCACCGACTCGACCGGGCCGAGTACGGGGATCGTCACCGACAGCGCGTGCGGCCCGATGTCCCACAGCGCGCCCTTGTCCTGCCGCCAGACCGACTGCGCGTACGGGCTGCCCGGCTCGAAGATGGACGTGTAGATCCGCACCCGGCCCGAGTACCACTCCTCGGTGGCGACCTCGTCGAGCCAGATCGCAACGTTCTCCGTGTAACGCATCGTGAAGAACACCGCCGCGCCGACGCCCGCACGCTCGACGGCGGCGACGACGCCATCGGCCGCGGCGACATCGAGGGCCAGCGGCTTGTCCAGCAGCAGGTGCACGCCGCGCTGCGCGGCCTGCACGGCGAACTCGGCCTGGGCGTGCGGCGGGACAGCGATGGCGACCGCGTCCACGTCGGCGAACAGATCGTCGAGCGTTGCGTACGGGCGGGCGCCGAGATCCGCGGCGAGCGCGGCCACCTTGTCCGGCGAGCGACCCCACACCCCGACCAGCTCGCTGTCGGGATGCGCCTGCAGTCCGGCGGCATGGATCTCGCGCGCCCAGTAACCGGTACCGATCAGACCGAACTTCACACGTCGAACCTAGTCGGACAACCCGAACGCGCCGTCCGAGCGTCGCTCGGTTGTACGGTCCGAAGCATGGACGAGGCGACCCTCGGGATCACTGTCCGCTACCTGGGCGGTCCCACCGCGCTGCTCGAGATCGGCGGTGGCCGGCTGCTCACCGACCCGACGTTCGACCCGGTCGGCGACTACCCCATCGGGTCGCGGGCGCTGCAGAAGACCATGCCGTCGCCGATCACGCCCGAGGACGTCGGCCACCTGGACGCGGTGCTGCTGTCCCACGACCAGCACCCGGACAATCTCGACGAAGGGGGCCGGGAGTTCCTCGCCGCCGTGCCACTCGTGCTGTCCACCGCGGAGGCCCGCGCGCGTCTGGGCGGCAGCGTCCTGGCGTTGGACAACTGGACGGACGTCGAACTGCCGCTGCCCGACGGCCGATCGATCCAGGTCACCGGCGTGCCGGCCCGGCACGGCCCACCGGGCTGCGAGACCCTGACCGGCGCGGTGACCGGCTTCGTCGTCACCGGCGACCACGCACCCACTGTCTACATCAGCGGCGACAACGCGGCCCTGGAACTCGTCCAGGAAATCGCCAACCGATTCGGCACCGTCGATGCGGCGCTGCTGTTCGCCGGGGCCGCGCGCACGCCGCTGCTCGACGGCGCGTTCCTCACCCTCACCAGCGCCGAGGCGGCCGAGGCCGCGGCGATCCTCGGCGCGCGGCACATCGTCCCGCTGCACTTCGAAGGGTGGGCGCACTTCACCCAGGGCCGGGACACCCTGATCGAGGCGTTCGAACAGGCCTCGCTCACCGATCGGCTGCATCTCCTGGACCCGGGCGAGCAGATCGCGCTCTGATCGCTTCCGGATGCGCACCGAACTGGCGACTGTCAGCCGCCGTAGGGGACGGTGAGGATCTCCAAGTTGTGCTCGTTCGCGTCCTCCCAGTAGAGGCCGCGCCCGCCGTCCTCGTGGTTGATCTCCCCGGCCTTGCGGTGGAACGGGTCGGCCCAGTAGGTCAGGCCACGGGCCTTGATCCGCTCGAAGATCTCGTCGAACTCCGCCTCGCTGACCAGGAACGCGTAGTGCTGCGGCGTCGCGTCGGGCAGATAGTCGGCGAAGTCGAGGGTGAGGTCGTTCGCGCACGCGACGGTGAGGAACGGCCCGTACGGCACCGGCTCGGGGAGCCCGAGGATCGAGCAGAAGAACTCCGCCGCCTCTTGCTTGTCCTGGCAGTGGACGATCGTGTGGTTGAGCTGGACGGACATCACGCCTCCTTGGCTGCGGTGTTGCGCGCCGGCGGGCGCGGCGCGTTGACGAGGACGAAGACCAGCACGGCCATCGCGGCGAGCAGCGCCGCCGACCAGGCCGTCGCCCCGGCGTAGCCGTGCACCAGCGCAGCGACCTGCCGACCCGGACTCGGCGCGTGCGACGCAACGTACGCCGCGGTGGAGCTGACGGCGATCGTGTTGAGCACGGCAGTGCCGATCGAGCTGCCCACTTGGGTCGCAGTCCCGATGACGGCCGACGCCACGCCCGCGTCGCGCTGCGTGACCCCGCGCATGGCCAGCGAGAACGCGGGCGGGAAGAGGGCACCCATCCCCACGCCGACGAGGATCTCCGCGGGCAGGATCGAGGTCAGGTACGCACTGTGCGGATCGAGCTGGGTCAGGACGGCCAACCCGGACGCAGCGATCACCAGACCGCCGGCGATCAGTACCCGCGGGGCGACGCGCGGCAGCAACCGGCTGCCGAGCTGGTAGCCGCTCACCGAGTTCGCCAGCGTCAGGGGAAGGACAGCGAGCCCGGCCCGCACCGGGGAGTAATGCAGCACGACCTGCAGGTGGTAGGTCAGCAGCAGGAACATGCCGAACGATCCGATGACGGCGGTCGCGGCGGCGAGGTAGGCGCCGGCGCGGTTCCGCTCGGTCACGATTTGCAGCGGCAGCAGCGGGGTCGCCATGTGTCGCTGCCGAACCCCGAAGCCGGCGAGGGCGCCCACGCCGACCAGCATCGAGACCGCGACGACGATGGATGACCAGCCGCGGGTCGCCGCCTGGCTGCAGCCGTAGACCACGGCCGCCAGACCGCCGGTGGCGAGGGTCGCCGAGCCCAGGTCGATGCGTGCCCCAGGCGCCCGCGGTGGGTCCGGGAGCACCAGCCGCGCGGCCGCGAGCACCGCTCCGGCGACGACCACGTTGACGAACAGGCACCACCGCCAGTCCAGGTACTCGGTCAGCACGCCGCCGAGCAGCAGGCCGGCGGCGGCACCGCTGCTGGCGACCGCGCCGAACACGCCGAACGCCTTGGCCCGTTCGGTTTGGTCGGTGAAGGTGACGGCGAGCAACGACAGCGCGGCCGGGGCGATCAGGGCGGCGAAGGCGCCCTGCACGGCGCGCCCGGCGATCAGCACCGGCAGGTCGGGCGCGAGCCCGGCCATCAGGGAGGCCAGCGCGAAGCCGGTCAGCCCGACCTGGAACGCCCGCCGCCGCCCGAGGACGTCGGCCACCCGGCCACCGAGCAGCAGCAGTCCGGCGAAGCACAGCGTGTACGCGGTGACCACCCACTGCCGGGCGCTGTCGCCGAAGCCGAGCGAGTGCTGCGCCGACGGCAGCGCGATGTTCACGATCGTCGCGTCCAGCGCCGTCATCAGCTGGGCCACGGCGATCACGACGAGTGCGTACCAGCGCCGGTCGGGCGTGGTGGCGGTCGGCGATGTCGACGCCAGCGTGGTCATGTCGCTCTCCCTTATCCGAAGGATTTCCCTCCGCTACCGTATCCGAAGGATTTCCCTCCGTCTAGTGTTAGGCTGCGATCGGTCGAAAAGAGGGAGGGCGGATGCGCGCGGATGCCCGGCGCAATCAGGCACTGCTGCTGGACGCGGCGCGGGACGTGTTCGTCGAGCGCGGCCCGGAAGCCCCGCTGGAGGAGATCGCGCGCCGCGCCGGCGTCGGGATCGCGACCCTCTACCGGCACTTCATAGATCGCCCGACGCTGATCCACGCCCTCGTGCTCTCCGCCCTGACCTCCACGATCGAGGCCGCCGAGCAGGCACAACGCGAGCACCCCGATCCGTTCGACGCGCTGACGGCCTACGTCCACGCCGTCCTCGACGTCCGCACGTCCGCAGTGATCGCCACGCTGCTGGAGGTCCTCGATCTCGACGAGCCGGAGGTCAAGTCGGCGCGCGAGGCGTCGGCCCGGCTCGCCGATCGGTTGCTCGCGGCCGCGCGCGACTCCGGTGCCCTGCGCAGGGACGCCACGTTCGGCGACGTCGGGATCATGCTGGTGCGGCTGTCGCGGCCGCTGCCCGGGACGATTCCGCTCGAGGTGCAGAGCGGGCTGGCGCACCGGCACGCGGACGTCTTTCTCGCCGGGCTGCGGGCCGAGCCGTCCGGCGGAGCGCTCAGCGGGCCGGGTCTGGATCTCGCCGATCTGCAGGAGCTTCGGTCGGGCGGCTCTTGATTACCGTTGACGGGCGGGTGACGCTGGACAGGTCAGGCTCGCGAGCGGACAGGCGGGGCGGAGCTGGCCATGTGGGCGATCACCTTCGCGGCGCTGTGCGTGATGCCCGCTGCCGTTTTCGAATTGTTCGCCCGAGGCCTCGGTCGCTGGACGGGCCGCTCCGGCGGCCGCGAACGCCGCACGACGTCCAGTCGGCAACAGGACGACCGTGAGCGGTACGGCAAGGACCTGCGGCGGCTGTCCGCCGACCACGATCGGGTGTTGACCGGCGACGTCCCGGCCAAGGCGGCGCGGCTTCGCGCCCTCGAGCTGGCCTACGACGACACGCTCGTCCACGCCTGCCGTGCCTTGGAACTCGACGCGCCGCCGACGCCGTTCGACGCGATCACCCGGGTGCAGGTCGAGGCCGACCTCGTCACCCACGGCCTCACCTGGTGATCGCCGGCTAGCGCGGCGTCGAGCGACGGACCGCGTGCACTGCCGCCCCGATCAGCGGCGCCCGGTCGGAGTCTGCGGCGATCTCGACACGCGGCAGCCCGTTGCCCAGCGCGCCGGCCCGGAACGCCGGCTCGAACAGGTCCCACGACGCGGACATCGACCCGCCGATGACCAGCAGGTCGGCGTGGAACCCGGCGGTGCAGCGGCCGACAACCCGGCCGAGCGCGGTCATCGCTGCGTCCAGCACCCGGCGGGCCAGCGGAGAGCCGGCCCGCGCCTGATCGGCGATCTCCCGCACGTCCGCCGCAGGATCGCCGCCCCCCGAGGCGAAGGCCCGGCGGATCGCCCGACGCGAGACCACGTCCTCGAGCGGTCGCCCGGCAATGTCGAGTCGATGGATCCGACCCCCCGCAGGCACGCCCGGATCCACGACCACGCCGTTCACCAGCCACGCTGATCCGATGCCCGTGCCGAGGGTGATGCCCACGCAGCGGTGCGCGCCGGCCGCGGCACCGGCGGCCCACTCGCCGAGCAGGAACGCGTCCGCGTCGTTGACGAAGGCGACCTCCCCGCGCAGTCGGGTGCGCAGCGCGTCGCCGACGTCCACGCCGCGCAGCTCGGTGAACTTGCCGACGCCCTCGAAGAGGCCGATGCCGCGCTGGTAGTCGAACGGGTCGGGCATGGCGATGCCCCAGGTCGCCCCGCTCGGGGCGGAGAGCGAGCCGCCGGCCCGCGCGAACCAGGTGAGCAGCGCGTCGGCCGACGCGTCGGCGTCCAGCGAGAAGCGGGTCGTCGTCGTCACCTGCCAGCGAGCCGGGTCGACCAGCGCGGCGCTGACGTGAGTGCCGCCGATCTCGAGCACGGGGACGAGGCTGGTCACCACGCCGTTCTACCGGACGCCGGTGCCGGTTACGTCGGCGCCTACTGGTTCAGCTTGTACTCGCGCAGCAGGCCGCGGCTGATGATCGTCTTCTGGATCTCCGACGTGCCCTCGCCGATCAGCAGGAACGGCGCCTCGCGCATGAGCCGCTCGATCTCGTACTCCTTGGAGTAGCCGTACCCGCCGTGGATGCGGAACGACTCCTGGGTGACCTCGGCGCAGTACTCGGACGCGAGCAGCTTGGCCATGCCGGCCTCGACGTCGTTGCGCTCGCCGGCGTCCTTGAGCCGGGCGGCGTTGACCATCATCAGGTGCGCGGCCTCGACCTTGGTGGCCATCTCGGCGAGCTTGAAGGCGATCGCCTGGTGCTCGGCGATCTGCTTGCCGAACGTCTTGCGCTGCTGGGCGTACTGCACGGCGAGCTCGAACGCGCGGATTGAGATGCCGCAGCCGCGCGCGGCGACGTTCACCCGGCCGACCTCGACACCGTCCATCATCTGGTAGAAGCCACGGCCCCGGCCGGCCTCGCCGCCGAGGATCGCGTCGGCCGGCAACCGCACGCCGTCGAGCACCATCTCGGTGGTCTCGACGCCCTTGTAACCCATCTTGTCGATCTTGCCGGGGATGGTGAGGCCCGG
>JAVHVD010000411.1:0-14865 GCA_032160745.1 Pseudonocardiales bacterium
CGTCCGTCGGCGACCTCGAACGTCCGGATCGCCACGTTGAACTCAGCGCCCCACAACGGGCTGACGAAGCCGATAGCGCCGGTGTAGGTGCCGCGGGGCACGGGTTCCAGACCGGCGATGGCGGCCAGGGCCCGCAGCTTCGGCGCGCCGGTGACCGAGCCGGGCGGGAAGGCGGCCCGCAGCAGGTCGGCGTCGCCGACGTCGGGCCGCAGTCGCGCCTCGACGGTCGAGACCAGGTGCCACACGCCCGGGTGCGGGCGGACGTCCAGCAGGGCAGCTGCCCGCACCGTTCCGACCTCGGCGACCCGGCCGAGGTCGTTGCGGACCAGATCCACGATCATCACGTTCTCGGCGACGTCCTTCGCCGAGCGACGCAGGGCCGCCGCATTGCCGGCCGTGCCCGCGCCATCCCGCGGCAGGGTGCCCTTGATCGGCGCGCTGATGACGTCGCGTTCCCGGCGACGCAGGAACAGCTCCGGACTGAGGCTGACCACGGCCGGGTCGCCGCCGAGGTACGCGCCGTAGTGCGGCTGCAGGTCCTCGGCCGCCGTCGCGAACAGGCCCGCGGCGGATCCGGTGAATGCCGCGTCGACGCGGGTGCAGACGTTCACCTGGTAGAGCTCACCCGCGCGGATCAGCTCGACCGCACGCTCGACGGCGGCGAGGTGCTCGGCGGCCGGAGCCCCGGTGAACATCTCGACCGACCACGACGGCGGGTCGCCGCCGGTTGACGACAGCGCGGCGCGCCAGGCGGCCACGCGCTCCTCGAGGGCCGCCTCCCGTCCGTCGCTCACCAGGGACTCGAACCGCCATCGACCGGCGACGAGGCGGACGACGTGATCGTGGAAGGCGAGGGCGGAGGGCCCATCGAACGCCAGCCGACCGAACCACCCCCCGCCGAGCAGTTGCGGATCTCCGTCGACCACGTCCGGCTGGTCGTCCAGCGCGTCGAGCAGGTCGACGCCGCCGCTCAGTTCGAGCACCGGATGCGAAGTCAACACCGCTGTGCGATCCGCCCATGCACCGATCAGGCCGATCAGCCCGGGCCAGCCGGACACCCGGCGCAGCAGCTCCGCCGCGGACGGGCCCGGGCCGAGGTCGACGCACTCCGCCCGGAAGGGGACGCCACGCAACGTCATCGCAGTACGCTTCGCGGCGTGCCCGACCTGGTGAATCCGCCCGCCGTGCAGATCAATGCGCGGCGCATCGTGGCGGTCGGGACGGGCATCTGGTTTCTCGCGTTCGTCGCGCTGCTGCCGTTCTGGAGCTGGCTGGGCGACCACGGCCATCGCATCTGGCTCTGGACCTGCCTGGCCGGTTGGGTCCTCGGCCTGGTGGGCTCGGCGATCATGCTGCGGCACCGCCGAGCCGGGCGCACGATCTAGTCCGCGCTGATCTCTTCACCGTCGTCGTAGACGAGGTCGGCCGGCTCGGCCATCGCGCTCACCTCGACGGCGACCTGCGAGTGGGCCCCGCAGCCGTACTCGACGCTGACGACCTGCCCGTCGCTGTCGGTGATCTCGTTGCCGCAGACGCCGAAGGCGGCCTGCAGCGAACCGGCCAGCGGAAGGTAGAACCCGCAGGTGCCGCAGTGCGCTGGGGCGTTGCGCGCCATCGGGGCGTCGGGGCCCCGGTCGCCGGCGTGCCACCGCTCGGCGGCAAGCAGTCGACCCTCACGCGACATCACCCGCTCGCGTCCCAGGCCCAACTCGAACGCGACGGACTCGACGGCCGGGTCGTCGGACAGCACGTAGCCGGGGACGAGGCGCGGGTCGTCGAGCGCCGGCGGCAGTAGCAGATCGCCGGGCCCCATGTCGCCGGGGCGGACCCGCTCTTCCCACGGCACCCAGGTCGGCGGCCGAAGTGCGCCGTCGCCCGGCAGCAGCACGACCTCGTCGACCGTGACCGTCTTGCTGCGCGACACGCGCGCGACCGTCACCGCCCAGTACCAGCCGACGTAGCCGGGCAGCGTTGCGGCGAAGGCGTGCGTGGCGACCCGATCAGCCTCGGGCTCGGCGCGAACGCCGAGGTGCTCGCCGACGGCCTCGCCGCCGACCTCGAGCGCGGCGGCGTGCGCCACGTCGATCGCCGCGGCGAGCACGGCGTCAGGGGCGATCTCCGGCGCGTTCGGGCTGGTCACCCGGTGATTGTCTCATCGCGGTGCCGTCGCGCGGTCGCCCCGGTGGGGCAGGATGGACACGTGGCCAAGAACAACGACGGGCAACCGCGCAAGCGGTTCTCGAAAACCGGCCACACCACGCACCGGCCGCGCGTCGAACCCGGCGCGCCGCCGCCTCCGTTCTACCAACCACCACCACCGCCGCCGCCGTACCAACCGCCGCCGTACCAACCGCCGCCGCCAGGCTATGACCCGTACGTCCAGCCCGGCGCCGGCTTCGGGGCGCCGACGTACAACGCGCCGGGTGGACGTCCGGTCGAGGCCGGACCTCCGGGCCGCCCCGGACGGCCGGAGGCCACCACGGCGGGTAGCGCTGCGCTGCTGATCGGGCGCAGCGCGATCAGCCAGACCAACCGCGCCGCGCGCGCCGTCACGCGCAACGTCATCCGGGCCAGCAAGGCCGACGGCGCCGAGGAGTCCGGCCTCACCGCGCTGATCTGGAACCAGGTGCTCAGCTACGGCACCGACGCGATGATCACCGTGTCCCTGGCCGGCACGGTGTTCTTCGGCGCCAGCGCGAATGCCCAGCGCGGCAACGTGCTGCTCTATCTGCTGATCACGATGGCGCCGTTCGCGGTCGTCGCTCCGGTCATCGGCCCGGCGCTGGACCGCCTGCAACACGGGCGCCGCTGGACGATGGCCGGCACGGCGATCGGGCGCGCAGTGCTGGCCCTCGTCATGGCCGCGCACGCCACCGAGCTGCTCGTGCTCTATCCGTGCGCCCTGGGCTCGCTCGTCCTCTCCAAGGCCTACGGAGTGGTCCGCGCCGCTGCGGCCCCCCGACTGGTGCCTCAGGGGATGACGCTCACCTCGGCGAATGCGCGACTGACGATCTTCGGCCTGGGTTCGACGATCGTGCTCGGCGGGTTCGTCGGCACCATCATCAAGGTCACCGGGTCCTACAGCATGGGGCTCGTCGTCACCGCCATCGGCTTCGCTGCCTGCGGGTTCTTCGCCTTCCGGCTGCCGAAGCAGGTCGACTCGGCGGCGGCCGCGCCGCGCCATCCCGGCGAGCCGGTCCGTCCGCGCGCGCAGGTCAAGGTGCCGCCGATGTCGCGGATCCGATCCTGGGCGAAGAAGGGCTTCGACCCGCACCTGGTCATCGCCCTGCAGGGCGAATCGGTCCTGCGCCTGCTCTCCGGGATGCTCACGATCTACCTGGCGTTCTACGTCACGTCGACCCAGCACGGTGCGCAGGCCGCGCTCGAGCTCGGCCTGGTCATCGGCGCGGCCGGAGCGGGCAACTTCGCCGGCACCGCCATCGGCACTCGCCTGCACATGGGGCGCCCGGAGATGCTCATCATCACCTCCACCTGCATCGCCGGTGGCACTTGCCTGCTGGTCGCCGTGTCCTTCAGTCCGCCGTTCGCGGCCGCGGGCATGTTCGTGGCGTCCGTCGCCAACGCGCTGTCGAAGATCGCGTTGGACGCGCTGATCCAGCGGGACGTGCCCGAGACGCTGCGCTCCAGCGCGTTCGCGCGATCGGAGACGTTCCTGCAACTGGCGTGGGTGATCGGCGCGACGATCGCCGTCGGGCTGCCGAGCGAGACGAACACCGACGGTGCGCTCGCCTTCGTCATCGCCGGCGTTATCGTCCTCGCGGTCGGCGTGCTGGTGTTCCTGCGGCAGCGGGTGACGAGCCGGGCCACAGCAGCTCGCGAGTGGCCGGACCGACCGGGGCAGCCGGGTAGCGTCATGCACCGCAGCACCGACTGACCTCCCGTTCAGGAGCCACATGCGCCGCCACGTCCGGAGCCTCGGCATCGCCGGGGCGCTCACCGCCTCGATGCTGCTGGCCGGCTGCGACAAACCGGTGCCCAAGGTGACCGTGCAGCGCGGCGCGTTCTCCACCACGATCACGCCGTCGACCTACTGCTTCGACAGCGTGCACTGCCGCACCGCGTCCGGTCTGGACTTCCCGGTCATCGATGCCGGTCTGGACGAGCGGATCATGGTCGACGTCCCGCGCGATCTGCTCGGCAAGGGCTGGTCGGTCACCGCGTTGACCCTCGACGGGACCAAGCCGCTCGGCAGCAGCGGCACGATCCACGACAGCCACTCGTACCGGGTGGCGGCCAACACCAACAACGGCAACCCGTTCGTCGTTCAGGTGGCGCAGCTGCGCAAGGGCAAGCCGGACGGCAGCAAGTGGAGCTTCCTCGTGAAGGTCTCCGACCAGACATGAGGGTGCTGGTCGTGACAGCAGTGGCAGCAGAGCGCGAGGCGATCGCCGCCGTGCTGCCGGCCGGATCGGGCGTCGACCTGCTCGTCGGCGGGGTGGGCCCGGCGGCGGTCGCAGCGGCCACGGCCGGCTCGTTGGACGGCGTCGAACTCGTACTCAGCGCCGGGATCGGCGGCGGGTTCGGACCCCTCCGCCCGGGCGATATCGCCGTGGCGTCCACCATCGTCTTCGCCGATCTCGGGGCCGAGACCGCCGACGGCTTCGTTCCGATGTCGCAGCTCGGCTTCGGCGGCGAGCGCTACGACGTCGGACCGAAGCTGGCGGTCGAGCTGGCCGACCGCACCGGTGGGCACCTCGGCACGATTCTCACCATGGCGACGGTGACCGGCTCGGCAGCGACGGCGGCCGGGCTGTCCGGGCGCTTCCCGGATGCTGTCGCCGAGGGGATGGAAGGCGCCGGGGTGGCGGCCGCGGGCGCGCTCCGCGGTGTCCCGTTCGGCGAGATCCGCGCCGTCAGCAACGTGGTCGGGCCACGTGACCGGGCCGCGTGGCAGATCCCGCTCGCGCTGCAGTCGTTGGGGCGCGCGGTCGCGGCGGCGGTGGCATGAAGATCGCCTACTCCCCCTGCCCGAACGACACGTTCGTCTTCCACGCCTGGGCGCACGGCCTGGTGCCGGACGTGCCTGCGCTGGAGGTGACGTTCGCCGACATCGACGTCACGAACACCGCGGCCGAGCGCGGCGAGTTCGACGTGGTCAAGGTGTCCTACGCCGCCCTGCCGTGGCTGCTCGACGACTACACGCTGCTGCCCAGCGGGGGCGCGCTCGGGCGGGGCTGCGGCCCGCTGGTGCTGACCCGGGGCGGTCTGGATTCGCTGGACGGCCGCACGGTGGCGGTCCCGAGCGAGCGATCGACGGCCTACCTGCTCTACCGCCTCTGGGCGGCCGGCCAGCGGCCGGCCCGCATCGACGTCGTCCCCTTCGCGTCGATCATGGCGGCGGTGCGCGACGGGTCCTACGACGCCGGACTGGTCATCCACGAGGCGCGCTTCACCTACCCGTCCTACGGGCTGACGGCGCTCGTCGACCTCGGCGCCTGGTGGGAGAGCGACACCGGGCTGCCGATCCCGCTCGGCGCGATCCTGGCCCGCCGCTCGCTCGACGCGACCGCGCTCGCCCGGGCCGCTCGGGCCTCGGTCGAGTACGCCTGGGCCGATCCGGCGGCGTCGGCCGCCTACGTGGCCGCCCATGCCGACGAGATGGCGCCCGACGTCCAGCAGCAGCACATCGCCCTCTACGTCAACGAGTTCACCCGCGACCTCGGCGACGAGGGATACGCCGCCGCCGAAGCGTTGTTGCGACGGGCCCACGATCAGGGCCTGACCCCGAGAAACCCAGCCTTGCGCTGAGCCAAAGGCGAATCGTCAACGCTGGAACGTGAGCGGCTAGGTGACCACGAACGCGATGAGCGCTCGCGCGAAGAGCCGCCTAGCCGCGCCTGGAGACGAAGCTGGAAGCGAGGAAGAGCGCTGGAACTCGACGCTTACGGCATCGCGCGACGACAACAGTTAAGGCCGGGGAGGCGGTTAAGCGTCTAAATTCTCCGCGAAGGCCCTCAGCAGGCCGGCGATCTTGCGGGCCTCGGCGCGCTCGGGGTAGCGGCCACGGCGCAGCGAGTTCGAGGTGCTGTCGAGCAGCTTGATGTGGTCCTCGACGAGCGGGGCCATCTCCTCGGCCGGCTTGCGTACATTGCGCACCACCGACGGCACCGGGTCGAGCACCCGCACCTGCATTGCCTGGTTGCCCTTGCGTCCGGACACGATGCCGTACTCGACCCGGGTGCCGGCCTTCAGCTCGGTGAGGGCGTCGGGCAGCGCATCGCGATGGACGAAGACGTCGTCGCCCTCGTCGTTGGAGAGGAAGCCGAAACCCTTCTCCGCGTTGAAGAACTTCACCTTGCCGGTAGGCACCGGTCACTCCTCAAATCAGGTCAAAACGCAGGCAAGGCACCGCACGGCGGCGATGCCTCGTACCCATCAGGCTACTGCCTGCCGCGCACGGTTTCACCCTCGGATCACGCCCGGGATACTGAGGCGATGAGTTCCCGCAGCCTGCGGATCGGCGTGGCCCTGTTCGTCGTCGGCCTGGTGTTCATCGGGATCGACGTCCTGCCGTTCCTCGCCGGCGACCGCGAGACCCCGCTGTGGCTCAATCTCGCCTGCCTGCTGGCCCCGGCCGGGTTCGCCCTGGCGGTGTGGTCCGCCCTGCGGACTGGTCGGTCCGAGCAGCGTGCCGCCCTACGCGAGCTGTCGGGCCGATAGAATCGTCTGTCCGACATCAGCGAGAAGGGCAACCCATGGCCGGCACCGCGCCTCGTCTTCCGGAGCAGTTCCGCAACGACACCTACCGGATCGACTTCTCGGTCTCCGAACTGGTGTCCGACGCGGCGGGGGCGCACTCGCCGTACGGCGACACCGAGTTCCCGCTGCCGGTCGAGAAGCTCTTCTACAAGCACCCCAAGCCCGAAGAGCGGCCGCACCTCGCCAACGGGCGCTGAGCGCCGCCTCCCGTGGCTGCATCGCCCGATCGATTCTCCGACGGCGATGAGGCGACGCCGCATGCCACCTCGCTGACCGATTGGCTGCGTACCCGCAGCGACGGCCAGTTGATCCGGCTGCTGCGGCTGCGTCCAGATCTGGCCCTGCCGGCGCCCGCCGACCTCGCGGCGCTGGCCGGCCGGCTCGGCGTGCGTACCTCCACACAGCGTGCCGTCGACGGGCTGGACGCGTTCACGCTGCGCACGCTCGAAGCGCTGGTCCTCGCCGCCGCTGACGACGACACGATCGATGCGCCGCCGAGCGAGGGTCTGGAACCGCTCTTCGACCGCGCGCTGATCTGGGGCGACGCCGGTCGGGTGCACCTCGTCCCCACCGTCCGGGAGTCGGTCGGGCCGTACCCGGCCGGTCTTGGCCGGCCGGCTGCCGTCCTGTTCGGCGTCGTCCCGGACACCCCGCTCGTCCCGGTGCTGCGCCATCTGGGCCTGCCGCCCGCCCCCCAACCGCGAGCCGGCGCCGCCGTGGCCGACGTGCTTGCCGACCCGCAGCGGGTGGCCGCGCTCATCGCCGAGGCCGACGCAGCTGAGCAGGAGGTCCTTGATCGGCTCGCCGCGGGCCCCCCGGTGGGCACGGTCCGCAACACCCGGCTCGCGGCCATCGGTACCGACCTCACCCCGCCGCACCGGCTGATCAACCGTGGCCTGCTCGCCCCCATCGACACCCAACGCGTCGAGCTGCCCCGCGAGGTCGGTCTCGTTCTGCGCGACGGAGCCGTCGGCCGAACGTCGGCCGAGCCGCCACCGCTCCGCCTCGTCACCCGCGAGCCCGCCGAGCTCGACCGCCTCGGCACGACCGCGGTTCTCGAAGTCCTGCGCCTGGTCGATGCGCTCGCCGAGAGTTGGACGGCGCAGCCTCCGTCGCTGCTGCGCTCCGGTGGCGTGGGGGTCCGCGAGCTGCGCCGCACCGCTCGTGATCTCGGCGTCGAGGAGCAGGTGGCGGCGCTCGTCGCCGAGGTCGCGTACGCCGCGTCCCTCGTCAATTCCACGAACGGTCCGGAGCCGGTGTTCCTGCCCAGCACCGAGTACGACGTGTGGCGCCGACATGACACCGCGCAGCGCTGGATCGTCCTGGCTTCGGCCTGGTTGGCCATGACCCGCCAGCCCAGCCTGGTCAGCCAGCGCGGCGAGCGCGACCGGGTCATCAGCGCACTCGGGCCGGACGCCGAACGGGGCACGATCCCGACCCTGCGCCGGCACGTGCTCGACACGCTGATCGACCTGCCGCCCGGCGCGGCGCCGAGCGACCGGGACGAGGTGCTGGCACTGCTGGCCTGGCACCAGCCGCGGCGCGCTGCCGGCCAGCGTCCGCTCGCCGACGCGATCCTCGCCGAGGCCGACCTCCTCGGGGTCACCGCGGCGGGCGGGGCGACCGGGTACACCCGCACGCTGCTCGCCGGCTCGTCCGGTGCCGCAGAACATGCACTCGCCCACGCCCTGCCCGACGCCGTCGACCACTTCCTCGTCCAGCCCGACCTGACCGTCGTCGTACCCGGCCCGCCCGAGCCGGCCATGGGTAGCGAGCTGTCGCTCATCGCCGACATCGAGTCGACCGGAGGCGCGCACGTCTACCGCATCACCGAGCGATCCGTGCGCCGCGCGCTGGACGCCGGCCGGACCGGCGACTACCTCGCCCAGTTCGTCGAGCAACACTCCCGCACGCCCATTCCCCAGGCCCTGCGGTACCTGATCGACGACTCCGCCCGGCGGCACGGCGTCCTGCGGGCCGGCGCGGTAGCGAGCTACCTGCGCTGCAACGACGAGGCGCTGCTGGCCCGCGTCCTCGCGGAGAAGGGGTCGGACGCCCTGCACCTGCGGTTGATCGCGCCGACCGTCGTCGTGTCAGACGCGCCGGTGAACCGGGTGCTCGACGCCCTGCGCGCCGCGGGGTACAGCCCGGCCGCCGAGGCGCCGGGCGGCGACGTCATCACCATCGGGGCCGACGCAGCGCGGGCACCGTCCCGGCCGCCGGCCAGGTCGATCACGACCCGCGGGATCGGCGACTCCGACGCCCAGCTCGGCGAGCTCGTCCGCCGCATCCGCTCCGGCGATGCGCTGGCCGAGATCGGCCGGCGGATCCAGCCGATCGCCGCGCAGGTCCCGGGCGTCACGTCGGCGGCGACGATGGAGTTGCTGCGTCGCGCGGTCCGTGAGGAGCAGCTGGTCTGGCTCGGCGTGGCCGAGCCCGACGGCGCGGCCACGGCGCACGAGATCCACCCGATCTCGCTTGCCGCCGGGTATGTCCGCGGCTACGAGCGCGGCCGGTCCGGTCTGGTCTCCTACCCCGTCCACCGGATCACCGCCGTTCGGGTCATGGCCGACGAGGACGACTGAGCCGGCCGGGCGGCCTTTGACGCGCGGTTGACGGGGCAATGACGGTGGCGGCCGACCCTCGGATCGAACGGGGGCCGGACGGCGGCGCCCGGCGACCGTCAGGAGCACCCATGACCACCACTGCCGACACCGCGCCCGCCCAGGCCGACCTCGAAGCGTTCCTCGGACGTTTCGTCGTCGACCTCGGCGCCGCGCTGGCCGGGGCGAACATCGTCCTCGGGGACCGGCTCGGCCTCTACGCCGCGCTGGCCGCCGCCCAGCCCGCGACACCCGCCGAGGTCGCCTCGGCGACCGGCACCGATGAGCGGCACGTCCGCGAATGGCTCTGCGGGCAGGCCGCCGGCGGCTACGTCGAGTACGACGCCGCGACAGGCACCTTCTCGATGACCGCGGCCCAGGTGGCCTGCCTGGCCGACCCGAAGAGCCCGACGTACGTGCCCGGCGCGTTCCAGATCGCCGCGTCCACCTATCAGGACGGTGAGCGGGTGCGGGAGTCGTTCCGCACCGGCGTCGGCGTCGGCTGGCACGAGCACCACGTCGACCTGTTCGAGGGCACCGAGCGGTTCTTCCGGCCGGGCTACGTCGCGAACCTCAACGAGTCCTGGCTGCCGGCCCTCGACGGGGTGGAGGGGAAGTTGTTGAGCGGTGCCACCGTCGCGGACGTGGGCTGCGGGCACGGGGCGTCCACGATCATCATGGCGCAGGCGTTCCCGCGGTCGACCTTCGTCGGCTTCGACTACCACGAGCCGTCGATCCAGCGGGCCCGCGAGGCGGCGGCTGCGGCCGGCGTCGAGGACCGGGTGCGCTTCGAGGTGGCCGGCGCTGCCGACTTCCCCGGTACGAACTACGACCTCGTGGCGATGTTCGACTGCCTGCACGATATGGGCGACCCGGTCGGTGCGGCCCGGCACGTCCGCGCCGCGCTCGATGCGGACGGCACCTGGCTGATCGTGGAACCCCAGGCCGGCGACCGCATCGAGGACAACCTCAATCCCGTCGGTCGGGTCTTCTTCTCGGCGTCCACGTTCATCTGCGTTCCGGCGTCCCGCTCGCAGGACGTCGGGCTCTGCCTCGGCGCGCAGGCCGGACCGGAACGCATCGGGGACGTCGTGCGCGAGGGTGGGTTCACCCGCTTCCGGACCGCGACCGAGACGCCGTTCAACCTGGTGCTGGAAGCCCGTCCGTAGCACCTTCGGCGAGCTCGGCCAGGCGGCGCAGCGACGCGGAGACCACGTCCTGCTGCGTCGCCAGCCGTGCGGCCTCCTTCTCCGGGATCTCGACGTGGACGGCGATCCTGGTGCCGGGCGGGGCCACCTCGAGCCGCCAGTCGAAGAGGATGTCGGAGATCGTGCACGAGACGACGACGCGGTGATCCCGCGAGCGCGTCTCCATCAGCTGCGGCATCGGGAAATCGGGGTAGCCGTCCGGCCACATGGTGATGTCGGCCGACCCGCCGGACGCGTCTCCCCGGCGCACCTCGCCGAACCCGGACCACCATTCCGGAAAGCGCAGCGGGTCATACAGGATCTGCCACACCGCGAGAGGGGTCGCGGCTGTGGTGGTGGCGTCGTCGAACGTGGGCATTTCATACCTCCGAGCGCAGCGGAAGTGCGGCGAGGTCGGCCTCGATGATCGCGAGTTCCTCGGCCGGCACGACGAGCCCGATGATCGGTCGGCCGAGGTCGGCCATGACCGACGTCATGCGCTCGGCCAGCTCGACCGGGCTGAGGCGTCGACGCCAGGCGGCCGCGGCCTGACCCAGCAGCCGTTGGGCGTCGTCCACGGCGCCGCGGCGGGCGGCGATCAGCCCCTGCAGGCCGGCCGCCCGGGCCACCAGCGTGTCCGGCCAATCGCCCGGGCGCATCGGCTCGAGCGCAACCTGGGCGAGCTCCTCCTCCGCCTCGTCGAGGCGGCCGAGGCGGGCCAGCGCGTCGCCGCGCTGCAACCGGGCCAGCGGTCGTCCGATACCGGCCTCCGGCACGGCCAGCGCGTCGCCGAGCAGGATCGCCCCAGCCTCGTGATCGCCGGCCCGCAACGCCACGCGGCCCCGTTCGGCGTCCACCACGGCCTGCAGATCCGGCGCGTCGAGCCGGTCTGCGCACCGGCGAGCCTGGACGGCGGCCTCCGCCGCGTCGGCGAGTCGGCCCAGCCGCACGAGGACCCACGCCCGGTCGACGAGGACCATCGCCTCGATGGCGAGCATGCCCCGACCGCGGATCGCCGCCGCCGCACGGTCGAGCAGCCGCAGGGCGTCGATGAGATCGCCGCCGGCCGCCTGCCCGAACGCCGCGTTGACCAGGCCGGTATAGGCGAGATCGGCACGATCGGCGCGCACGGCCGCGTCCGCGGCGAGGACTCCCGGCTCCACGGCCTCGGCGAAGCGGCCCTGTCGCAGCAGCATGAACGACCTGACCCGGTCGGCTCCGCACGCGAGCAGCGGATCGTCCGGCTGGTCACCGGCGGCCGCGGCGAGCATCGCCAGCGCCTGCGCCACGTCTTCAGCGGTGCCGTCGATCGACTCGCACCACGCGTAGACCGACAACACGTTCGCCCGCAGCGGACGCTCGTCCAGGCCCGCGCCGTCGAGGACGGCCAGTGCCCGCCGGCACGCCTCGACCGCCACCCGCGGCCGACAGATCGGGCCGTAGTGCCACTCGGCGTAACGGAGGTGCGCGGCGGCGACCGCGGCCGGATCCCCCGCCGCCTCCAGCAGCGCGATGGCCCGGTCGAACGCCTCACGCGCGTCGGCCGGACGGCCCCGCCAGGCCAGCACGTCGGCCAGCTCCAGCGCCGCGTTGGGGTCGTCGGGCGTCGCGGCGGTCGCTTCGCGCAGCAGCTCGGTCGCGTCGGCGAGCGCACCGAACCTGCGCGCCTGCGCCGCCGCGCGGACGAGCAGCTGCCCAGCGGCGGACATCCGCCCGGTGGCCCGCAGATGCATCGCCGCCTCCGCGGCCCGCTCGTGGGAGCTTGCCGCGTCCAGCTGCTCCGCGGCGCGGGCATGCCGCTCGACGCGCTCGACGGCCGGGATGTCGGCGTACACGGCGTCGCGCAGCAGCGCGTGCCGGAAGCCCACCCGGTCGTTGAGGTGGATGAGCAGTCCTTCGTCCTCCGCCGGCGCGAGCGCGGACGACAGGTCGACCCCGGCGCGGGCCGCCGCCTCGTCCGGGTCGAGGTCGCGTCCGGCCACCGCGAGGGTGCGGACGAGGACGCGGGCGTCGTCCGGCAGACGGGCCGTGGCCGAGCGCACGGCACCACGCAGGCCGGCGGGCAGGGCGTCACCTGCGGCCAGAGCGCGGGCCGCCTCCACCGCCAGCAACGCGTTGCCGTCGGCCACCTGCACCACCTGGCCGACGGCGTCGTCGGCGAGCGGGCCGACCGCTCGGGCCAGCGCCGAGACTGAGGCGCCGTCGAGGGCGGCGACGGCGACGTCGGCGCGCAGCGTGCCGGCCTGGCGCTGCGACTGCTCGACCATGGCCAGCCGGTCCCGCACCGGGCGCTCGCGGCGGGTTCCGATCAGCAGCAGCCGGCTCGACGTGATCCGGCGAGCGACGTAGGCGAGCAGGGCCAGGCTCGCCTCATCGGCCGCGTGCAGGTCCTCGATGACCATGAGCACCGACGCGCGCCCGCAGCACTCGTCGAGCAGCGCCACCACCGCCTCGGACAACCTGGCCTGCGCGAGATCGGGCGGCTCGGACCCGTGCGCCGGCAGGTGCGCGGGCAGCAGCGGGGCCAGGCTCGTGACCCAGGGCGCATCCGGCAGCTCGCCGAGCGCACGGGCCAGGGCGCCCGAGACCTCGATCCACGGAGCCAGCAGCAGACCGGGCACGTCCGCGGCCGCGCCGGTGACGACCCAGGCGCCGTCGCGGGCGGCGCTCTCGGCCAGCTCGGAGACCAACCGCGTCTTGCCGATGCCCGCCTCACCATGCACCAGCGCCAGCCCGCCGGCGCCGTCCTGCGCGGCCGCCCAGGCGGCGCGCAGCTGCTGCAGCTCGTCGGCGCGCCCGACGAGTGGCAGCGCGCCGGTGCGTGCTCGAACCGCCCGGGCCGGCGCCGGAGCCGGCGGCGCATCGGGAACGTGGGTGCGGATCCGTTCGGCGAGCTGCCAGGTCGGTTCGGACGGAGCCACCCGAAGCTCCTTGCGCAGTCGGTCGGCGAGGCGCTGGTAGACGGCCAGCGCTGCCGGTCGATCGCCGGCCGCGGCCAGTCGGGTCATGAGCGCCCGCGCGGCGTCCTCGGAGAGCGGGTCCAGGGCGGCGGCCCGGCGGGCCCAGTCGGTCGCGGTCCGCGTGTCTCCGTCCGCCGCGGCCTGCTCGGACAGCGTGCGCAGCGTCGCGGTCAGCCGCTCACGATGTTCGTCGCGCGCCACGAGTGCCCACTCGTCGTCCACCCCGGCCAGCAGCTCCCCCGTGCTGAGAGCGACCGCATCGGCCAGCTGCCCGGCGTCGACGAACTGGTCGAACCGGGCGACGTCGACGTCGACCGCGGCCGCCAGGCCCACTCGGTCCCGGGTGGTCACCAGCGCATCGGGGGCGATCTCGTCCAACGCCTGCCGCAGCGACCAGATCGCACTGCGCATGCTCTGCCGTGCGCTCGCGTCGACGACGTCGGGCCACAACCGGGCGGCGACCTCCGCCCGCGAGTGCAGCCCGGGGTGCAGCGCCAGCCAGCCCAGCAGCGCCTCGGCTCGGCGGCTGGCCGGGGCCGGCACCGGGCGGCCGTCCGACTCCGCGTGCACGCCGCCCAGCAGGCAAATCCGCAACACGCATGGACGCTACGCGCTTTGACGGTGCTTTGACGTGCCGATGACGGCCGCCGGCGAGGCTCAACGCATCACAGCAGGGCACCCACCTCAGGAGGAGCCATGACCACCAGCACGGCACCGCTCGACACCGCAGCCCTCGCCACCGCGATCACCGATCGCGACGCCGCGGGACAACTCGCCGCATTCAGTACCGACGCCGAGGTCGTCATCATCGATCACGAGAACCCGCCGGCGAACCCTCGGGTTCTGCGCGGCAGCGACGAGATCGGGGCCCATCTGGCCGACGTGTGCGACCGGGACATGACCCATGACGTCCGCAACGCCGTCCTGGCCGGCGACCGGCTGACCGTGGAAGTGGCCTGCCGCTACGCGGACGGCACCAATGTCGAGTGCCTCTCGATCTCCGAGGTGGCCGCCGGCCGGATCACCCGCCAGCGCATCGTCCAGGCCTGGGACCACTGAGCCGAAACCGCCTGGCCGCCGCTCCTACGCTCGGACGGTGACCATCGTCCGGACCGAGCGAGCCGTCATCCGTCCCTTCACCGACAGCGACCTCGACCGGTTCGCCGCCATCACCGGCGACCTCGACCTGATGCGCTACGTCGATACCGGCACCGGCCTCACCCGCGAGGAGACCGCGTACTGGATCGACGTGACGCGGCGCAATCACGCGAAGGACGGCTGGACCACCTGGGCGGTTGCCGACCCGGACACCGACGAGGTCTACGGCTACGCCGGCCTGGTCCACGGCACCGAGCCCGACACCATCGAGATCACCTACGTCCTGCTCAAGGAGAG
>JAVHVD010000412.1:0-3606 GCA_032160745.1 Pseudonocardiales bacterium
GCCGGATGTCACGTCGGGGGCGGGCACAGCATCGACGATCCCGAACCGAAGTACGGCATGGCGGTCACCGGCGTGGCCGATCCGAAGCGGCTGTTGCGCAACGACGCCGCGAAGCCGGGACTGCCGATCAGTCTGACCAAGCCGCTGGGCACCGGCGTCCTCAACAACCGACACAAGAGCACCGGCGAGGTGTTCCCGCACGCGATCGCGTGCATGGTCGAGCTGAATCGCGACGCGGCCGCGGCGGCCCTGGCGGCCGGGCATGTCGCGGCGACCGACGTCACCGGTTTCGGCCTGCTCGGCCACCTGTTCAAGATGGCGCGAGCGTCCGGGGTGACCGCGGTGATCGACGCGGCGGCAGTCCCTTATCTGGACGGCGCCCGAGAGGCATTGCGCGCCGGGTTCGTCAGCGGCGGCACGAGACGCAATCTGGACTGGGTGCGACCACGTCTGGCCGCACAGGTCGACGAGGACGAGTTGCTGCTGCTCGCGGACGCGCAAACAAGCGGCGGACTGCTCGTCGTCGGCGAGCTCCCCGGCGCCCCGGTGGTCGGGGAGTTGATTCCCCGGGGCGACGCCGTGCTGGTCGTGCGCTGAACGTCTGGCTCAGCGACGCCGCAGAAGGGCAGGCATGGGACGCATCGACGATCAGCTGGAACAGGCCCGCGTCGGTTGGCAGCGCCTCACCGCGGGGCAGGCGCACGCCGCGCAACGCGAGGGAGCGCTGCTCGTCGACACCCGGACGCCCGGGCAGCGAGCGACCCAGGGCGAGCTGCCCGGAGCACTCGTCATCGACCGCACGGTGCTCGAATGGCGACTCGATCCCACCAGCGCGGACAAGATCCCCGAAGCGGTGACGGGGATGCGCGTCATCGTCATCTGCCGCCAGGGATACAGCTCCAGCCTGGCCGTTCGCAGCCTGCGTGACATCGGCATCGACGCTACCGACGTCATCGGTGGCGTCGAAGCCTGGATCTCTGACGGGCTTGCTGTCCATCGCGGAATGTCCGACGAACGCTGTTGATCAGCGGGGCGGCGGCGCGGGCCATTGAGGTTGGTCAGACGCTGATGAGGTCGAACTCGTTGCCTTCGGGGTCGGCCAGCGTGATCCAGTGGTTGCCGTTCTCGGACACGTCGCGCACGATCGTCGCGCCGAGTCGTTGTAGCCGGACGGTCTCGGGCTCGAGATCGGTGGTGGTGAGGTCGAGGTGGACGCGGTTCTTCAGGGTCTTGCTTTCGGGTACTTGATGAAAGGCGAGACGCGGTCCGGTGGTGGCGACGGCGTCGGGTGGGACGACGGCGTTGCGGGCGTCGGCGCCCTCGGCGACGTGGCGTCCGAGAGTCTCGGCCCAGAACCGGGCGACCAGCGCTGCGTCGTGGGTGTCGAAGCTGATGCCGAACATGCTGCTGGTGGTCATGATGACGTTCCTCTCCGTTGGCGAGGGTCAGGAGTTGTCGGTCAGACGGCGGATCGGCCGCCGTCGACGGCGATGGTGGCGCCGGTGATGTAGGCGGCCCGGGGGGAGGCGAGGAAGGCGATCGTCTCGGCGATCTCTTCGGGTTGGGCGCCGCGGTTGAGTGGCGTCGTCTTGCCGAGGGCGATCGTGTTCTTTGCGCCTTCGGTGAAGACCGGCCCCGGTGCGACGGCATTGACCCGTACGCCGTCGGCGCCGTATTCGGCCGCCCAGGATCGGGTCATGGCCACGAGCGCGGCTTTGGTCGCGCTGTAGGCGGCGGCTCCGGGCAGGCCCACGGTGGCGACCATGCTGGACAGGTTGATGATGACGCCGCCGCCGTTGCCGGCCATGGCTGGTGCCACGGCGGCGGTGAGCAGATAGGCGGAGCGGACATTGCCGTCGAAGAGCCGGTCGTAGGTGGGGGTGTCGAGTTCGCTGCTGGGCCCGAACCAGGATGAGCCGGCGTTGTTGATGAGGATGTCGATTCGACCGGCCGCGGCGACCAGTTGGGCGACGTCGGCGGGATCGCTCAGGTCGGCAGCAACGAATCGCGCGCGGCCGCCGGCCAGCTCGATCTGCTCGACCACACCCACGCCGCGGCCGGCATCGCGGCCGTGCACCAGCACGGTGGCGCCGTGCTCGGCGAGCTTGAGCGCGGCGGCCCTCCCGATTCCGGAGGTGGCGCCGGTGACCAGCGCGGTCTGGCCGCCCAGGTCGCTGACGGTGGAGGTTGCGGTGGCTGTCGTCATGAGGTTCACCTTCAGGCTCGTTGTTTAGACCGGGTCGTCTAACCAGGAACGACGCTAGACGGATCTGTCTAAATAAGCAATGCCGCGGATGACTTTATTTAGACAGATCCGTCGGTTACCGTGATGGCGTGACCAGGCCCGAACAACGCCGCAGGACGGCCAAGCAGCGCATCCTCCAAGCGGCGGACGACCTCTTCTACAACGAAGGCATCCACACCGTCGGCATCGACCGGGTCATCGCTCGCGCCGGGGTCGCCAAAGGGTCGCTGTACTACTCCTTCGCCGGCAAGGACGATCTCGTCCGGGACTACCTCACCCACCGCCACGGCAAGTGGGCCGAGCGGGTCACCGCCGGCATCGATGCCCACACCGAGCCACGGGCCAGGATCCTGGCCGTCTACGACGTCCTCGGCACCCTGTTCGCCCAGCCCGACTACCGCGGCTGCGCCTTCATGAACGCCACCGCCGAAGCCGCACCGGACAGCGTCGAGGCCCACGCCGCGACAACCTTCCGCGCGTGGGTACACACGCTGTTCCTCGACCTCGCAACCGACGTCGGTACCGGCGATCCAAAGCAACTGGCCGAGACCCTGGTCCTGCTCTACGACGGCGCGGTGGCCACGGCACAGATGGACAAGGCTCCCGAGGCGGCCCGCACCGCACGACGCACCGCCGAACTCATCCTCGACAACGCCGGCATCCCGTCCGCGTCCGCATAGACCGCGTCGACCGCGTGATCTTGTTATCTGCCTCCATGACGTTCGCCGGCGCGGGCCGGTTCCGTCACGTCGGCCGGGTTGGGCGGTGTCGAGCCACCGAACTGGTCGGAGAGATATCTCGCCAGAGGCGGCACCAGGACCAGCGGCACCATGAGCGGAAGCAACAGCAGCTTGATCCAGTCCCATGCCGTGTTGCCGGAAAATCCGGTCCACCGCCAAGGGATGGTGTAGCCGAGCACGGCGAGTACCGCGACCGCGGCCATGGTGCCGGCGACGATGACGACGTGGGAGCGGGCGAGTGGCCAGGTCGTCCCCCACGCCGACGCCGTGGCGACAACGACCGGGAGCAGCAACAGCTCGAGCCAGTCCCAGAGCCTGTTGCCGGTGAAGCCGGTCCAGCCCATCGGCACCAAGTAGCCGGCGACCACGAGACCGACGAAGGCGAGGGCGCCAACGGCCATCGCTCGCCTGTGCCGACCGTGCAGTCCGCGCCGGTGGCGCACCAGGATCGGCGTCGCGGCCACCGCCACCGGCAGCACGAGAACCTGCAGCCAGTCCCACAGTGTGACCGAGCCGGACAGACCGGTCCATCGCCAGTGCAGCGAGTAGCCGCCGACGACGACCAGTAACAAGGCCGCCGCCACAACACAGGCGGCCACCACCCACGGTCCTGTCCTCGTG
>JAVHVD010000413.1:0-4161 GCA_032160745.1 Pseudonocardiales bacterium
GCTGACCCGCGGTGCGAGGCGCGCGTCCGCCTCCAGGATCGACCCGGCGAAGGGCAGCAGCACGTGCTCGGCGATCGCCGGGAACGGCGTGCGCCCGTGCCCGGTCTCGCGCGCGCTCGCGCGCGCGTGGTGAAAGTACAGCGCAGCGCCGTGGTCGATCAGCCACAGCTTCCCGTGCCAGAGCAGCATGTTCGTGTTGCGCGCCGTCCGGTCGACGTTCGTGACGAGGGCGTCGAGCCAGACGATCTCCGCCGCGAGCCCGGGCTCGGGAGCAGGCCCGACCGCCGGGTTGAACGGCAGCGCGCCCGGGAGGAAGTCGACGCCCAGGTTGAGCCCCGCACTCGCTGCGAGCAGATCCTGGATCTCGGGGTCGGGCTCGGCGCGCGCCAGGGCGGGATCGAGCTCGACGAGCGCGAGCTCGGGGACCGCGAAGCCCAGTGCGCGCGCCAGCTCGCCCGCCACGATCTCGGCGACGAGCGCCTTCGGCCCCTGGCCGGCGCCGCGGAACTTGAGGACGTACAGCCCCTCGTCGCTCGCCTCGACGAGCGCAGGCAGCGACCCGCCCTCGCGGAGCGGCGTCACGTAGCGGGTGGCCTCGATCCGGCGCAGCTCCACGCGCCGGAGCCTACGCAGACGACCGGCTTCCTGCCGAGGCGGTGAAGCCGGGGCAGGCGCGCACCGGTTGCGGCGGATACCTGGCAGGGATCGCCTCGTTGCGGCACAGCAGGTAGGTCTGGCTGCGGCGACCCTGCACGATCCGCATGAACGCGCACGACGCGCAGAGCGTGGGCGCGTCCGATCCGCTCCCTGGGCCAGCGAGCACGGCCGGGTCAGCCTGCTGCGGCGAGCAGCTCGGTCACGGTGACGCAGCGCAGCCCCCGCTCGGCCAGCCCGTCGAGGATCAGGGCCACGGCGGCGACGGTGTTCTCGCGCGTCGGGAGGCTGTCGGTCGGGCCGTCCCGCCGGTTGCGTCCGTCGTGGAGCGCCACGATGTCGCCGGGCTGGATCCGGCCGAGGACGTCGTCGCACGTCTGCTCGGCGCTCTGCGCATAGTCCGCCGTCACGATCGAGAGCTCGACCTCCCGCAGCCCGAGCGGCGCGATCAGCTCGAGCAGATGGTCGTTGCGCTCGAGGTACGGCGCGCGCCAGTAGCTGGGGCGGACGCCGGTCGCCTGCTCGATCAGCGGCGTCGTACGGGCCAGCTCCTCGAGCACGTCCGCATCGGCGAGCTGCGTCAGGCGCGGGTGCGTGTAGGTGTGGTTCCCGACCTCGCCTCCTGCGTCCACGATCCGCCGCAGGA
Source organism: Pseudonocardiales bacterium (assembly GCA_032160745.1). GTDB lineage: Bacteria > Actinomycetota > Actinomycetes > Mycobacteriales > Jatrophihabitantaceae > Jatrophihabitans. Next base: position 1,301 of record JAVHVD010000413.1, read on the forward strand.
TCGCGGCCCCGCGCTCGTCGATCGCCTCGCCGATCGCGAAGAAGCTGGCTCGGGCGGCGTGGCGCTCGAGGTGCGCGAGGATGGGCTCCGTCCACGGCGAGGGGCCGTCGTCGAAGGTCAGCGCCACGAGCGGCGCGGCGATCCCGTGGCGGTGCTCGACGAGCTCCATCGCAGGATCGTAGGCGCTACGCGGACGGCAGCCGGAACGCGAGCTCGCCGAGGCGCCGGTAGCCGGCGACCGACGGATGGTTGCCGTCCGAGGTCCAGGCGGGCTCCATCTGCCCGGGGCGGCTCGGGTCCTCGAGCGTCGCGTAGAAGGGCAGCAACGGCACGTGCTCGGCGCGCGCGACCGCTGCGATGCGGGCGTTCAGCAGGATGATCTGCGGCAGCGCGCCGGTGTAGCCGTTGTTCCACGGCAGGACATTCGCGAGCGCGACCCGCAGGCCGAGGCGCTGTCCCTCGCGCACCATCGCCTGCAGGTTCCGGGCCGCGGCGTCGACGGAGCGCAGCTGCGCGATGTCGTTGACCCCGCCCTGCACGACGAGCACGTCCGCGCCTCTCGCGCAGTCCTTTAGGCGGAGCGCGATCTCGTCCGTGCGCTCGCCGGGGACGCCGCAGTTGCGGAAGACGAGCCGCCGGTCGCGGCGCTGCGCCCAGTACTCCCACTGGCTCTTCTCGTTCATGCCCCCGCCGGCGCGCCCGCGCACCTCGGGGTCGGGGTCGTAGCCGGGGGAGCCTGCCGTGATCGAGTCGCCGAGGGCGGCGACGACCACCACCGCGTCGGAGCTCCGGCCGCCGCACGAGCCGGCGAGAAGAACGCCGAGCACGAGGAGCGCGACACGGGTCATCGCGCTGATTCGTCGCTCCGTCACGAGCGGTTCAGTGTCTTGGAATGTGTTTGTTGCGCGGCCAAGTCGGTTTTTTGCAAAAGAAAGTGCGATATGTAACTGTCCCCGGGCCTTTGCGGCAGGCGAAGTCCGGCGACGAGGCCGGCCTTACTCAGAAAGAGGTCATTGCATGTCGCATCAGCCAGCATCTTCCCAGTCGCCCGGCTGGCGGACGAGGCTCACGAGGCTCGCCGTCGTCGGGGCAATGGCACTGACCGCGATCGCGGTTGCGGTAGGAGGGGCGGGGGCCGCCCAGGCAGTCTACGAAGGAGCGGCCGCCACGGCCGCGGCATCGGGCGGGGCGGGGGCACCGCTTCCGTATGTCGAGCTGCAGGCCGAGAACGCTGCCACGAACGGCACGATCCTCGGTCCGTCGGCGAGTGGCGTGTCCTACGGGACGCTTCAGGACGAGGCGTCGTTCCGGAAGGCGGTCCGGTTGTCGGGGACCGGTCAGTTCGTCGAGTTCACGACGACGGCCCCGACCAACTCGATCGTCTTCCGCGCCAGCATCCCGGATACCTCGACGGGGTCGGTCTATACGGCACCGATCTCCCTCTACATCAACGGGACACGGCAGCCGGACTTCACGCTCACGAACGCGTACAGCTGGTTGTACAGCGGCTACCCGTTCACGAACCAGCCGGGGAGCAACCCGCACTGGTTCTACGACGAGGTACACCGGCTCTTCGCGACGACCTATCCGGCCGGGACGAGGTTCCGGATCCAGGCCGACACGATGGGCGCGTCGTCCTACACGATCGACTTCGCCGACTTCGAGCAGGTCGGTGCGGCGATCCCGCAGCCGGCGGGCTCGATCTCCGTGACCAGTCGTGGTGCGGATGCAACCGGCGCAGCCGACTCGACCGCCGCGTTCAACTCGGCGATCAGCGCGGCCGGAGCCGGGGGCACGGTCTACATCCCACAGGGCACCTTCAAGGTGACGAGCCACATCGCCGTCAACAACGTGACGGTCACGGGCGCCGGGATGTGGTACTCGAACGTGCAGGGAAGCAACGTCGGCTTCTACGGCAACTTCGCGCCGACGCCGAGCTCGAACGTCCACCTGTCGAACTTCCTGATCACGGGTGACGTGCAGGACCGCTGCGACAGCTGCCAGGTCAACGGCATCGGCGGCGCCTTCAACAACTCGACGTTCGATCACATCTGGATCGAGCACACCAAGGTCGGCGCCTGGCTCGACGGTCCCTTCAACGGGACGACGCTGAGCTACATGCGGATCCGCGACCAGACGGCGGACGGCGTCAACTTCCACGGCGGCGTCACCAACTCGACCGTCACGAACAGCGACATCCGCAACACCGGTGACGACGGTCTCGCGACCTGGTCCGACGCAAACGTCGGCGCGGACGCGAACGACACGTTCAGCAACAACACCGTGTCGCTGCAGATCCTCGCCAACGGCATCGCCATCTACGGCGGCCACGACATCACCGTGAGCGGCAACAAGGTCGTCGACACGGGGCTCGCCCAGGGTGGCGGCATCCACGTCAGCCAGCGCTTCAACTCGACGGCGCTCGGCCTCACGACCGTGTCGAACAACACGATGATCCGCGACGGCTCGCTCGACCCGAACTGGCAGTTCGGCGTCGGCGCGCTGTGGTTCGACGCTCGCGACGGGGCGATGACCGGACCGGTCAACGTCAGCAACTTCGTCATCCAGCAGAGCCCGTACGAGGCGATCCAGACTGTCTCGGGCTCGACCGTCGGCACGATCAACCTCAGCAACGGGACGATCTCGGGTGCAGGCACCTATGTCGTCCAGGGGCAGGTCGGCGGCACGCTCAACTTCACGAACGTGACCGCAGCCGGCTGGGGTGCGCCGCACGCCGTCTACAACTGCGTCAGCAACCTGGCGATCAACGACCAGGGCGGCAACGGCACCTGGATCACGGACGTCACCTCGAACACCTGCGGCAACTGGCCGACACCGGTCTGGCCGCCGTACCAGTCCGA
>JAVHVD010000414.1:0-13141 GCA_032160745.1 Pseudonocardiales bacterium
CCAGCTTGGTGTCGCGGGCGTCGACCTCGTGCTCCTCGATGTGGATCGAGGTGAGGACGTCGTCCTGGACGATGCGCTGGTTGAGGATGATCGCGTCCTCGTAGTTGTGGCCCTCCCACGGCATGAACGCGACCAGCAGGTTCTTGCCGAGCGCCATCTCACCCTCGTCGGTGGACGGCCCGTCGGCGATGACCTGCCCGACCTCGATGCGGTCACCCTCGTCGACGATCGGCTTCTGGTTGTAGCTCGTGCCCTGGTTGGAGCGCGCGAACTTGGCCAGCCGGTACGTCTGGTGGGTGCCGTCGTCGGCCATCACGGTGATGTAGTCGGCCGAGAGCTCGGTGACCACACCGGCCTTGTCGGCGACGAGGACGTCTGCGGCGTCGACCGCGGCGCGCAGCTCCATGCCGGTGCCCACGAGCGGCGCCTCGCTGCGCAGCAGCGGCACCGCCTGACGCTGCATGTTGGCACCCATCAGGGCGCGGTTGGCGTCGTCGTGCTCGAGGAACGGGATCATCGCGGACGCGACCGACACCATCTGGCGCGGCGAGACGTCCATGTAGTCGACCTCGCCGGGCTCGATGAGGTCGACCTCGCCGCCCTTCTTGCGCACCAGCACCTTGGACTCGGTGAAGTTGCCCTTGGCGTCGATGATCGCGTTGGCCTGCGCGATGACGTGCCGGTCCTCTTCGTCGGCCGAGAGGTACTCGACCTCGTCGGTGACGCGGCCGTCGTCGACCCGGCGGTACGGCGTCTCGACGAAGCCGAACGCGTTGACCCGACCGTAGGACGCGAGCGAGCCGATCAGGCCGATGTTCGGGCCTTCCGGAGTCTCGATCGGGCACATGCGGCCGTAGTGGCTCGGGTGGACGTCGCGGACCTCCATGCCGGCGCGGTCACGGGACAGACCACCCGGGCCGAGCGCGGACAGCCGGCGCTTGTGGGTCAGACCGGCGAGCGGGTTGGTCTGGTCCATGAACTGCGACAGCTGCGACGTGCCGAAGAACTCCTTGATGGAGGCGACGACAGGTCGGATGTTGATCAGCGTCTGCGGCGTGATGGCCTCGACGTCCTGCGTGGTCATGCGCTCGCGGACGACGCGCTCCATCCGGGACAGGCCGACCCGGATCTGGTTCTGGATCAGCTCACCGACGGTGCGCAGCCGGCGGTTGCCGAAGTGGTCGATGTCGTCGACTTCGTAGCCCTCTTCGCCGGCGTGCAGGCGGATCAGGTACTCGATCGTGCGGACGACGTCGTCCTCGGTCAGCGTGCCGTTCTCGATCGACACGTCGTTGCCGAGCTTCTTGTTGACCTTGTAGCGGCCGACCTTCGCGAGGTCGTAGCGCTTCGAGTTGAAGAACAGGTTCTCGAGCAGCGCCTGTGCCGACTCGCGCGTCGGCGGCTCGCCCGGGCGCAGCTTGCGGTAGATGTCGAGCAGGGCCTCGTCGGTCGTGCCGATGTGGTCCTTCTCGAGGGTGGCGAGCAGGGTCTCGGACCAGCCGAAGTGCTCGCGGATGCGCTCATCGGTCCAGCCGAGGGCCTTCAGCAGCACGGTGACCGGCTGCCGGCGCTTGCGGTCGATGCGGACGCCGACGGTCGAGCGCTTGTCGACGTCGAACTCCAGCCAGGCACCGCGGCTCGGGATGACCTTCACGCCGTAGACGTCGACGTCGGAGGTCTTGTCCAGGGTGCGGTCGAAGTAGACGCCCGGGGACCGGACGAGCTGGCTGACCACCACGCGCTCGGTGCCGTTGATGATGAAGGTGCCCTTGCGGGTCATCATCGGGAAGTCACCCATGAACACCGTCTGCGACTTGATCTCGCCGGTGGTGTTGTTGGTGAACTCCGCGGTGACGAACAGCGGCGCCGCGTAGGTCATGTCCTTGTCCTTGCACTCCTCGATGGACGCCTTGACGTCCTCGAAGCGCGGGTTGGAGAAGGAGAGGCTCATCGAGCCGGAGAAGTCCTCGATCGGCGAGAGCTCGGTGAGGATCTCCTCGAGCCCGGACGAGGCGCTGCCCCGGTCGGCGGCCCGGGCCTGCCAGGCCTGGTTGCCGACGAGCCAGTCGAACGATTCGGTCTGCAGAGCGAGGAGGTTCGGCACCTCCAGCGGCTCTCGGATCTTGGCAAAGGAGGTACGGGGCGGTGCGCCCGGGATACCTGACCTGATGCCGTTGGTGGAACGTGACTTACCGGAGCGCGAGACTGCCAAGATGCGTCCTTCCAAGGACTTGAACCGAGCCTATCCGCGCCGTCCGCTCCAGACCGGCCCCCGCGCGACCGGGACCCGGGCGCGGGAAAGTAGACCCTTGACGGGCCGAAGGCAGAAGAGGGCAGCGCAAAGAAGAAGTCTAGCGCCCGCGGGCATGGCAAGCAACCACGCCTAAACCGTGCTCAGAAAGGGTGCCTCGCAGAACCCATCGCGTCAAGCGTTGTGGACGGGTGTCGAGCGGTCGGTCGCCGGCGCCGCTGTCAGCACGGGGCCAGGACGGGGCCAGGACGGGGTCAGGACGGGGTCACGACGGGGTCAGGCGCTGCCCGAGGCGGGGTGACGACGGGGTCAGGAAACCGGCGAGGCGATGGTCTTCAGGCCGGACATCAGCCACTTGCCGTTCACCTTCTCCATCTGCACCTGGGCCCCGAACGGGTCGGTACGGCCCTTGGGATCGTTGGTGTTCACGACGCTGAGCTGGCCGAAGAGCAGGACCGTCCACTGCTTGCCCTGCGGGCTGACCGCCTCGATCCCACCACGGCTGATCTGGGCGGTCTGCGTGGCCTTGAGGGTCGGGGCGTACTTCTTGATGACGGTGGAGATCGTCTGGTTGATCTGGCTGGTCAGCCGTCCGGTCGTGCACTGCTTGACCGTCGCCGCGTACTTGTCCAGTTCGGTGTATTTGTAGGTATTCGTTTTGGCGACGCAGGTCTTGGCCGCCGCCAGCATCTCCTCGCGCACGGCATTGCCGCTGGGCCGCCCCCACCAGACACCGTGGCTGAAGACGATCATCAGGACGGCCATGGCCACCGCGCCCGCGGTGAGCACCTCGGCCGGTAGCCAGCGCAGCCAGCCCGGGACTACCGCCACGACTCGCGACCCGTCGGGGTCGCTCTCGGCGGCCTGGTCGGCCTGATAGGCCTGGACAGCCTGATAGGCCCGGGCAACTTGATCGTTCTCGGCGGCCTGATCGGTCTCGGCGGCCTGGTCGGTCTCGGCAGCTTCCGCCGCCCGTCCAGGCCTCCTGAACTTGGCCAGCCTGACGGGCTTGGCCGGTGCCTCGTCGGCGTCGACCACCAGGGCGCCGGCGGCGAGGTCCGCTGCGTCCGGCCCGGGGCGTGGGGTGACCCGCCCGCCGATGCGCCGCGCCCGGGCGGCGGCCGAGGCCGCCGGCGGTCGCTTCGCGGCCTCGCCGACCGGAGTCTCCGGCGCCTCGTGGCCCGCGGCTGCGGTGTCCGGGGTGCCGGTGTCCGGGGTGCCCGTGTCTGGGGTGTCGTCAGCCATGTCGACCCCGATCCGCCGCGGCCGCGGCGCCGTTCATGCGGTCACCCCGATGTTGCTCAGATCGCTGGCGAGCCACTTGCCCTTGACCTTCACCATCGTCACCTGGAGGTTCTGCGGAATCGGGATGTTCTTGGACTTCGACTGGTATCCGTTGACGGTGATCAGAACGATGTAGCTGTTCTGCTTTCCGGATTCCGCGGGGCCCTGCAACGCCCGATGCGTGACCGTGGCGCTCAGGTCGAACTTGCCCTTCGTCATCGCCGAGAGGGTGGCGGCCTTCTTGTCGGAGATGTCCGAACGCAGGCTGCCCGTGGTTCCACTCAGGGCGCGCTGGAAGTCGGCCGCGAAGTGCGCCCGGCGAAACGTCAACAGATTCGTGGTTGCGGTGGCCGCGGCGTTGACGGCCGCGGACTCGGTCGAGGTGAAGTCGCCATTCACCTTGTCCTGGGCCGGACGGAGTGCCACGAAGTAGGTGACGAGAAGGGCGACGAGGATCGCTCCGGCTACAGCTGCCGCGATCCACGGCGCGGCGGGCGCGCGTCGAGACTCAGGCATGCGTTGGGAATCGCTCCGATCGTTGGGCGTTGGGTGCGGTCCGGCGGCTCGGACCATTCGGCGTAGAGAGTACGTCGCCGCCGGGACGGTACGTGGGGGCGGTGAGAATCAGTGAAGCGCGTCCGTGACAAGACCGATCCAGGACCCGTCGCCGAGCGTCGCCGTGGTCGGTAGCGGCGGACCGACCTTGAGCGTGTTGTCGGTGACGACCCGGGGGTAGGCGTAACCGCCGCCGGAGAGGCTGATCGGGTCGCCGCCGGGGACCTGGGCCGAGCCGCGGACGTTCTTCGCGCCCTTGCCGGTGACCGGCGCGGTACACCGCACGGTCACGTTGGGCGCGATCGGTGCCAGCGCCCCCGGCTCGCGCCGGACGGTGCCGTTGTAACCCTCCCGGTCCTTCGCGGGGTCACCACAGTCCTGCGGATCCGGGCTCACCTGCAGCACCAGACCGAGTGCCGCGGACCGGTCGTGGAGCGCGGTCGGACCGGCTGCGCCCAACGCCGGATAGATCTCGAGGATCTCCTCCAGACCGTCGAGGTGACGGACCAGCAGGTCGCCCACGGTCGACAGGTTGGCGAGCGTCACCCCGAGGTCGGTCCGGTTGTTGGTGATGAAGTCGGTGACGACGCCGAGGTCCGCCGGGCCGGTGTCGAGCAGACGGCGGATGTCGGGGTCGCTGGCCTTCAGCTGCTGGGACAGCAGGTTCAGGCTGTGCGTCCAGATCTGGAGGGGGTCCTGCTGGTCGAGCTGCGTCTGCAAAACCGACGAGGAATCCTCGATGAGCTGGGTCGTCGCGTTCAGGTTGTCCGGTTGGCTGGCCGTCTTCAGCAGGGAATCGGTCGCATCGAGCAACCGGCCCAGGTCATTACCCCGCCCGGAGACCGCCTTGCCGAGCTCGTCCACCGTCGTGTGCAGGTCGTCGAGGTTTACCGACTTGACGAGCTGGTCGAGGTTGACGAGCAGCTGCTCCGTCGGCGTCGGGATGCTGTTGCGAGACATAGGGATGTTGGCACCGGCCCGGACGAAGGGCCCCTTGCCGTTCGGCGGAACCAGGTCGACGTACTGCTCGCCGACGACCGACCGGTTGGCGACCTTGGCCGCTGTGCTGGCCGGGATCTCCGGCGAGGTGCAGCTGTTCAAGTTGAGGTCGACGCGGACGCCGCCCTTGATGAGTTTCAGCGCCCCGACCTGGCCAATCGTGACCCCCCGGTAGGTGACCTCGGCGTTGGTGAAGATGCCGCCCGAGTCGGGGAAGTCAGCCGAGATCTTGCAGCCGTTGTCGCCGGTCACGTACTTGGCGAGGCCGACGTACTGGGCTCCGACGTAGGAGACGCCCAGCAGGGTGATGACCACGAACAGGATCAGCTTGACCTTCGTGCCGCGCAGCATCATCGTCGCATCACTTCCCCGCGCCGACGAGCATGGGCGACAGCGGCGAGGCCTTCGTCGCGTTGGTTGCCTTCTTGGACCCGGCCGCCGAGGTCTGCTTGGAGTTGGCCGAGCCGAGGGGCAGGTTGCAGAAGATCGTCCCCAACGGCGCGGGCAGCGCGCCGCACAACTGGTCGGTCAGGCTCAGGTTCACCACCGCATCGAGGTTGGCGTAGTCGCCGCGGATGATCTGGCGGGTGACGCCGAGCGGGAACGGGAAGGTGCCCATGATCCGCAGCGCCTTGGGGAAGTCGGAGCCGGCCGCCGCCAGCCGGGTGACCACCGGGTCGAGCGCCTTCAGGGACGACACGAGGTCCTGTTGCGTCGAGTTGATCACCCGAGTGGCCACGGAGCCGAGGTTGGACAGGCTGCTCAGCAGCGTCACCAGCTGGCCGCGCTCCTGGCTGAGCACCTTCAATGCCTGCGGGAACGTATCGAGGGCGTCGGTGAGGATTCGCTTCTGCCGGTTCAGAGTCGCGGCCAGCACGTCGATGCGGTCCAGCGCCGTCGTGATGTCGGTTTTCTGGGAGTTGAGGGTCCCGGTGAACGTCGTCAGCTGGTTGATGAAGCTGCGGACCGCCTTCTGCCGCTCCGGGGAACCGAGGGCCTTGTTGAGCTCCTCGGCGATGTTGCGGATCTGGTTCAGCCCGCCGTTGTTGAGCAGCAGGGACAGCGCGCCGAGGACCTGCTCGACCTCGGGTGCGGACGTCGTGTCGACGAACGCGATCTTCGCGCCGCCCTTCAACCGCGTCGTCGACGGGTTGGTCGTCGGCGCGATCAGAGACACGTACTTCTCACCGAGCAGTGAGGTCTGCTGCACCGACGCGTGCGAGTTGGCCGGCAGGTCGACGGAGCCGTTGACGCTCATCGTGACCTTCGCGCACCACGCCTTGGTCGTGGTGCCGCGCGCGGTGCAGTCGGTCAGCGAAATGTTGGTGACCTTGCCGACGGCGACGTCGTTGACCTTGACCGCCGACTGCGGCACGAGGTCCAGCACGTTGGCGAAGTAGGCGGTGATGCTGTACGGGTGGTTGCCGAGGTCGGCGCCACCGGGCAGCGGCGCGCTGTACAGACCCTTGAACCCGCAGCCGCTCAGCGTGAGGCACGCAGCAGCCAGGACGGCGGCGAAGCGACGGAGCCTCATGAGCCGCCCCCGATGAGGCCGGGAACGGTGAGCCCGGGCACGCTGGTCGCAGTGCCGGCCTTCGGCAACGCACCGGCGGAACCGCACAGACCTGGCAGCGGGATGTTGCCCAGGTTCAGCAGCCCGCAGACCAGTTTGGTCGGGTCGATCGCACCGCTGGACCCGCTCAGCGAGGCCAGGTTGCTGCGGGTGGCGATGGCGCCAATGTCGGGCTGGTACGCGTGCACGATGTTGGACAGCGCGACGGGTGCGACCGCGAGGGTCTCGTTGAGGGACGCCTTCTGCTTCACGAGAATGTTGGTTATCTCTTCGAGACCCTTGATGTCGGTGTGGAACCGGCCTGCGTTCTGCTTGACGAACTTGCCCACGTCGTCCAGCGCCAGGCCGAGGCCGTTGAGTGCGGCGCCGAGATCGCCGCGCTCGGAGGCGAGGTCACTGGCGACCTGGGCGAGCTGGGTGTTGAACAGGCGGATCTGGCTGTCGCTGGCCTTCAGGGTTTGGGTGAACTTCTGCAGGTTGCGGACGGTGCCGAACAGGTCACCCTTTTGGTTGGCGAGGGTCTGCGCGGCCTGGGACAGCTTGGTGATGCTGTCGCCCAACGCCGAGCCGTTGCCCTTGAGGTTGGCCGCCGAGACCTTCAGCAGCGCGCTCAGCGCACCGTCCTTGTTGGCGCCCTTTGGCCCGAGCGCGACCGACAGCTTGTTCAGCGCGGCGTAGATGTCGTCGAGCTCGGCCGGCCCCCCAGTGTGGTCGACGTCGATGGTCGCGCCGTCCTTGAGGAACTTGCCGTGGTCGCGCTTCGCGTCGAACAGCGGGGTCAGCTGGATGTACCGATCGCTGACGAGGGAATTGGCAACCTCCACCGCCCCGGCATCTGGCCCGAGCTTGTACTTGCTGTCGTAGCTCATGGTGACCCTGACGTAGTCACCCTGCGGGTGGACGCCGGTCACGCTGCCCACGTTGACGCCGATGATCCGGACCGGAGTGCCGACGTAGATGCCGACGGCCGACGTGAACCGGGCCGTCACCTTCTTGTCCGAGGAGCTCTGGAAGAAAGCGAAGTAGGCGCCGACGGCGACGATGGCGACGACTACGACGCCCACGACGAGACGCGTGACGTTGGCAGGCAGCTTGGCCATCAGCAGGCCTCGATCTTGAGTGCGATGGCGAAGATGCCGCACGGGCTCAGGTTCTGGATGTAGTTGTCGAACCACCGTCCGTTGCCGACGACGTTGTTGAACACGCGGTAGAACGGGCCGAGCAGCGACAGTCCGCGGTCGAGGCTGTCCTCGTTGTCCTTCAGCAGCGTCAGGATCTTGTCGAGGCTGTCCAGCAGCGGGCCGATCGTCTTCTGGTTGTCGGCCACCAGACCCCGCAGCTGCGTGGACAACACTTGCGTGTTGATGAACAGCGAATGGATGGCGTCGCGCCGAGCGTTCAGTTCCTGCAGCAGCAGGTTGCCGTCGCTGAGCAGCTTGGTGAGGTCCTGGTCGCGGTCGGCCAGGGTGCTCGTGACCTGGTTGGCCCGGCTGAGCAGTGTCCGCAGGGCGGCGTCGCGGCTGGCGATCGTCGTCGAGAGCCGGGACAGGCCGGTCACTACCGGCCGGACGTTGTCCGGCGTGCCGGAGAAGTCGTCGGCCAGGGTGCGGAAGGCCGCGCTGAGATCGGTGGTGTTGATGTCCTCGATCGTGTTGCTCAGCTTCGTGAACGCCGGATAGATGTCCAGGGGCGTGGTCGTCCGCGAGACCGGGATGGTCTTGCCGGCGTCCTGTTTATTGCTGCCCATCGAGTTGATGCTGAGGTACTTCGCGCCCAGCAGCGTCTTGAGCTTGATGTCGACGGTGCTCTGGTCACCCACGTAGCCGTCCTTCACGGTGAAGGTGGCCTTAACCAGATTCCGCTTGGTGTCGATGGTGACGTCCTGGACGGTGCCCACCTTGATCCCGGCGATCCGCACGTTGTCGTTGGTCTTGAGGTTCGCCGACTCGGTGAAGTAGGCGGAGTACGTCGTGCCGCCGCCGATCAGCGGAAGGCTCGCGGCGTTGAACGCTCCGTAGAGCAGCAGGAGGAGGAAGACCAGCCCGATCACGCCGATCGGCGTCGGGTTGCGCGAGCTGAACGACTTGCCGATCCGCGGCGTCTTGCGGGTCTTCACCGGCGCCGCCGTGTCCGCGTCGGGACGGTCTGTCGTTGCGCTGCTCATGAGCTGCACCGCGCAGCGCCGCCGTCAGTGAGAGTGATCGGGATGGTCTTCGACGCGCCACCAAGGGCGGGCAAGTGCAGTTGAGCGCTCAGCGAGCAGAGGTAGAAGTTGAACCACGAGCCGTAGCTGGCGGTCCGGATCAGCCCGGCCACGGTCGGCGGCAACTGCTGGAGCACGTAGGTGATCGTGCTGCCGTTCGCGTTCAGCACGTCGACCAGGTCGGTGATGCTCTTGATGTCCTGGGCCAGCGGGGCGCGGACCTGGGTCAGCAGGCCGGCGGTCGAGGTGGCCAGCCGGTTGATGCCCTCGATCGCGTTGCCGATGGTTGTCCGGTCACCGGCCAGGCCGCCGATGAAGGTCTTGAGCTGGATGATGAGGTTGTTGAGTTCGGCATCCCGGCTGCCGACCGCGCTGAGCACGCCGGTCAGGTTGTCGATGACGTCCCCGATCACCTGATCCTTGTCGGCGAGCGCGTTGGTGAGCTCGGCGACATTACCGAGCAGCGCTTCCAGCGCCCCGCCCTCGCCCTGCAGCGTCTGAATGATCTCCACCGACAGCTTGTTGATCTGCTGCGAGTCCAGGCCCTGCACCAGCGGGGCGAAGCCCTGGAAGAGGATCGTCAGGTCGACGGCGGGGTGCGTGTGGCTGCGGCTGATCGTCCCGCCCGGCTTCATCACGTCGGTCGGGCTGCCGGTGCCCTGCTCGATGTCGATGTAGCGCTGGCCGACCAGGTTGCGGTAGCGCATGTTCGCGATCACGGATTTCGGCAGCGAGCGCGACTTGGACACCGTGAAGCTGACCTGTGCGTAGCTGTGGTGGGTCCTGTCCCGCTTGATGGCGATGTTCTCGACCGTGCCGACGCGAACGCCGGCGATGCGGACGTCGTCACCGATCGACAGGCCGGAGACGTCAGTGAAGTCGGCCTTGTACGAGCTGGTGCTGCCGTACGCGGAGTTGCTGATAGTCGCGGCCAGCACGTAGGTGGCCAGTGCGGTGATCACCAGGAAGATGATCAGCTTGATGAGCGGAGCGATCCAGCCCCTCATTTGACCACCACCTGCTGTCCGCGCAGTAACGGACCGGCCAGCAACGTGGCGGCGCCGGGCACCTTGTTCGGTGTCGTGCCCAGATCCGTGGCGACGATGGTGTTGATCAGCGCGTTCTCCTCGGGCGAGCCGAGGGCGCGGTTCGTCTCGCTCGCGGTCCCGGCGCTGCAGGTGGGGCTCTTGGCCGCCGGGGTCAACGGTGCGCCGTCATTGAGGCACTTGAACTTGTCCGGGATCTGGAAGCGGCCGTTGGCGTCGGTGGGCTGAGGAGCGCCGGGCAGCCCGAAGCAATCCGGCCCGTATCCGGTGATCAACGTGGGTTCCTGACCCGGCTTGTAGGCGCCGAGGTTGTTGGCGTTGATGGTCACGGTGAGGTGAATGCGGTTGTTGTAGATCGCTTTCGCGGCGCCCTCGTACAGCTGGTTGACCCCGGCGAACAGGCAGCTGAACTCGGGTGAGTATTCGTCGAGCAGCGCATAGATCTTCTTGGTCTGGCCGGTGACCGAGATGAGCCGCTGCTCGTTGTCGGCGAGGAAGCCCTGCAGCACCGTGGACGCGTCCGTGCCCGAGGTCAGCAGGCTGTCCAGGCCGGACCGGCGCTCGACGATCGTCTTCGCCGAGGTCTGCAGGTTCTCCAGCGTGGAGAAGATGTCCGGCGCGAGGTTGTTGTACTCGAGCGACACCTTGCCCAGCTTGTCGAGATCGTCCACGAGCTGCTTCGTGTGCGGGTTCAGCTCCTTGAGATACCGGTCGAAGTTGACCAGCGTCTGACCCAACTTGTCGCCGCGGTTGTGCAGCGCCTCCGCGAGGCCGGTGAGGGTCGCATTGAGATCGGCCGGGTCAACGGCGGTGAGCAGGGGCAGGATGTCGCCGAGGACGCGTTGGGTCTCGAGTGCGCCCTTGGACCGGTCCTGGGGGATGACGTCGTTCGCCTTGATCGGCCGGGCCGACTCCGGCTGAGTGACCAGCGAGACGTATTGCTCGCCGAACAGGGTCTTGGGCAGGATCTGCGCCTTCACGTTGCTCGGGATGTCCTTCACCCGGCCGGGCTCGAGCGCCAGGGTGACGATCGCCCCGTCACCCTTCGAGTTCACCTTCTTGACCGAACCGACGATGATGCCGCGTTCCTTCACGTCGGAGTCGATGATCAGCTGGTTGCCGGTGTGGTCGGCGCGCAGCGTCACCTCGACGGTGTCGGTGAACGCCTTGTTGTAGATGGCGATCGAGAGTCCGATGAGCGCGCCGACGACGACGATGAACAGGACGCCGAGGAGTCGGCGCTTGACGACCGTCCCGAGGGAATCGCCGGCCATCTAGCCCGCCAACCTGACGCTGGTGGTCGAGCCCCAGATCGCGAAGGAAAGGAAGAAGTCGACGACGTTGATCGCAACGATCGCCAGGCGGACCGCACGCCCGACAGCCACGCCGACGCCGGCGGGGCCGCCGGAGGCGTTGTAGCCGTAGTAGCAGTGGGTCAGGATGATCACGACCGAGAAGATCAGGACCTTGAGGAAGGACCAGAGGACGTCCAGCGGCGGCAAGAACAGATGGAAGTAGTGCGAATAGGTGCCGGCCGAGTCGTGGTAGTAGTACACGACGATCGCGTAGGACGCGAGGTAGGACGACAGCAGCCCGATGATGTAGAGCGGGATCACCGCGACGAACCCGGCGAGGATCCGGGTGGTGACGAGGAAGGGCAGGCTCGGGACCGCCATCACCTCGAGGGCGTCGATCTCCTCGCTGATGCGCATGGCGCCGAGCTGGGCGGTGAAACCGCAGCCGACCGTCGCCGACAGCGCGAGACCGGCCACGATCGGTGCGATCTCGCGGGTGTTGAAGAAGGCGGTGATGAAGCCGGCGTACGACGAGACGCCCAGCTGGTCGAGGGCGGCGTAGCCCTGCAGGCCGACCTCGGTTCCGGTGAAGAACGACATGAACGCGATGACGCCCACAGTGCCGCCGATGACGGCGAGCGATCCGCTGCCGAAGACGACCTCCGACAGGATCCGGAGCGTCTCCTTCTTGTACCGCCGGAACGTGCGCGGCATCCACCCGATGGCACGCGCGTAGAACGACATCTGCTCGCCGAGCTTGTCGAGCGCGCCGAGGGGTGCGTTGACCGCCTTCCGGGCGGAGGCGATGACGTCGGTTGCCATCGTCACGAGCCCTTCGCCGGGACGACCTGGAAGTACACGGCGGTGATGACGAAGTTGACGGCGAACAGCATCATGAAGGTGATGACGACAGACTGGTTCACCGCGTCGCCGACCCCCTTGGGGCCGCCGCCCACGTTCAGGCCCTTGTAGGACGCGACGACGCCGGCGATGAGGCCGAAGGTGAAGGCCTTGATCTCGCCGGTGTACAGGTCGGGCAACTGGGCGAGTGCGGAGAAGCTCGCTAAATAGGCCCCTGGCGTGCCGCCCTGCAGCACGACGTTGAAGAAGTAGCCACCGGCGACGCCGACCACGCAGACGAGGCCGTTGAGCGCGGTGGACACGAGGATGCAGGCGAGGACGCGGGGCACGACGAGGCGCTGCACCGGGGAGATGCCGAGGACCTCCATGGCGTCGATCTCGTCGCGGATCTTGCGGCTCCCGAGGTCGGCGCAGATGGCCGAGCCGCCGGCGCCGGCGATCAGCAGGGCGCAGACGATCGGGCTGGCCTCGCGGATGATCGCCAGAACGCTGGCCGACCCGGTGAACGACTGGGCGCCGATCTGCCGGGCGAGCGTGCCGAGCTCGAGCGCGATCACCGCGCCGAACGGGATCGAGACCATCATCGTCGGGAAGATCGTGACGCTGGCGATGAACCACGCCTGCTGGATGAACTCGCGCGCCTGGAACGGGCGTTTGAAGGTCAGGCGGCCGACGTCGAGGAAGAGCGCGAACAGGCTGCCGGCCTGCCGCACTCCGCCGACCGGGGAGAGACTCGCCATCAGCGGGGCCCGGGGCGAGCCGGCTGCCTAGCCTCCTGCCTTGCCTCTGCTTCTTCCCGGTCCTCCTGGTCCATGAGTTCCTGGATCGCCTTCTGGGCGGGCAGCGGCAACGTGTGCATCATGTCCAGTACCCGCTGGCGGCGACGCCCGGCGGCCTTGCGCTCGGGCAGCCCGGGGCTGGGCTGGATCTGCGGCGGGACACCGATGCCGCCGCCACCCTTCGGGCCGGTGCCGTCGCGCGGCGCGGCGTTCTGGTCGATGGAGGCGAGTTCGGCGGCGACCTGCGCGGCGTCCTTCTCCTCGGACATGCCGATCGGGCCCTCGCGGCGGCCGT
>JAVHVD010000415.1:0-2913 GCA_032160745.1 Pseudonocardiales bacterium
CCCTGCACCGCTTCCTGGGCCGCTCGTCCGCGCGCACCTGGCTGCTGTCGATCGCCCGGCGGGTGTGTGCGGACGCGGTCCGCGACGCGCAACGCGTCCGCCGCCTCGAGGTGCCGGCTTCGGAACCTGCGGAGGATCCGGCCGGCTCGGTGGCGATGCGCGCGCTGGTGGCCGCGTTGGAGCCGGACCGGCGCGAGGCGTTCGTCCTCACCCAGGTCGTCGGGCTGTCCTACGCCGAAGCCGCCGATGTCTGCTCGTGTCCGGTGGGGACGATCCGGTCGCGGGTGGCGCGGGCCCGCGCCGATCTGGTCGACGCGCTGGGCGGCGCCGCTCAGTCGCGGACGGGTACCGGCTGAACGTCGGCCGCGCCGCGGGTGGCTCGGGTGACGAAGTGCTCGGCGACGAAGGACGCGGTCGGGATGGTGCCGGCCAGCATCACCAGCGCGTAGCGAGCGAGCGGCCAGCGCAGCCGGAAGCCGAGCACGCCGGTGACGATCACGTAGACGAGGTACAGGTAGCCGTGGGCGACCCAGAGGTAGCCGGTCCAGGGCTCGACGTCCAGCGAGGTGCCGTACTTCAGGATCAGCGCAACGCAGCCGGAAAGCAGCACGACGCCGGTCAGGAAAGCCATGAACCGATAGGCCTTGAGGACGCCGGCGGCTTTCGCGAGCTTGGCGGCCGGGACGCGGGGCTGGCGGTAGTCGAATACGCCGCTGCCGAGATTGAAGCCCTCGGGTTGCGTCATTTCGAGTCCTCCGCGTCCTTGGCGGCCAGCTCGGCCAGGTAGTCGTTGTACGCCGAGTGCACCGGATCGGTCGGCTGCGGCGGCGTCGGGACGACGTAGCGACGGTAGGCCACCGGCGGCTGCTCCGCGGGCGCGGGCTCAGCCGATGTGGGGTCGGCCGCCAGCGCGAGGCGGCGGGCGTTGTCGCGCATCAGCCGCCACCAGAAGAACAGCGCGAACCCGGCGAAGAGCCACCACTGGATCGAGTACCCGAAGTTCTGGATGTTGAAATGCCGCTGCTCGGACACGTGCAACTGCCACCGGCCGAGCAGGATCATTGTCACGACCGCGGCGACGGTGAAGACGTGGAACGCAAGCCAGCCCGGTCGGACGGCGAATCGATACTTGCGCAACACCCGACAACGGTACGTCGTCCGGCGTCCGACCCGTTTGGTACACCCGATTCCATGGCCATCGTCGCGCTGTGTCTCGTCCAGTTCATGGACGTGCTGGGCGTGACGGTCGTGGTCACCGCCCTGCCGCACATGCTCGACGATCTCGACGCGGGGGCGTCGTCCGGCAGCCTGGTGGTTACCGGCTATGCGATGTTCTTCGGCGGCCTGCTCATGTTCGGCGCCCGGCTCGGCGATCGCATCGGTCACCGACGCTGCATCCTGATCAGCCTGGGCGTCTTCGGCGCCGGCGCCGCGCTCGGGGCGGTGGCGGGGACCATCTGGCTGCTCGCGGCGGCGCGATGCGTGCAGGGGGCGGCGGCGGCGACCGCAGTTCCGTCCGCGCTCCGGCTGCTGACCACGGTGTCGGACACGGAGACGGTGCGCCGGCGGGCGCTGGCGGCGTGGAGCGCGGCGGGGGCGGCGGCCGGCGCGGCCGGGTTCGTGATCGGCGGGGTGGTGGCCGAGCTGACGAGCTGGCGGTTCATCTTCTGGGGCTACGTCCCGCTCGCGATCGGGCTGGCGGTGACCGTGGCCCGCACGGTGCCCTCGAGCGGCGACGGCGACGCGGATCGTCCGCTCAACGCCGCGAGTTCGACGTTGCTCACCCTGGCGGTGATGGCCGCGGTCGTCGGGGCGACGGAGGTGGCCGAGCCGCACCGCGGGCTGCTGGGTGGCGCGCTGCTCGGCGCCGCGGTACTGCTGGGCGGCGCGTTGCGAACGGTCGATCGGCGGTCGCCGGCCCCACTGCTGCCGGGCCCGCTGCTGCGCCAGTCGCCGCTGCGACGGGGGGCGGTCGGCAGCGCGCTCAACACGGCCACCACGACGTCGGTGGCGACGCTGGTGACGCTCTACCTGCAGGACACGCTGTCCCGCAGCCCGCTGGCGGCGGCCGCGATCCTGTTCCCGCTCAGCATCGCCGCGATCGCCGGTTCGGCGCTGGCGGCGCCGGCGCTGCGGCGGTTGCGGCCCGAGCGAGTGTCAGCGGCCGGCCTGGCGTCGATAGCAGTAGGCGTCGTCGCACTGATCGCCACCGCTGAGCACGTCGTCGCCGTCTCGGCCTGCCTGGCCGCCGCCGGATTCGGCATCGGCATCTCGTCCGTGGCGGCGAACTCGATGGGCACCGACGTCGCGGAAGTGGACCGCGCCGCAGCGTCCGGCGTCATCAACACGACCGCGCAGCTGGGGACGGCGCTGGGCATCGCCGCGCTCGTGCTGACCGCGGCGGCGACCGACCGAACCCCGCGCGCCGGCACCCCGCCGCCGACGATCGCGTGGGGTCTGGCTGCGGCGGTGGCGGCGGTGGGTGCGCTGGTGTTCGCGTTGCTGCGGCCGGCCCGGGAGCCACGACCGGGAACTCCTCGACATCGAACGGTTGTTTGATAACGTGGACGCATGACGGCGGGAGCGTTCCAGGCCTCGTTGCTCGACTGCGCGGCCGCGGTCGAGGTCGGTCGGCTCGGCTCGACGGTGCACCGGCGCGAACTGACCGAGGGCGCCTGGGTCGATCTGCGGCCGCGGTGGATCAGCGGCGCGGACACGCTGTTCGAGCGGCTGCATGACGCGGTCCCGTGGCACGCCGAGCGGCGGCCGATGTACGACCGGGTGGTCGATGTCCCAAGGCTGCTCAGCTTCTACGACGAGGACGGGTCGCTGCCGGATCCGGCGCTCGACGAGGCGAAGCGGTTGCTGGACGAGCACTACGCGGTCGAGCTGGGCGAGCAGTTCGCGACGGCC
>JAVHVD010000416.1:0-21465 GCA_032160745.1 Pseudonocardiales bacterium
CGCCGCGGCCCACGACACCACGGTGGCCGCCGTGGCGCTCGCCTGGCTGCTCGCCCGTCCGCGGGTTGTCGCGCCGATCGCGAGCGCGCGCACCACCGAGCAACTCGAGCAGATCCTGCCTGCCGCCGCGGGGGCGCTGACGCCCGCCGAGATCGACCGGCTGTCGGCAACCACGCACTCGCCCTGAGCGACCTCGCCGCGAGCTGCCCGCGTTGCCCGGCGGGAAGCTCAGATGTGGCGGACGGCAGCTCCGAGCGGTGGCGAATGATAGGCCGGTTGCTCGCCGCGCACCCACAGCTCGAGGTCGGGGGCGTGTGGACGCGCGCCGCCGAGGAGCAGCACACCGAGGATCAGCGCACCGGAGACCGCACACAGCAGGATGAGGATCAGCACCGCCACCCTGATCCCCTGGGCGGGATCGCTGAAAACCATCACGACCTGCACGATGATCGGGGCAATCAAGAACGCCGCTTCCGAGCGAAGCAGCTCCACCATGGCGAAGGCCGGGCCGAGGCGACCGGACGGCACGCTGAGCCCAGCCATGAACAGGCCCGGCGTCACGCCGGCTCCGGCGGCGAACCCCAGGAGTACGCCCGCGACCGCAACGATCCAGATCGTCCGGCCGGCTCCGAGCCCGAGCAGCAGCGCCCCGCCCGCAGCGGCGACCCCGAGCCCGAACAGGGCGAGTGCGGGCAACCATCGCGTCCGCAGCATCCTCTTGAACAACAGCGCGGCGGCGATGACGCCGACTACCTGGGTGGCAAGAATCGTTCCCGTGACCGCAGGCGATTCATGCTGGACCTGCATCAGATACACGACAGCGAGTTCGACCAATGCGGTGAACACGGCCCCTGTCACCATGGCGGTCGCAATGCCGGTGACGGGAAGGGTATGCGAGATCAACTTGAGCGGCATCAGGGCATTGGGCTTTCGGTACTGGCGTACCAGCAGCGCGCACAGCGCGAGCAGCCCGGCCGCCACCGGCAGGTAGAACGCCGGCGAGCCGAACCCGCCTCTCGACAACCAGGACACGCCGAAGAACGGCAGCGCGGTCGCCGCCAGCGCCACCGGGGTCGCCGACCAGTCGAAGCTCATCCGCGGTGAGCGGGCGTCGGCGCGCTCGAACGCCAGCAGTCCCAGCACAACGCCGGCGACGCCTAGGCAGGCCATGACGACGAACAGCAGGCGCCAGGCCTTCTCGGCGGCCGCAATGCCGCCGAGGACCGGTCCGAGGGTCACCATGCCGAACAGCCCAAGGTTCACGAACGCGGCGCTCAGGGGAACCCGTGCCGCGCCGTGCCTGGTGACGAGTGGCGGCAGCGCAGCCACCAGCAACGTGCCCGTCGCGACGCCCTGCAGAACCCGGCCGACGGTGAACTCGGCGATTCCCGGTGCCGCGGCCGCGAGCAATGACCCGGCGGCGAAGACGGCTTCGGCTCCCACATAGACGCGCCACGTCGGCAGCCGCTGAATCAGGTCCGCGCCGGCAACTGCACCGAAGGCGTACCCGGCATCCGACAGCCCCTCCGCGAGTTGGATTCCGAACATCGACGTGTGCAGATCGGCCGACAGCTGCGTGATCAACAACGAGGCCGTCGACAACACGATGAACGGGCACAAGGCCACCAGCGCCATGGCTACCCCAGCCGGGTAATTGCCCGCCAACGGCGTCCGGCTCCGGCTCGGAGCGAATCCTGTAGTACTCACGTCGTACTCAGTGGACGTTGGCCTTGAGGAACGCGATTGCGCGCTCCCAGGCGAGGTCGGCGTACTCCTTGTTGTAGGTACCGAGCTGGTCCTTCTCGTTGTGAAAGGCGTGCCCTGCGGGGTAGTAGAAGAATTCGACCGAGCCGCGGGACTCTTCGCGGATCTGCTGTTCCTGAGCGCGCGCCTGCTCGACCGGATAGAAGTCGTCCCGCTCGCCGTAGTGCCCCTGGATCGGAGCCGTGACGGTGCGGTACTGATGGGGCACGGCGGGACCGACGCCGTAGAACGGCACCGCCGCGCCGATCTTGTCGCCGTGCTGGGCCGCGACTTGCAGAACGAAGCCGCCACCCATGCAGAATCCGACCGCCCCGACGGTGGACGAGGTCACAGACGGGTCGGCGAGCAGGAAGTCGACTGCGCCGCTGAGATCCTTGGCCGCCTCCTCGACAGGCAAGGCCTCGAGCATCTTGCCGGCCGTATCGGCGTCGTGGGCCACGCGCCCACCGAACAGGTCAGGTGCGAGAGCAACGAATCCCTCGGCGGCGAAGTTGTCGACGACGTCGGCCATGTGGTCGTCGAGGCCCCACCATTCCTGGATCACGAGCAGGCCCGGGCCCGAACCGCTGTCTGGACGCTTCAGGTAGCCGTGAGCGGTTCCGCCGTTGCTGGCGAAGGTCACGTTCTGGCGCGGGTTGACGTCGGTCATGCCGGTACCCCTTGCATCTTCGATTCGGACGGTCGGATCGCTGGCGCCAACGGCCCGTGATACGTCAGGCGTGGTGAATCCGTTCCGGTGCCAGCCGTCAGGACTAGAGCCTGGCACCCATTTCCCGTCCTCCACATCACGCAGGTTGATAGTCCTGTGCGATCAGGTCCCGGCCCGGCCGAAGCGGGTGTACCGGAAGCGCTTCCCGAGCCGATCGCCAGGAATAAGCTGTCCGTGCAGGGGGATGGCGAAGGGGAGCTTGTGGTTGGTCGCATGAACGACGTGGTGGTGACCGATTACCACACCGCGGGCGAGCCCTTTCGAATCGTCACGGCCGGCGTCCCCGACATCCTCGGCTCGACCGTCCTCGAGCGCCGCCAGTTCGCCCAGGGTTCGGCCGACGTGGACGCGGTCCGCCGGTTGCTGGTCAACGAGCCGCGCGGCCACGCCGACATGTATGGCGGGTTCGTCGTGCCCGGCAACGACGAGGGTGCCGACTTCGGCGTGCTGTTCTGGCACAAGGACGGGTACTCGACGGCGTGCGGTCACGGCACCATCGCTCTCGGCGCGTGGGCAGTGCGCACCGGCCGCGTCGAAGCCGTCGATGACGGTGACACCGACGTCGTCATTGATGTGCCGTCGGGACGAGTCACCGCCCGCGTCACCTGCGCGGGCAGCGAGGTCGAGCGGGTGTCGTTTCGCAACGTGGCCTCCTACGTCATTGCCCGGGACGTCAAGGTGACAACCAGCCGCGGAGCTGTCAGTGCCGACATCAGCTATGGCGGAGCGCTCTACGCATCGGTCCGTGCATCCGCTGTCGAGCTGAGTGTCGCTCCCGATCACTATCACGACCTGATCGCGATCGGCCGCGAGATCAAGTGGGCGCTCAACGAGACGCCGTGGGCACACCACCCGAGTGATTCCCGCCTGGACGGCATCTACGGGACGATCCTGTTCGACGATCTCGACCAAAGCCAGGACGGTCCGCATCAGCGCAACGTGACGGTCTTCGCCGACGGTGAGGTCGACCGCTCACCGTGCGGGTCAGGGACGTCGGCCCGCCTCGCGTTGCTGGCCGACGAGGGGCGGCTCGCGGCTGGCCAGTCGCTGCGGCACGACTCGATCGTCGGCACCACATTTCTGGGGCGGGTGGTCGAGCACGTCGGCATCGAAGGCCGGGCCGCTGTGATCACCGAGGTCGAGGGCGTCGCATTCCAGACCGGTACGGCCACGTTCAGTCTCGATCCGCGCGACCCGCTCGGCACCGGCTTCACGCTGCGCTGAGCGGCCTCCGGCCACGCGGTTCGGTGCGCCGCGCAAACATCGAGTCCATGCCGCTCCACTCTGGCGCCGGGTCAGCGGCCGCCCGCGCAACGGATGACACTGACGTCACCGTCGATGCGACTCGCGCCGGCAGCATGCGGCACGGCCAAGGTCATGCCGCGGCGGACTGGCATCTCGCCCCATTCACCCCCCAGCTTCCCGGAACCATCCGTCACGATCAGCACCGAAAAGCCAACGACCGCATCGCCTGTCCTGAGAAGGTCGGCGCGGAAGAACGGGTCGGCCATCGTCGGCAACAACGAGCCGCTGCGCCCGCCGCGCAACGCGGCCAAACCGGTCGGTGAGATGCGTCGCCGATCGACGCACGCGAGTGCGAGATCCATCGGCAGTCCGAGCAGTGCGTCGTCGGCCGAAACGGGGAACCCCGCCTGCTCGAGCAGCACGGAGAAGTCGGTGGGTTCCTGCACCTCGACCAGCAGCAGGTCCTCGCCGACCGCGTGTGGGGTGCCGGCCGGGCAGAACAGCACGTCGCCGGCCTGGACCGGAATCCGGTTGGTGACGGCCAGCAACGCGGCGACGTCCTGTTCGGCGACCCAGCCGCGCAGCTCGTCGAACGAGATGTCCCGGTTGAAGCCGAGGTGCACCTCGGCGCCCGGTGCCGCGTCGAGCACGATCCACGCCTCACTCTTGCCGAACGGGCTGGCCAGATGGGCGCGGGCGAAGTCCCGCGACGGATGGACGTGCACGGGCAGCCGCTGCCCGGTGTCCAGCAGCTTCACCAGGACGGCCGGATCGGCGCCGAACGTCTCAACGTGCTCGCCTCCTAGCCAGCCGATCGGATCGTTGCGGATCGAGTCGGCGAGCAGCGTGCCGTCCGGCAGCGCGGAGAGGCCGGCCGGCGCGTGCCGGAACCGAGCGGTGGTGGAGGCGACCCAGTCCTCCGGCCGCGGCTCGAGCGACATTTCGCGGAAGGCGGCGAGGCGTCCGGAGGCGCGGTAGAACGTCTCGGGGAGGTTTGGGGCGAGGACGACCGGGAGGGTAGACATGCGGGCTCCGGTAGGTGGTCTGGGCGACCGGGCTCAGCGGTGAACGCGGTAGCGGATATGGGTGGCTTGCGGGGTGTTGATCACCCGGCGACGTCCAACTCGACGAGCGACGTCGCATGATGCCGCCTCATGCCGCGCGACCATCTGCGAGCGGGCTGCGATGATCGCGCCATGAGCACAGCCCACGGAGCTCACGACTATGTCGACGATCCGCGCAACGCTGAGATTCTGATCAGCGTCAACGGCAGTCTGGTACCCCGGAACCAGGCGGTCGTCAGCGTCTTCGACGCCGGCTTCGTCCTCGGTGATGGCGTCTGGGAAGGACTGCGGGTCACCGATGGACACCCGGCTTTCCTCGAGCGCCACCTCGATCGCCTCTGGGAGGGTGCGGCCGCGATCGCGCTGGACATCGGACTGACCCGCGAGGAGTTGACCGTGCAGCTGTATCGCGCGCTCGCGGCGAACGGGATGACCGGCGACGGCGTACACATCCGGCTGATGGTCACCCGCGGGCCCAAGTCGACGCCGTATCAAGACCCGCGGATGTCGGCTGGGCCGGCGACAGTGGTGATCATCGCCGAGTACAAGGATCCGGTGCCGTCCACCTCGGAGCGCGGACTGTCGCTGTTCACGGTTCACGTCCGGCGCGCGGCTCCGGACACCCTGGACCCGAAGCTCAATGCGCACAGCAAGCTGAACGACATCACCGCCTGCATCCAGGCCTACACGGCCGGCGCGGATGAGGCATTGATGCTCGATCCGCACGGCTTCGTCGCCACCTGCAACTCGACCCACTTCTTCATTGTGCGCAAGGGCGAGGTATGGACCTCGACAGGTGATTACTGCCTCGGCGGGATTACCCGATCCAACGTGATCCGCCTGTGTTCGCGAGCCGGCATCACGGCGCGCGAACGCAACTTCAGCCTCACCGACGTCTACAGCGCCGAGGAGGCATTTGTGACCGGGACCTTCGCGGGCCTGGTCCATGTGCACACTGTCGACGGGCGCCGCATCGGCACCGGTGAACGCGGCCCTCTGGTGGAGCGGCTTCAGGGCCTGTACCGCGAGCTGGTGCGCGAGGACGTCGCCGCACGCCGGGCGCCATGACACCCGGCGTCCGGCTGGCCGTCTGGTCCGGTCCACGAAACATCTCCACCGCGCTGATGCGGTCGTGGGAGAACCGCCCCGATTGCCGGGTCGTGGACGAGCCGCTCTACGCCTACTACCTCGCCGAGACCAAGCTGAATCACCCGGGCCGCGACGAGGTGATTGCGGCCGGGGAGACGTCGTGGGCCGCGGTCGTCGCGGAGCTGACCGCGCCGACCGTGGGCATCTACTACCAGAAGCACATGACCCACCATTTGATCCCGCGGCTGCCGCGGGACTGGATCGGCTCGCTGACCAACGTGCTGCTGATACGCGATCCGGCTGAGGTCGTAGCGTCATACGTGCGGTCGCGGGCAGACGTGCTCGCCGAGGACATCGGGCTGGTGCAGCAAGCCGAACTCCATGACCAGCTCGGCGGCGCGCCGCCGGTGATCGACGCCGCGGACTTCCTGCGTGATCCCGAGGGATACCTGCGCTGGCTGTGCTCATACATCGATGTGGATTTCAGCGAGGCGATGCTGCGCTGGCCGGCCGGGCCGCGCGCGTCTGACGGCGTATGGGCCCCGTACTGGTATCGCGCCGTCCTTTCCTCAACCGGCTTCGAGCCGTATCGACGGCGAGACGTTGAACTGCGGGGGGCCGCCCTCGAGGCTGCGGAGCGAAGCCGGTCGGACTACGAGCGACTCCACGCCGTGCGGGTCGTGCTGTGACGCGACGGCTTCCGCGATGTTCGCTGGCCACCCATCCGGTAGGAAGGGCCGGTGCCTGACAACGACCGCGCCGCCGCGGAACTGTGGCTGCGCGCCAACGGCGCGCCCTGGCTGGTGACCCGAAACGGTGCGTGGCGTCAGCTTGCGTCCGATGTGAGCGGCCTGCTCGCGATCTTCGGTTTCGCCCTGCGTTGGTTCGCCACGTCACTGGTGCGTAGCCGCAGCGCCCTGGTCAACGTTCTCCCGCTTCTCCTCGTCGCTGTCGTGCTCGCGTTCTTCAGCACCGAAACCTGGCAGACGATCGGCAGCCTGCACGGTCTGCCGATCGTGCTGGTCCTCGCGCTGTTCATTGGGCTCGCGTCGGCCTTCGTGGCCAGCCAGGCCAAGCCCGACCTCGGCATGCTCGCCGAGTTCACCGACGCGGGCGCGGTCGGCGTCGCGTTGCCTGAGCACGTGCGCGCTTCCGCAACGCTGGTGGACGGATACTGGCGGGCTCCACCACTTCGGCGGGCCGAGCGGGTCAACCTCCTGCTCGTCTCGGTGCTGGCTCAGGTGCTCGCCGCGGCGGTGATCGGGCTCGCGGTGGCGGCGTTCTTCGTGCTGCTCGGCCTGTTCAGCGTCGATGTGGCCGTGACCCAGAGTTGGATCGGGCACTCACCGCGAGTGTTGATGCAGTTCACCCTTGCCGGTCACGAGTACGCGCTGAGTAGCCAGCTGCTGCGAGTGAGCGCCTTCCTCGGCACGTTCGCCGGCTTCTACTTCATTGTCTCGTCGACGACCGATCAGCGGATGCGGCAGAGCGCGGTCGCCCATCACCAAGATCACCTGCGCGCGGTGCTCGCCGTGCGCTCGGTCTACCGCGGCCTGCTCGCCAACCCACCGGCCGACGTTGATCCGAACCGAGGAGACGGCGCTGCTACTTAGGAGGCAGTGAGCGGGCATAGGCCACGCCCCGGCTCACCCACCGCGCCAATTCGTCGTCGGTCTCGATCGCGCTGGGATCTACGCGCAGCCAACCGTTCATTTCTCGCTCGCGCATGACGAAGCGTTGGACCTGCGGCTGCTGAATCAAGGATTCGGTTTCGGCCGGATCGACGCGAAGCAGTAGCCCGCCCTGGCTGCTTGCGCTGACGGCCAAGTGGTCATTGATCAGGAACGCGAGGCCGCCGAACATCCGCTTCTCGGCCACGCCCGGCTCGCCCTGGACCGTCTTGCGTAACCGGTTGGCGAGCTCTTCGTCATACGCCATGGGGAAAGTATCGCCCCACTCAGTGACAGCGGAGACGTTCGACGACCGCCCCACACGAGCGCGGCATACCTGCGCGCGCTTTGCAGCGATTGCACCGAATTGGAACCGTCTGGCCGCCGTGGAAACGGCCGTTGAGTCAACGTCCCACATTAGATCCGTGTGATGTGCGACTCAGGTGGGTACCGATGTCTGTGACCGACGCCCAGCCGGTGGGCGTCGGGACAGTCGTAAGGATGTGACGGTATGCAAGGTGCTGCGCGCATAGCGCTCGGTGTCGGGGGCGGCTACCTCCTCGGCAGAACCAAGAAGCTGAAACTCGCTATCACGCTGGGGAGCATGGTCGCCGGGAAGAAGATGGGCGGCCCCAGCGGTCTGCTGGGACAAGGAGTCGATCTGCTCCGACAGTCCCCGGAGTTCGACCGGTTACGCGGCCAGTTGATGGGCGCCGGTCGGACGGCGGCGATGACGGCGGCAACCTCGTCTCTCGCCCGGGTAGCGGACCGCCTGGAATCACGGGGGGACGACGAGCCCGACGACGCCGAGGACTACGACGACTCCGACGAGGACGACGAGGAGGAGTTCGAGGGCGCCGAGGACGAGGCGGACGAGGACTACGACGAGGACGAGGACGAGGAAGAAGACGAGGAAGAAGACGACGACGACGAGCTCGAGGACGAGACCGACGACGAGCTCGAGGACGAGGCCGACGAGGGCGAGGACGAGGAAGAAGACGAGGAAGAAGACGACGAGCTCGAGGACGAGAGCGACGACGAGCTCGAGGACGAGAGCGACGACGAGCTCGAGGACGAGAGCGACGACGAGCTCGAGGACGAGGCCGACGAGGCCGACGAGGACGAGGAAGACACCGACGCCGACGACGAAGCCGAGGACGAACTCGAGGACGAGACCGACGAGGACACGGCCGACGAGAGCGACGACGAGGCAGGAGACGACGGTGACCTCGAGGACGCGGGCGACGAGGACGCGGGGGACGAGGACGCGGGCGACGAGGACGCGGGCGCCGAGGACGAGGCCGGCGACGGGGCGGACGAGGTAGCAGCCGCCTCGGGTGGACGCCGAGGGTCTCGCCGGGGTCGGGCCCGACCGGCCGAGCGCGCCGGGAACGAGGACTCCGAGGCGCGGCCGCGACGACGTCGGCCCCGCAAGTCGACGCCGGACCGTGCGCCACGGAAGTCGGCCGAACGCCGCGAGCCGGCGAAGAAGGCCTCGGCCACCGAGTCGGCGCCACGCAAGTCCGCGCCGCGAAAGTCCGCTGCCCGCAAGTCGACGGCCAAGAAGTCGTCGCCCCGGAAGTCGTCGGCCCGGAAGTCGTCGGCCCGGAAGTCGACACAGGACGGGCCGGCGAAGAAGGCGCCTGCGAAGAAGGCGCCGGCCAAGAAGGCGCCCGCCAAGAAGGCCTCAGCGCGAAAGGCTCCCGCCAAGAAGGCGCCGGCTAAGAAGGCGCCTGCGAACAAGGCCGCCGCCAAGAAGGCTCCGGGGAAGAAGGCCGCCGCCAAGAAGAGTTCCGCCGGGTCTAGGACCCGAGCCGCACGGGGAGGCCGTCGCAATGGCTGAGCGAAACAGCAAGTCCAGCAAGGGCAAGGGCGTCGTCAAAGAGGCCGCGTCCGGCGACGGCTTGGGTGGGGAGTTCCAGCACCTGCTGTCCGTGGTGGCCGACCGGGTGCTGTCCAGCGCGACCGATCGCGTAGGCGGGTTGACGGACAAGCTTTCGGGCCTCGGAGACGGCGGCAGCGCCGCCGGGAAGGCCGTCGCCAAGGCGGGCGAAAAGACCATGCAGGGAAAGTCGCCGTTGATGGCCGGACTCTCCGCCGGAGCCGAGGGCATCAAATCCAAGGTCGGAGAGGCCCTCGGCGGCGGCAAGGGCGGCAAGGGCGGCGGCAAGAAGATCAAGGTCACGAACATCATCGAGCAGGTCGATGTCGGTGCGCCCCTGCAGGTCGTCTACAACCAGTGGACGCAGTTCCAGGACTTCTCGAACTTCATGAAGAAGGTGGAGGGCGTCGACCAGAAGGACGAGCAGAAGCTCACCTTCAAGGCGCAGGTTCTGTGGTCGCACCGAAGTTGGGAGGCGACCATCGTTGATCAGGTGCCGGACGAACGAATCGTCTGGCGCTCGAAAGGCGCCAAGGGACACGTCGACGGTGCGGTGACGTTCCACGAGATCGCGCCTGACCTGACGCGCGTCCTGGTCGTACTGGAGTACCACCCGCAAGGCTTGTTCGAGCGGACGGGCAACCTCTGGCGCGCGCAGGGCCGGCGAGCCCGGTTGGAGCTGAAGCACTTCCGCCGGCACGTGATGACCCAGGCGATGCTGCACCCCGACGAGCTCCAGGGCTGGCGCGGCGAGATCCACGACAGCAAGGTCACCAAGAGCGACGAGGACGCCCGCAGGGAGGAGGAACAAGACGACGACGACGACCTCGAGGACGAGTACGAGGAGGACGACGAGTACGACGAGGGGGAGGAAGCAGACGAGGACGAGGGTGACGAAGAGGACGACGCTGACGACGAGGAACAGTCCGCCCGGAAGCCGCGCTCGCGCAGCCGGGCCCGAGCAGGACGGCGGTAACTGAAATGAGTGCTCCGGTACAGCAGCGACGCGGCGGTTATGTCGACCGTCCGTCGCCGAGCGGCCTGGCCGACGTCGTCGAACTGATCCTCGACAAAGGCTTGGTCATCGATGCGTATGTCCGGGTCTCACTGGTCGGCATCGAACTGATCACCATCGATGCCCGCATCGTGATCGCCAGCGTCGACACCTATCTCCGCTTCGCGGAGGCCACCAACCGGCTCGATCTCTACGAGAAGGGCGGTAAGGACCTGGGTGAGCTGACCCAGTCGCTGACCGAGGGGGGCGCCAAGGGCAAGACGCGCGGCGCGCTGTCCGGGGCCAAGGAGAAGGTCACCGAACTGCTCGGTTCCGACGACGATGAGGACGAGGGGGGCGAGGACGAGGAGTCGAGACCGCGTCGGCGTCCCCGGGCGCGGCAGAGCGCGCAGCGCCGTCGCCCCCAGCGTGGGGATGACGAATGATCACCTCAGTGGACTCCTGGTGCTACGTGTTCGGCATCGTCCCTGCCGGAGCGCCGGTGCCGTCCTCGGACGACGAGGGTCCGGCGTCGGGGCTGCGTCTGGTCGAGGTCGGCAAGGTGGCGGCCCTGGTTGGGTCGACAGCGGCGGACCGCGGACTCGGTCGCGCCGCGGACCTGCTGGCCCACGACCGGGTGCTGGCAGAGGTGCTCGCGACCGGAACGCCGGTCCTGCCGATGCGCTTCGGTGCGGTGGTCACCGACGAGACGGCGGTCCAGCAGGAGCTGCTGAGCGCCCATCACGACCACTTCGTCGAGGTACTGGAATCACTGCGTGGTCGCGTCCAGTACACCGTGAACGTGCGCTACGAGCAGGACACCGTGCTCCGGCAGGTGCTCGACGAGCATCCCGAAATCGCGCGGCTGCGCGAGGCCGATCAGCAGACGGAGACCCGCGCAGGGTTCGAGCGGCGGCTGCGGCTCGGCGAGCTCGTCGTCCGGGCACTCGAGCGGCTGCGGCCGACCGACGCCGCGGCGGTACTCGAGGAGCTGGGCGACGAGCTGGACTTCTGCGCCCGTCATCCGACGTCGCCGGACGAGGTGCTCGACGCGGCCTTCCTGGTCGAGACTGCCCATGCTGCCGACTTCGAGGACCGAGTGGAGGAGATGGGACGGCGCAACGCCGGACGATTGCGCGTCCGACTCGTCGGGCCATCGCCGGCGTACGACTTCGTCGAGGACGTGTAGCGATGGGACTGGTCAGCGGCTTGCTTCTCCTGCCACTCGCACCGGTTCGCGGCGTGGTGTGGCTGGGGGAGCAGCTCGAACGCGAGGCCGAGCGGCAGTGGAGCGATCCCGCTCTCATCCGGCGCGAGCTGGCCGACGTGGAGGCCGCGTACGCGGCCGGCGAGCTGACCGCGGAGGAACGGGACGAGCGCCAGGACGCGCTGGTCGCCCGTCTGCTGTCCTCCCGATCTCGAGGTGGCGGATGACCGAGCAACGACCGAGTGCGTCCAACGGCCACAACCATGGTTCCAGGCCCACCCGTACGGCGGTGCCGTCGCCCGCGCAATTGACCCGTCGAGCCTGCACCGAACTTGCGGAGATGCTGGGACGTGAACCGGAAGGCGTCGTGTCTCTGGAGCGGACCGAAGACGGCTGGCGACTCGGCGTCGAGGTCGTCGAGACCCGCCGCATCCCCGACACGGCGGACGTGCTCGCGGAGTACGAGGTCGACGTCGACAAGAAGGGCCGGCTGAGGGGTTACCGGCGAGCCCGCCGTTACGCGCGCGGACAGGTTCGGGACTCATGACCGGCCTGCCCAGTCGCGAAGAGGCTGCGAGCCTGGCCGATGTGCTCGAGCGGGTGCTGGACAAGGGTCTGGTGATCGCCGGAGACATCCGGGTCAACCTGCTCGACATCGAGCTGCTCACCATCAAGATCCGGCTGCTGGTGGCGTCGGTCGACAAGGCGCGCGAGATGGGCATCGACTGGTGGGAGCACGACCCAACCCTGTCGGTCGGCCAGCGTGATCTCGCCGATGAGAACCGCGCGTTGCGGTCTCGGGTGGCGGAATTGGAGTCGGCGACCCAGGCCTCGAAGAAGGCGAAGGCGTGACCGGCACCGCGACCTATCTCTACGCGATCACTCGCCCCGTGCCGCAGGCCGACCTGGCCGGTCTGCGCGGTGTGGGCGACGAGCCGGTGCGTGCGGTCGGCGTCGGTGGCCTGAGCTGCCTGGTGAGCACGGTCGACCTCGCCGCGTTCGGCGAAGAGCCACTGCGGGCCAACCTCGAGGATCTCGGCTGGTTGGAACGCACAGCCCGACAACACGACGACGTGGTGCGGGCGGCCGCCCGGGTGACGACCACGGTCCCGTTGCGGTTGGCGACAATCTGTGCGAACGATGCCGCTGCGTGCGACCGACTCGCCGAGCTCGGTAGCAAGGCCTCGGCCGTCCTCGACGAACTCGACGGGCGCGACGAGTGGGGCGTCAAGCTCTTCGCGGTCGACCGAGCCGCGCCGTCCGCGGCGGAGGAAGCCGGGCCCGCGGCCGAATCCAGCGGTGCCGCCTACCTCCGGCGGCGCAGGGAGCAACTCGAGCGGCGCAATGCCCAATCCGAGGTCGCGACCCAGGAAGCCGAACGGCTCTACCGCGAGCTGGAGCGGCGAGCCGTACGTGCGCATCGCCATCGTCCGCAGGATCAACGCCTGTCCGGTGCGACGGCTCCCATGCTTCTCAACGCGGCGTACTTGGTCGACCGCGAGCGGGTCGACGAGTTCCGCCGGGCGGTCGACGATCTCGCCGGCGAGCGCCCGCCGGACTCGATCGTCGTCACCGGTCCCTGGCCGCCATACTCCTTCGCCACGGTGGAGGAGCGGTGACGGCGGCGGTCGAGCCGAGGGTGGCGGCGCAGCCCGCGTCGGTCGTCGACCTGCTCGACCGGCTCCTCGGCGTCGGCGTCGTGCTCTCCGGCGACGTCACGATCTGCCTGGCCGGCGTGGACCTGGTGACGGTGAAGCTGCGGGCGCTGATTGCCACCGTCGACAAGGACCTCGAATGAGCGAGTGGCGCGCGTTACCCGATCGGATCGAGAGCGACGCCGACTCCATCGAGCGCGACCTGTTCCGGCTCGTCCTCACCATCATCGAGCTGGTCCGTCAGCTCATGGAGCGGCAGGCGCTGCGACGCATGGACGACCTGGACGATGCGCGGGTCGAGGCGCTGGGGACGGCGCTGATGCGGCTGGATGACGCGATGACCGAACTCCGCGGGCGGTACGGACTGACCGTCGCCGATCTGAATCTCGACCTCGGTCCGCTCGGACGGTTGCTGGACCAGTGACAGCCCGGCTCAGCCGACAACCAGGTCGGCAAGCACCGGCCAGTGATCGCTCGGCAGTCGTCCGTGCGGACGATCGTGGCTGATCCACGCCGTGGACACCCGCACGCCGTGACCCGCGAGAACGTAGTCGATCCGGGTCCGATCCGTCGCACCGGTGAACGCGTGCTCGGTGCCGCCGGCGTCCGGGGCGACCGGATCGCTGAAGCCGGCATCGGCAAGCCAGCGCAGCGGTGGCGAGTCCGGGACGGCGTTCAGATCGCCGAGCACCACCCAGGGACGGTCCCGCTCCTGTCCGAGCCACTCGGTGATCAGTCCGGCGCTGCGTATCCGCGCGACCGCGCCCCTGTGGTCGAAGTGGGTGTTGGCCACGCCGAGGACGGTCGCCCCGCGGCGGAGACGGGCCAGCGTGACGACTCGGGTGCGGGCCGCGTCCCAGCCGACGGAGCCGGGCGATGCCGGACTCGGTGACAGCCAGCGGGTCTCGCTGGACTCCACGAGCCACTCGCTCGCCGACACGAGAATGCTCGCGTGCTCGCCGCCGCCGTTGGCGTCGCGTCCGGCACCGACGATCGTTGCGCCCGGGAACGCCCGATGCAGATCCTCGAGTTGATTCGGACGCACTTCCTGGAGGCCGACGATGTCGGCGGAGAAACTCCGGATGAGGTCGAGGCACGCGTCGCGTCGACGCGCCCAGCGATCGCGGCCATCACGGCCACGCGACGTGCGGATGTTGAAGGAGGCCACCCGCACCCGCTCGGTCACCGCTCTCCCTTGACTCCGAGGACCGATCACGCACCGTCGCGCTGACCGTACCCGGACGTCGCCGAGCGGAGTACGCCCGCGGTCGCTGCCAGTGCAAGCCCCGCGGACGGTCGGCGAAATCGGTCCGGTCGCGTTTTGTCGATCCCGTCTGCATCCGCTCGTCGGCTACCCGTAAGGCTGATACCGAACGCGACGAACGGAGCGAGGAATGAAGTACATGATGCTGGTCTGCTGGGACGCCGACGCGATGAACGGCCAGCCGGACCCGACGCCGCAGGACCTCGAGTCCCACGAGGACGAGAGCTTCCCCTGGCTGAAGGACGTGCAGGCGCGCGGCGTCCGCCTCGACGGCGACATGCTGGCTCCGCCACGCCGGGCCGCAACGGTGCGGGTGCGGGAGGGCAAGGTCTCGGTGACCGAGGGACCGTTCATCGAGACGAAGGAAGCGATCGGGGGCTTCGACATCCTCGAGTGCGGGTCGCTGGACGAGGCGATCGAGATCGCGGCCGCCCATCCGGTGGCGCAGGCCGGCACGATCGAGGTCCGGCCCTTCTACGGCGGCTGACCGCCGCGAAGTCAGCGGCTGCGCCGCTCGCGCTCCCACTCCTCGCGCGTGAGCGCGTACTCGACGTCGCCCTGCTTGTCGCCGGGGATGGATTACGGCCAGTCCTGGTAGAAGCTGCGCACGTAACGCAGTCCGGCCCGTTCCATCACGCGCCGGGACGCGGCGTGCACTGCCATCGTCTCGGCGTTCACCCGCCGCGCCCCGAACTCGGTGAAGGCCGAGGCGATCAGCGCGCGAGAGCCTTCGACGGCATACCCCAGTCCCCACACGTCGCGGCGCAGGCGGTACCCGAGCTCCACGTTCAGCGGGTCGGCTGCGTCAGGTGGCCGGAGGTGGAACCAGCCGATGAAGCGGTCGCTCGCACGCTCCTCGGTGGCCCAGAAGCCGAAGCCGTCGTAGCGGCGGTAGTAGTCGAGAAACGCCGGCAGGTAGTCGTCGACGATTTCCTGACGTGGCGTCGTCCTACCGCCGGTGATGTAGTGCATGACTTCCGGGTCGCTGTCGAGCTCGACCAACAGATCGACGTCATCGGCGGTGAACCGGCGCAGTCGCAGTCGCTCGGTCTCCAGGAACGCGCCGGACACGTCGGCCATCCGAACATGCTAGTCGCGGGAGGGGCGCATCAGGCCCGCGACGCAGCGGGTGGTCGGGGGACACGAGCGGATCGCCGGCCGCTGAATGGCTTGCCCCGGCCGCTAGCCTGAGCCCGTTGTGCGGATGCTTCTCGATGTCGTGGCGCCGAAACGCTTCGGCTCCAGCTTCCGCCGGCTCCTGTCCTCCTCGTGGCTTAGCAACACCGGGGACGGAATCGCGATCGCCGCGGGCCCCCTGCTCGTCGCTTCCATGACCCACAACGCGCTGCTGATCGCGTCGGGCGCGCTGCTGCAATGGCTGCCGCCTCTGCTGTTCGGCCTCTGGGCCGGCGCGCTGGCCGATCGTCTCGACCGCCGATTGATCATCGTCACGGTCGACCTGCTGCGCGCGTCCGTGCTCGTCGTGCTGAGCCTGACGATCGCCACCCACACGGTGTCGATCGCGCTCGTACTGACCACGCTGTTCCTCGTCGGGACGGCTGAGGTCTTCGCCGACAACACCACCAGCACGCTGCTGCCGATGCTCGTGCACCGCGACGACCTGGCTGTGGCGAATGCGCGGATCCAGGTCGGGTTCATCACCGTCAACCAGCTCGCCGGACCGCCGATCGGCGCCGCGCTGTTCACCGTCGGCGCCGCCTGGCCGTTCGTGTCGCAGGCGGCTCTGGTCGCGCTCGGCGCGGTGCTCGTCTCGCGCATCGTGCTGCCGCCGCACCGTCGCGAGGACGGCCGGGCGACGGCAGTCCGCGAGGACATCGCCGAGGGTTTCCGCTGGGTCCGCCACCACGCCGCCGTACGGACGCTGGTGCTGACGATCTTCACCTTCAACATCACGTTCGGCGCGGCCTGGTCTGTCCTGGTGCTGTATGCGACGCGGCACCTGGGGCTGGGCGCGGCCGGCTTCGGCCTGATCACGACGGTGTCCGCGGTGGGCGGCCTGCTCGGGACGCTGTCCTACAGCTGGATCATCAGGCGGGTCAGCCTCGGCAACATCATGCGCATCGGCTTGATCATCGAAACCCTCACCCATCTCGGCCTCGCCCTCACCTCGACGCCGTGGGTCGCGATGCCGATCTTCTTCGTCTTCGGTGCGCACGCCTTCATCTGGGGGACGACCTCGATCACCGTGCGGCAGCGGGCGGTGCCGACCGAGCTTCAGGGCCGGGTGGGCAGCGTCAACATGGTCGGTGTGTTCGGCGGGCTGGTCATCGGGTCGGGCATCGGTGGCGTGCTGGCCGAGCGCGCGGGTGTCACTGCGCCGTTCTGGTTCGCGTTCGTCGGCTCCGCCGTGTTCGTCGTACTGATCTGGCGACAGCTGGCGCACATCGTCCACGAGGACACGGTCGCCGCCGACCCCGCGGTGGAAAGGTGACGCCACGCGTCGTTGGGGTTGACCGGCAGCACACCGACATCGGCGTCGCGGCGGTGACTCAGCCGTTCCTCATCGCGACTTAGGACCGAATTGACGCTGCCATGGGGCAGCCCTGAGCGAGTTCGCCGGATTGTGGAGTCACACCCCGAGCGGGGCGTCGCGAGTCATCCGTCCGCGAACAGACGAAGGAGTCCCACATGACCGATGAGACCCTCCAGCCCAAACCCGATCGTCGTGTCGGCCTGAAGGTCGCCCTGGTCGGCGCGGGCCTGGCCGCCGGCGCGATCGGCGCGACGGCGATCGGCGCGAACGCGCAGAGTACGACGAGCGGCACCGCCGCGACCGCTCAGACCACGGCGGCGGTTGCGCCGACCGGCTCGAACGACAGGCCGGCCAACCGGCACGGCGGCGCGCCGGTGCGTGGTGACGAGAAGGCGATACCGACCGAGCAGGCGGCGACGCTCAAGGCGGCCGCGCTGAAGGCCGTCCCCGGGGGCACCGTATACCGGGTGGAGACCGACGCGGGGGACGGCGCCTACGAGGCACACCTGACCAAGGCCGACGGCACCGAGGTCACCGTGAAGTTCGACAAGAACCTCAAGGTGACCGGGGTCGAGCCGGGCATGGGCAAGGGCGATCCGGCCGGCGGACCGCGGAACTGATCCGATTTCGGCTTCCGCTGCCCCGCTCGTCCCGATCCGGGACGGGCGGGGTTCCGCGTTCAGCGCGACTGCTCGCGGGCGCACCACCAGCTGGTGCGGCCACCGACCGTGCTCCTCGTCATCGGTGCGCCGTCGCGGGGGCACAGCGCGCCGGGCTTGCGGAAAGGGATGAGGCGGAGCGTGTGGACGCCCCCGTTGCGCAGCGCGGCACCGAGTGCCCGCCGCATCCCGCGCAGCAGGCGGTCGAGATCGGGTCGGGTGAGCTCGTCGGCCCGCCGGCCGGGGTTGATCCGGGCCAGCCACAAGATCTCGTCGGCGAGGAGATTGCCGATCCCGGCGATCACGTGTTGGTCGAGCAAGCGGGCCTTGACCGGGGCGAGGCCACGGGGGATAGCCGCCCGGAACTCGCCCGGCGTGATCGTTGCGGCGTCCGGGCCGAGGGCCTCGACGGGCGGATCGAGCCGCACCCGACCGAGCCGGCGCGGGTCCACCAGCAGCAGCCGCCCGCCGTCGGCGAAGGTCAGCGCGAACCGCGACCAGCGGAAGTCGCCGGGGGAGCGCCGCCCCTCCCAGTAGTCGCCGCCGTCGATCTCGGAGCCGTCCCGGTCGGCGATGACGATCTTCCCGGACATGCCGAGATGGAGACCGAGCGTCGGGCCGGAGGTGCGGCCGCGACCGGTCGATGAGGTTTCGCACCACATGCTCTTGCCCCGCCGGTGCGCGCCCGTCAACCGGCGACCGAGCAGGGCGTCGCGGATCTGCCCGGGTGTGTGCGGCCGGCACACATACGGGTCGGAGTCGTCCACCTCGACGATCCTTCGGTTGAGCCCGGCGCGCTCGATGACGCTGCGCGCCGACTCGACCTCGGGCAGCTCAGGCATACACGCTCAGCGGCCATTCGACCGAGTCCGCCCCGAGCTGCCGCGCCAGTGACTGGACGGGACGGGTGATGTCGACCGGTTCATTCTCCCAATAGATCGCGTTGATCCGGAGCTTGCGCGTCGTGCGGTCGAAGGTCGGGTCCATCCGGCCGACGAGACGGTCGCCGTGCAACACCGGCAACGCGAAGTAGCCGTACTGTCGCTTCGCCTTCGGAACGTAGATCTCCATCCGGTACCGGAAGCCGAACAGCGCCTCGCACCGCTCACGGTCGTGGATGAGCCGGTCGAAGGGGGACAGCAGTGTGGTTCGCCGGACCGGACGGTCATCGGCGTCCGGCGACGCGTACCACTCGCCGTCGCATCGGCTGACACCCTTGGCGCGCGCGCGGCTCGCGGCCAGCCACGCGTCGGCCTCGTCGGCACCGAGCGCCCGCACGTCCGGATACCAACGCTCGGCGAGATCCCACAGCCGCTGCTTGCCCTGCTGACCGACGACTGCGACGTCACCGGTGCAGTTGAGGAACTCCAGCATCTGCCCGACGTTGCGGTTGGTCGTCCATCCGTTGGAGCTCCATGAGACCGTCGCGCGGTCCTCCAGCCGCCGGGACAGCAGTGGACCGTTCGCCTCCAACTCGCGAAGGACGTAGCGGCGGAATCCAGGGTTCGCGTGCAGCCAGTCCCGGGCGCGTGAGGTCCAGGCGTCGTTCGCGTCGAGGTAGCGGGCCATCCTGGACCGCAGCGCCGGCAGGGCATCGGCGGGCCAGAGGTACGCGCGCCACTGGAACAGCTCCTTCGTCTGCCACAGGAGCCGGTCGAGTTCAGTCGGCTCGTAGCCCGGGACGCGGCTCCAGAGCACGAGGTGCTGGGCGGCAAGGACGCCGGTCGGGTCGAGCTGCAGGAAGCCCAGCTGCCCTACGCAGTCGAGGACCGAGGTGGCGTCGCCGGCAAGCTGCTGGGCCCGGATGGCGATGCGTCGCGCCCGCGTCTCGCTCACCACCGACAACATCGCCGCCGATCCTACGGACGGCCGCCGACACGTCAGCCGTTGTCGACGGCAGTCGTGTCATCGGCTGTCTGCCGGCGGGCCCGGGCGCGGCGCTTGCCCTCGTGCATCGCCTGGACGCGGGCGATGGGGATCGTGCGCCCCTCATCGACCAGTTGCGCAGGCAGCAACTGCGGGGCGGGCATCAGGTCGGCCCACGGGCCGCGGGCGGACATCAGTCCCGGCGCGGTCCGCAGCGTGAAGTCCAGCGGCGCGACACCGTCCAGCTCGTCCCACGGCACCGGGAAGGACACCGGCACGCCGGCGCGCAGCCGTGGGCTGTAGGCGGCGACGACCGTGGCCCCGCCGGCGCGGGTGGAGTCGAGAAAGACCTTCCCCTCCCGGTCGTCGCGGACGAACGCGGTCGTGGCGAGCGCCGGATCGATGCGCTCGGCCCGAGCAGCCAGTGCCCGAGTCGCCGCCGCGGTCTCTTCGGTCGTCGCTGACAGCAGCGGAACGAAGACGTGTACCCCTTTGGCGCCACTGGTCTTCACGGCGCCGGCCAATCCGGTCTCGGCAAGGGCCTGCCGGACCAGATGCGCCGTGCGGACGGCGAGCGTGAAGCCGTCGCTCTCCGGCGGATCGAGGTCCAGGACGAGGTGCGTCGGCGAGCTGCGGTCGGTGAGGCGGAAGAGCGTGGGGTGGTATTCGACCGCGCGCTGGTTGGCGAACCAGAGCAGCGTCCGGCGGTCGTTGCACAGCGCATACGAGATGTCGCGTTTGGACGACTCGGCCCACACGGTCACCGTGTGCACCCAATCCGGTGTGTACTTCGGGACGTTCTTCTGCATGAACGGCGCCTGGCCGCGGAGCACGCGGATCACCGACAGCGGCCGGTCCGTCAGCTCCGGGACGATCCGGTCGCTCACGGCGTCGAGGTAGTCGACGAGGTCGCGCTTGGTCGCCCCGGCTCCCTGGAACAGCTCTTGATCGAGGTTCGTCAACTTCACGGTGTCCCGCACCTCGTCCTGGCTCACCGTCCCATCGTGCACCTGGGCCTAGCTGAGCGGGGCGCCGAGGTGCGGGCGCGCGACGCCTGAGCCGGGCCCGTCGAAGTGCCACCACTCGCCCGAGTAGACGACGATGCCGCCGGCGTTCATGGCCCGGCGCAGCAGC
Organism: Pseudonocardiales bacterium; assembly: GCA_032160745.1. Taxonomy (GTDB): domain Bacteria; phylum Actinomycetota; class Actinomycetes; order Mycobacteriales; family Jatrophihabitantaceae; genus Jatrophihabitans. The sequence goes on from JAVHVD010000416.1 coordinate 20,697, forward strand.
GCGCGGTTCTGTTGTGCCGCTGGGCTGACGCCCTCGGTGGCGAACGCATGCGCGCGCGCGGTGAAGTCGTCGAACTGCGTACCCATGCTCAGCAAGCAGTGCCCGTCGACCCGCCGATCCGAGCGGCATGCCGCGCCGAGAGCCGCTCGGGCCAGCGTCACGTCGACCGAACGGCCCGCCTCGTGGCTGGTCGCGTACGGCCCCGGCCGGGCTACCCAGTCGGGGTTGGGGACGATCTTGAACATGCGGACCTGGACGGCGTGCGGCCGGTAGCAGTCCCAGAAGACGAGGACGAAGCCGGCGCGCCTGAGCCGATCCGCGGCAGTGATCAAGCCGGGTCGCATGGAACGGTGCACCAGGCAGCGGGCATCGGCCGGGTACAGGCGCACGCCCACGAAGTTGTCGCTGGTCTTGTAGCGAAGGTCGACAACGGCGTCGGGAATGATCGTCCTGATGTCGATCAGCCCGGCCGCGCGAGCCCGGGCCGAGATCGGCGGAATCCGGACGGCGGGCGATCGGCTCGCGACCGTTGCCTGTGGCGCCGGGGAGGTGGGCGGCGCGGCCGAGGGCGGCTGTCCAACCGTCGTGGACGACAGGGGCGCGGGCGCAGTGGTCGAGGGCTGCGGCAGCGGCGGCGCGGACGAGGCGGAGCCCTCGTCGGCGGGGCTCGATGTGCAGCCGGCGACGGCGGCGACGAGGGCCACGGCGCTGAGCGCTCGTCGAGTTGCCAGCACGCGTGCATTCTCCATGAAGCGGAGAGTCCGGATTA
>JAVHVD010000417.1:0-2841 GCA_032160745.1 Pseudonocardiales bacterium
CCGCCGCGACCCATTTCGAGAACGCCAGGTAGGCCGCGCCACCCGATGCGAGGACGAGCACGATCTCCTCGGTGGCGTAGGCGACCGAAGACAGCGGGTCGGACGCGAACACCGGCAGCGCAAGCCACTTGGGCAGCAGGGTCTCGCTGAGCTGCTGACTGCGCAGGGCGCGCCCGACCAGAAGCCGCTTGACGACGTCCGGCGCCGTCATCGTCGGGTACGCCTCGCGGGCGTCGCGGTGCGGCATTCGGACACATGGACGACCCTAGGTTCGCCCCGACCCGTCAGCCGTAAGGGCGGCATCAAGATCTAGCGCAATGCCGCAAGGATTTCGTCAAGGCGGCCATCGGGCCATGCGATCGGCGTTGGACTGGACGCGATGACTCGACGTGACGGGCCGGATTCCCCGATCGAAGCGGCCTTCGTTTTGCCGATCGGCTTCTTTGGCATGCTGCTCATCGGAGTCGTGGCCGCGGCCGCCGATGGAGGCTTCGACCGCTCCGCCGTCCTGGTCGTGACCTGCCTCCTGGTCGCTGTCACCGCCGCGATCGCCGAGCCGCTCGCCGCCGCGCCCCTTGCCGCGATCGGTTGGTTCACAGTCGCCGGCTTCTCCCGCCCGCCCTACGGTGAATTGCATCTGACCGGCACGGGGCTGCCCGCCGTGGTGCTGGCCGTCGTTGCGGGCGCAGCCGCGGGCGCGGGCAGCCTGATGCGGCGGTTGCACGACGCCCGCGGTAGGTACGCTGTGCCGCTTGTGGGCGGTGGAGTCACACTGGAACCTGTGACGACCGAGCCGACACGGCACTCGCGCGCAGCGCGGCCCCCTGGACTCAGCCGTGTCCGCCTGGTCGTCGGCCTGACTATGGCGGCGATCATGTTGCCCGCGCTGACGCTCGTGCTGACCGCGGCCCGCTCGCACCTTGCCCTGGTCGACGACCTGCTGCTCTATCTGCTCGTGGTGATCGTCGTGACATTGGTCGGTGGCTTCTGGCCGGCGGTGCTGGCCGCCCTGACGGCCGGCCTACTGCTCAATTGGTACTTCACGCCGCCGGTGCACAACTGGACGATCGAGGCGCCGGAGAACATGTTCGCGCTTTTGCTGTTCGTCGCCAGCGCGGTCACGGTCAGCAGCGTCGTGCACCTCGCCGCACGCCGCGATGCCATCGCGACGCAGCGCAGCGCGGAGGCGGCGACGCTGCTCACCATGGCGCGGACCGTTCTCGGCGGCGACGATGCCCCGCAGGCCGTCCTCGATCACCTCACCGAGACGCTCGGTCTGACGGCCGAGTTGCAGGAGCTCAGTGGCGGTCGGTGGGTCCGGGTGGCCGGCACCACGGGCGATGCCGAGACCCATGTCATCCCCGCCGGCGCCGACCTGCGACTGCTCGTCTACGGCGACCTGTCCTCGGTCAGCATCCGGGTCCTCGACGGCTTCGCCGCGCAGGCCGCCGCAGCGTTCGAGCGGCACCGGCTGCGCATTCAGGCCGGCCAGGCCGAGGCGCTGGCCGCCGGCAACCGGATGCGCACCGCGTTGCTGGCCGCCGTCAGTCACGACCTGCGCAGCCCACTCGCCTCGGTGAAGGCGGCCGTCGGCAGCCTGCGCCAAACCGACGTGCAATTCACCGAGCAGGACCGCGCCTCGCTGCTGGCCACGATCGAGGAGGGCGCCGACCGGCTCGACTCACTCATCGGCAACCTGCTCGACATGAGCCGCATCCACACGGGCGCGCTGCAACCGTTCGTCCGCTCGATCGCGCTCGACGAGGTGGCGCCCCTCGTCACCCGAGGCCTCGACGGCGGCGACCGGCTGCGCTTCTCCATCCCGGACACCCTGCCGCTGGTGGCCACCGACCCTGGCCTGCTGGAGCGAGCGCTCGCCAACCTGGTCGCCAACGCTCTGCGCTACTCACCGCCCGACCGGCCGCCCACCCTTGCGGCCACCGCGAGTCCGGACGCGGACAAGGTCGCCGTACTGGTGATCGACCACGGCCCGGGCATCGCGCCCGACCAGCGGCTACGGGTCTTCGAACCGTTCCAGCAGCTTGGCGACAGGCGGACTGGCGGGGGCGTCGGACTGGGGCTCGCGGTCGCAAAGGGCTTCATCGAGTCCGTCGGCGGGCGGATCGGCGCGGAATCCACGCCCGGCGGTGGCCTCACCATGCGCGTCGAGCTGCCCGCCACCGCACCGGCCCCGCACGCGGCAAGCGCGCATCCGTGACCAGCGTGCTCGTCATTGATGACGACGCCCTGCTGCTGCGCGCGTTGCAGATCAACCTCTCGGCCCGCGAGTACCAGGTCAGCACCGCGTCGGACGGCGCTTCGGGACTGGCGGCCATGGCACGGGAGCGACCAGACGTGGTGATCGTCGATCTCGGCCTCCCCGACCTCGACGGCACCGATGTCATCCGCGGCATCCGCGGCTGGTCGACCGCGCCGATCATCGTGCTGTCTGCCCGCGGCCAGGAGAACCAGAAGGTGGACGCCCTCGACGCCGGCGCCGACGACTACGTGACCAAGCCGTTCGGCATGAACGAGCTGCTCGCCCGGCTGCGCGCGGCAACCCGCCGCGCGGCCGCGCCCAGCGATGACGAGCCGGCGGTCGCCACCGACGCCTTCACCGTCGACCTCGCAGCCAAGCGGGTCGTACTGGCATCCGGCACGGACGTCCGACTCACGCCAACTGAGTGGCAGCTGCTCGAGGTGCTCGCCCGCAACCGGGGCCGCCTCGTCACCGGACGGCAGCTGCTGCAGGACGTATGGGGACCGGCGTATGGGACTGAGACGCACTATTTGCGCGTGTACATGGCCCAACTTCGCCGCAAGCTGGAGCCCGATCCGGCC
>JAVHVD010000418.1:0-7019 GCA_032160745.1 Pseudonocardiales bacterium
CCCGGCCAGTCCGGCGTGCCGAAGCAGGCCTGCGCCGCCTGGGTCAGCGGCCAGACACCGAAGTGCTTGCTGCCTTCGACCTTCTCGCTGGCGTAGTAGTCGCCGTCGAGCTTCTCCAACGGCAGCCCGAGCGCGTCGATGTAGAGCCGCCTGCTGGCGGCGGCGTCGGCCGTGATGACGCTGACACTGGAGATGTACTGCACCCTCATCGTCGCTCCTCTTCCTTGTGCTCACGCGTGGCGGCGTGGCCGCCTCGAACCTGAGTCTGACCAGCGGTTCGGGCATCGGTCTTGTACGAACCGGTCATCGTCAGACTCGAGAGCGATACTCGAACGGTGCTGACGTCCCTGCCACCCGGTGAGATCCTCGCGCCGGCCGGCCCAGTGCACCGTCGCGGGCCAAGGCAGGCCGAATTGCGCGATGTCGTTTCCAGCGTGTGGATCACGTCCGTCCCGGCCGACGCCGGCCGACTGCGGGTGCTGCCCGACGCCGCCATCGACCTCGTCTTCGCCGGCGGCCGGCTCGTCGTCGCCGGTCCGGACACCACCGCCTGCCTCGAGTCGCTGCCGGCCGGCCGACCCGTCCTCGGCTTCCAACTCCGTCCCGGCGCCGTCCCTACGGCGCTCGCGGCACCGGCGTCGGCGGTCCGCGACCAGCGCGTCGACGTGACCGATCTCTGGGGGCATGCCGGTCGCGATCTCGCCGAAGCGATGGTCGAGGCGCCCCGCCCCGCCCTGGCCGCCGACGTCCTCGAACGCTTCCTGATGCGGCGCATCGCCGGGCGCACTCCCGACCGGCTGCCCGGCGCGATGGCGGTCCGGCTCGGGGCCGGCGGCCCGGCGGATCTCGGCTCGCTCGGCCTGGGCGAACGGCAGCTGCGCCGGCGCTGTATCGCGAGCTTCGGCTATGGGCCGCGCACGCTGGCCCGCATCGCCCGGTTCCAGTCGACGCTCGACCTGCTCCGGAACCGCCCGGCGATGTCGCTGAGCGCCGTCGCTGTGGCCGCCGGCTACGCCGATCAAGCACACCTGGCCCATGACGTCGGAACGTTCAGCGGTTTGACGCCCCGCGCGCTGCGGTCCGCGTTGATCAGCTGAGCCGGCCGTCCGAGCCGTTGCACGGACGTCGAGCGCTCGTCACCTGTGCGAAATGCTGTGATGTCACGGTTTCCCCATGCGAACCACCACACCGTGTCTTCGAGCCCTTCCCGCCGGCGATTCCAGCGCCGTCCGCCGCACCGAGGACAGCCAGCTCGCCGAGCTCGTGCTGCAGCCCTGGACCCTGCGCGTCGGCCACGAGCCGTTGCTCGTGCGTCCGAGTTCCGCCCGCGATCTCGCGGCGGTCGCGCAGATGCACGCCCGATGCAGCGCCCGGTCGCTGCTGGATCGTTACCGCTACGGTGGCCGGTCCCCTGCGGTCGCGGCGATCGACCGGGCACTGCGCCGTCCGTACAGCGTCGTCGCCATGACAGCGAAGGGCGACGTGGTCGCGACCGGCCTGCTCGATCGCGACACCCTGCACAACCACCTCTGCGCCGAGGTCGGCCTGCTGGTCGAGGACCGCTGGCAGCGCCTCGGTATCGGCCGCGAGCTGATGAGCCATCTCGCGGGCGTTGCGCAGGTGGCCGGCTACCACGAGCTGATCGCCTACCCGGCGACCGCCGTCTCGGCCGTGCAGCGGCTGATGGTGGACGTCGGGCGGACCCGGATGGTGCCGGATGTGGACACCCACCTGCACACGTACCTGCCCGAGTCGGCCACCCTCGGCCTCGGCTCGGTCCGCCAGCGATTGGCCGGCTGAGTCAGCCGCCGGTCGGCGCCACCGCTGACCAGCGGACGGTCAGCTCTCCGTGCCGCGCCCGGGAGGTGTCGACCGGCCACCCGGCGGCAGCCAGTGCTCGGCCGGCGGCGATCCAACGCTGCCGGGGACCGAATGCCGAGATCGCGGCGACGGTGTCCCACGCCGCGTCGAAGCCGCGCAGGAACCGCTGGATCGCCTCGCCCGGAACGTTGCGGTGGATCAGCGCCTTCGGCAACCGCTCGGCCAGCGCGGCCGGCCGAGCGAGCGACTCGACCCGGCAGGCGAAGGTCAATGACACCGGACCCGCTCGGTCGAGCAGCACCCAGCAGCCGAGTCGGCCGAGCTCGTCGCAGGTGCCTTCGACGAGGACACCGCCGACAGCCAGGCCGGCGCGCATCGTCGTCCAGGCCTCGGCCGCAGCCGCCTCGTCGTACTGACGCAACACGTTCGCGGCCCGGACGATCGCCGGTCGCTGCCCGGCCAGTTCGAACCCGCCGCGCGCGAACGTCAGCCGGGGCGGATCGGCGACCGGCTGGGCCGCCGCAACCCGGTCGGCATCGATCTCCAGGCCGAGGACGCGGACGTCCCGCCGCACCGTGGCGAGGCGGGCGGCCAACTCGACGGCGGTGACCGGCGTGGCGCCGTACCCGAGGTCCACCACGAGCGGGTCGGAGGCGTCGCGCAGCACGCCGGCGAGTCGCGCGGTGATCCAGTTGTCCATCCGCCGCAACCGGTTCGGGTTGGTCGTGCCACGCGTGGGCAGCCCCAATGCACGGGCGCGGCCGGCGGCGAGGCGAGGTCGCGGCCGGCGCGACGGCGAGGGATCGGCCACGGGCGTCAGTCTAGGAATGGCCTCACCGGTAGCGTCGAGTTCGTGAGCGACGCTTGCGGAGCGAGCCATCGGCGCAGGCGACGCCGATCAACCGAGCGAAGCGAGAGTTGATCGTGCAAGGGTCCCTCGCTGATTTCACGACGCTGCGTCTGGGCGGCCCGGCTGCGCGGGTCGTCGAGGCGACGGAGACCGATCAACTGGTGGACCTCGTCCGGGCCGCCGATCGAGAGCGCGAGCCGGTCCTTGTCGTCGGAGGCGGTAGCAACCTCGTGGTCGGTGACGACGGCTGGGACGGCGTCGTCGTTCTCATTAGGACGCGCGGCATTGAATGGCACGAGGTCGGCGACTCCGTCGTGCTCACCGTGCCGGCCGGCGAGCCGTGGGACGACCTCGTTGCGCTGACCGTGGGGCAGGGCTGGTCCGGGCTGGCGGCGATGTCAGGCATCCCGGGCCTGGCCGGGGCGACGCCGATCCAGAACGTCGGCGCGTACGGCAGCGAGGTGTCTGACGTGATCGCCGGACTCCAGGTGCTCGACCGGCAGACCGGCCTCGTGGAGGACTGGGAGCCGGCCCGCTGCGGCTTCGGCTTCCGGACCAGCGCGTTCAAGCACACCGACCGGTACGTCGTGCTGACGGTGACGTTCGCGCTGCGCCGATCGCCGGACGCGCCGCCGGTGCGCTACCTGGAACTGGCTCGTCGGCTCGGTGTCCAGCCGGGCGAGACGGCACCATCCGAGGAGGTACGGAAGGTTGTGCTCGACCTTCGCCGCAGCAAGGGCATGGTGCTCGACGCCGCGGATCACGACTCGTGGAGCGTCGGCTCGTTCTTCGTGAACCCGTTCGTCGCGCCGGAGCAGGTGCCGGACGGCTGCCCGAACTGGGAGGTCGACGGGCGGATCAAGCTGTCCGCGGCCTGGCTGATCGAGAACGCAGGCTTCGGCAAGGGGTTCGGGCTCGAGCTCGGCCGGGGGAGGGTCGCGCTGTCGACCAAGCACACGCTGGCGCTGACCAACCGCGGCGACGCGACGACCGCGGAGCTGCTGGAGCTGGCCCGGGTGATCCGCGACGGCGTCGAGGCGCGGTTCGGCATCCGGCTGCGGCCCGAGGCCCACCTCGTCGGCGTCGCGCTCTGACGCGTCGTTCGGTCAGGACGATGGGCGGCGGGCGACCTTGTGCGGCGCGGCCTGGGCGAGCGGCTTGACGACGAGCAGGTCGACGTTGACGTGGGCCGGACGGGTCACGACGAACGCGATGCAGTCAGCGATGTCGTCGGCCGACAGCGGGTCCGGTACGCCGTCGTAGACCTTCGCGGCCGCATCGACGTCGCCGCGCAGGCGGACGAGTGAGAACTCGTCGGTCTGCACCATGCCCGGCGCGACCTCGGTGACCCGAACCGGCCGCCCGTTGAGCTCCAGGCGCAGCGTCTCGACCAACGCGGCGGTGCCGTGCTTGGCCGCGGTGTAGCCGCCGCCGCCCTCATAGACGAGATGTCCCGCGATCGATCCGGTGACGACGACGTGCCCGCCGGTGCCGCGCTCCAGCGCCGGCAACAGCGCCTGCGTCACGCGCAGCACGCCGAGCACGTTCGTCTCGTACATCTGCTGCCAGTCCGCCGGATCGGCTCGCTCGATCGGCTCTATGCCGATCGCGCCGCCGGCGTTGTTCACCAGCACGGCGATGTCATCAAGGGACGCCGCCAGCTCGGCGACCGACTCGGCCGAGGTGACGTCGAGCGTGACCGCCCGCACGCCCGGCACCTCGGCGGCCAGCACATCCAGCCGATCGCGCCGCCGGGCGGCGGCGACCACCTCGTAACCCTCGGCGGCCAGCCGGCGAGCCGTCGCCTCCCCGATTCCGCTGCTGGCGCCGGTTACGACGGCCGTCCCACGTACCATGCCTGAGATTCTCCCGGTAACCGGGATAGCCCACTCACCCGACCCGGGCATGAATACGGGCGGGCCGGTGTTGTGGCCCCGGACCGCCAGACGAAGGGAGCGTTGTGCAGCCGACCGATGGCGCCCTTCGGCGGGTCGCGATGCTCAGCGTCCACACCTCCCCCCTTGATCCGCCCGGCGGCGGCGACGCCGGTGGCATGAACGTCTACATCGTCGAGACGGCCAAACGCCTGGCCGACCGGGGCGTCGAGGTCGAGATCTTCACCCGGGCGACGGCGAGCGACCAACCGCCCATCGTCGAGCTGTTCCCCGGTGTGCACGTCCGGCACGTCACCGCCGGCCCGTTCGAGGGTCTGGCCAAGGGCGACCTGCCGGCTCAACTCTGCGCCTTCACCGCCGGCGTGATGCGCGCTGAGGTGCGCCACGAGCCCGGCTGGTACGACGTGATCCACTCGCACTACTGGCTGTCCGGGCAGGTGGGCTGGCTGGCCCGGGAGCGTTGGGGTGTTCCCCTGGTGCATTCCGCCCACACGCTGGCCAAGGTCAAGAACGCCCTGCTCGCTGAGGGTGACGACCCCGAGCCGATGGCGCGGGTGATCGGCGAGGAGCAGGTCGTCGCCGAGGCCGACCGGCTCATCGCGTCCACCGCCGACGAGGCCGACGAACTCGTCCGGCTCTATAACGCCGAACCGGACAAGGTGCGCACCATCGCTCCCGGCGTCGATCTGGACCTGTTCGTCCCGGGTGCGCCGTCCGAGGCCCGGCGCCGGCTCGGACTGCGCGAGGACGCACTCACCCTGTTGTTCGTCGGGCGCATCCAGGCGCTGAAGGCGCCGGACGTCCTGATGCGCGCCGCGGCGGTACTGCGCGACGATCCCACGCTGGCCGGCCGGCTGCAGGTCGTGGTCCTCGGCGCGCCCAGCGGCTCGGGTCTGGCCCATCCGCACTCGCTGCACGCGCTGCGGGATGAACTCGACCTGAACGACATCGTGCAGTTCCGGCCGCCGGTATCGCGCGCCGAGGTCGCCGACTACTACCGCGCGGCCGACCTCACGGTCGTGCCGAGCTACAACGAGTCGTTCGGACTCGTCGCGCTCGAGTCGCAGGCCTGCGGCACACCGGTGGTCGCCGCCGCCGTCGGCGGCCTCCCGACCGCGGTCGCCGACGACGTGTCCGGCCTGCTGGTCGACGGGCACGATCCGCAGCAATGGGCCAAGGTGCTCACCGACCTGCTGCGTACCCCGTCGGTACTCGGCCGACTGGCCGACGGTGCGCGCGGGCACGCCGAGCGGTTCTCGTGGGAACGCACCGCCGAGGGCCTGCTGGTCGCGTACCGCGAGGCCGCGCAGGAGTTGGCGCCGAGGACTGGACTGTCGAGTTGACCGTCGCCGAAACGATCGAGGCTGCGCTCGCCGATCAGGAACTCGAGTGGCAGCGCCTCGACGATGCGACTTTCGCAGTCGCGCTGCCCGGCGAGAAGCGGCTCAAAACGGCCTGCATCCTCACCGTCGGCGCCCACGCGCTCGAGATCGAAGCGTTCGTGCTGCGCGCCCCCGAGGAGAACCGCGAGCAGGTGTACGCCTGGCTGCTGCAGCGCAACACCCGTATGTATGCGGTGTCCTGGGCGATCGACTCGACCGGGGACATCTATCTCACCGGTCGGGTGCCGCTGCCCGCGGTTACCGCCGACGAGCTCGATCGCATCTTCGGCAGCGTCCTCGAATATGCCGACGGATCGTTCAACGTGCTGCTCGAGATGGGGTTCGGCTCGTCCATCCGGCGCGAGTGGGCGTGGCGGGTGAAGAACGACCAGCCGCTGGCGAACTTGGCCGCGTTCGCCGACTTCGCCCAGCGCCCCGTCGACTGATCGGCCGCCGCTGGCAGGATGGACGGCATGCCGACGCTCGTGCTGCTCCGCCACGGCGAGAGCGAATGGAATCAGAAGAACCTCTTCACCGGCTGGGTCGACGTCGACCTGACCGCGGCCGGTGAGGCCGAGGGTCGTCGCGGCGGCGAGCTGCTGGTCGAACACGGCCTGCTGCCCGATGTCGTCCACACGTCCCTGCTGCGCCGGGCCATCCGCACTGCGGAGATCACGCTGAACGCCGCCGACCGCCATTGGGTCCCGGTGCGCCGGTCGTGGCGGCTCAACGAACGCCACTACGGCGCGCTGCAGGGCAAGGACAAGGCCCAGGTGCGGGACGAGTTCGGCGAGGAGCAGTTCATGCTGTGGCGCCGCTCGTACGACACCCCACCACCCCCGCTCGCCGAAGACGACGAGTACAGCCAGGTGCACGACCCCCGCTACGCGGACCTGCTCGAGACGGTGCCGCGGACGGAGTGTCTGAAGGACGTCGTCGGCCGGATGCTGCCGTACTGGTTCGACGCGATCGTGCCCGATCTGCGGCGCAGCGGCGTCGTGCTCGTCGCCGCCCACGGCAACTCGCTCCGCGCGCTGATCAAGTACCTGGACGGGCTGTCCGACGACGCCG
>JAVHVD010000419.1:0-3213 GCA_032160745.1 Pseudonocardiales bacterium
TGCGGCGCCTTCGGCGGCTCGCGACGTCACGCCGACCGCCCCGAGAGCGAGCACCGCGGCTCCGGACAAGACGTCGACAAGGTAATGGTTGCGTCGTATACCCCGTAGAGCAACGCGACGAGCACCGGCCCGTCTGTCGGTGGGGGAACCGGCTTGGATGAGACGGAGGCGGCGCGGCCGCCGCCTCCGTCTCGATGAGTCCGTTGGAACGGACGAGCCAAATGGTCATGATCAGCTAGGGACGACCTAGGCCTCGACGGCGATCGCGTCGGCGCTGACCGGGGCATCGGTTGACTGCGGGGCTGGCGGACGGATCGCGAACCAGGTCAGCAACGCGGTAGCGGCCAGGAACATCGTCGCCACCAGGAACGCGCGGTCGGCGCCCACCGTGAACGCGTGGCGGGCTACCTGGGCCGCGCTCTCGCCCGGCCTCACGTGTCGGGCTGCGTTGGTGCTTGTCGTGCCGAACACGGTCACCAGCACGGAGAGCCCGAGGGACCCACCCACCTGTTGCATGACGTTCACCAGCCCGGACGCCGCGCCCGCGTCCTCCGGCGCGACACCGTCCAGTGCCGCGGTGGTCAGGGGCACGAACGCGGTGCCGTTGCCGAGCCCGAAGAGCAGCAAGGGGCCGAGCAGCGATAGGTAGTTGCTGGTCTCGGACAGCTGCGTGAGCCACAGCAGCCCGCCGGTCGAGAGCGTGATGCCGCCGGCGATCAGTGCCCGGCGGCCGACCCGCTCCACGAGCACGCGGGCGCTGAACGTGGAGGCGGCGAACAGGACGGCGGTCAGCGGAAGGAAGGCGACGCCGGTCTTCAGCGGGCTGTAGCCGAGCAGGTTCTGCAGGAACTGGGTGAGAAAGAAGAACATGCCCATCATCCCGGCGACCATGAGCAGGCGGGCGACGTAGGACGTGCTGCGGTTGCGATCGGCGAACAGCCGAAGCGGGGTGATCGGCGACGGCGCCCGCAGTTCGGTGAGCACGAATGCGACCAGGAGCACTACGCCGACGGCGAAGGAGGTGATCGTGGCGGCGTTCCCCCAACCGTTGCTGCCCGCGTGCACGAAGCCATAGACGAGCGCGGTCATACCGATGGTGGAGGTCAGCGCTCCGGTGAGGTCGAAGCGGCCCGAGCGGCGCTGCGTTTCGGGCAGCACGAGCCGCGACAGGGCGACGACAACCACCCCGATCGGCACGTTGACGAACAGCACCCAGCGCCAGGAGACCCACTGGGTGAGCATGCCGCCGGCGATGAGCCCGACGGCGCTGCCGCCGATGGACACCGCCGTATAGAGGCCTACGGCGCGGGTACGTTCACGCCCCTGCGGGAACATCGTCATGAGAAGGGCGAGCGCGGACGGTGACGCCAGCGCGGCCCCGATTCCCTGCACGGCGCGGGCGGCGAGCAGTTCCCCGGACGACGCGGCGAAGCCGCCGACGAGCGAGGCCAGCGTGAAAAGGGTGATGCCGGCGAGGAAGGTGCGCCGCCGTCCGAGAATGTCGCCGGCGCGGGCGCCAAGCAGCAGCAGCCCGCCGAAGGTCAGCGTGTAGGCGTTGATCACCCAGGACAGGCCGGCGGGGGAGAAGTGCAGCGCCGTGCGGATGTCGGGCAGCGCGATGTTCACGATCGTCGCGTCCAGCACGACCATCAGCTGGCAGGTCAGGATGAGGGTGAGCACGAGGCCGGGGTGTCCGCGTGAACGCAGCCGGCGTCGGGTGGAGGGCGTGGCGGTGGCCGGCGTGGAGGGAGAGTCGATTGCCATTTTGAACTCCTGCTGGGTTGAGGTGCCGCTGCGGGATGGGTCAGGTCCACGCCGGTGCTGGACTCCACAGGTCGTCGATGGCGCGCTCGGCCTCGGCGAGGCTCTGCTCGGCCAGGGGGATCAGGTCGGCCATTGCCGGGGTGGTGTGGGCGAGCGTGAGTTCGGCGGTGATGAAGCGGGGTATCAGGCCGATGATCGAGACGGCGTGTGGGAGCCAGGGTTCGGCGTGGTCCCATCCGTGTCGGGGGGTGCCTTCGGCGTAGCCGCCGCCGCGGCTCGCGAGTACGACGAAATCACGGCCGCCGAGCAGGGGGGCGTGAGTGTCGGGGTCGAGGGACAGGCCGCGCGCGATGAGGTGGTCGACCCAGGCCTTGACGGTGCTGGGCGCGCCGAAGTTGTACAGCGGAAGCCCGAGCAGGATGGTGTCGGCTTCCTTGATCTCGTTGATCAGCTCTTCGGTCAGTGCCCACGAGGCGGCCTGAGCCGGTGTGCGCAGCTCCGGTGCTGTTCCCCGGGCCATGCCGGTGGCCACGTCCAGGTGTGGGACCGGACTGCTGCCCAGATCCCGGTAAGTGACGGTGCCCCCAGGGTGGGCGGCGCGCCAGGCGGCGCGTGCCCGGGCGGTCAGTTTGCGGCTGACGGAACGCTCACCCTGGACGCTGGAGTCAATGTGCAGCAGGTGTGCCATTTCATGGCCCTTCATAGATGACTTGTAGAACGCAAATCATTTATAGCACGTCGATTGCTGCTACGGGTACACTCGTTTCATGGCTGTGCCTGTGGTCACCGCATCGACGCACCGTTCGGGTGCGCTGCTCGATTACTTCGCGCGCAGGATGCGGCTTCGGACGGAAGCGGTACTGGCGCCGCTGGGCCTGCGGCCACGCCACCTTGTTGCGCTGACCGTGCTGCGGGTTCGCGGCGGCAGCACTCAGCAGGCGCTCGCCACCACACTCGCCATGGACGGGACGAACATCGTCGGACTGCTCAACGAGTTGGAAGCCGAGAAGCTCATCGAACGGCAGCGCTCGCCCGAGGACCGGCGACGCCACGTGGTCGAGCTCACCGATGCCGGCGAGAAGCGGCTCGCGAAGGCCGAGGCCGCGTTGGCAGAGGTTGAGCAAGAGGTGCTCGGCGCACTCGATGCGAGTCAGCGCGAATCGCTCTACAACCTGCTTAAGCTGGCGGCCACCGGCACAGGGCTGAACTGTCCCGCGAACTCGCTCGAATAGCCGGTCGGCAGATCAGTAGTTCCGGAGTCCCCCGGGCGTCGGATGCGACAGTGCCGCTGCATGACCTCCTACGGACGCAGCGGGCCCTCGCCGACGCCGTGCGCGGTGATGGCGTCGGCGACAGTCTGGATGTCGTCCGCGGTGAGCTCGGTCGAGGCTGCGGCAAGCCAGCCGTCCACCTGCTCCGGGCTGCGCGCGCCGACGATCGCACCGGTCA
>JAVHVD010000420.1:0-2539 GCA_032160745.1 Pseudonocardiales bacterium
CGACGCCTATGCGTTGCAGGATGGCGGACTCGACACCTACGAGGCCAACATCGCCCTGGGCCATGCTCCGGACGAACGCGACTACACGGCGGCCGCGCAGATGCTGCGCGCCTTGGGCGTGCACCGGTTGGCCCTGCTCACCAACAATCCCGACAAGGCGGCCCAGCTGCTCCGGCTCGGCTTGGTGCTGACCGAACGCGTGCCGACCGGGGTGTATCTGTCGGCGAGCAACGGGACCTACCTCGCCACGAAGGCGGGTCGAGCGGCGCACACCATCGACCTATCCGATTCCGCTCAGACCTGACGCTCGGAGTGAACCGAACCGGGTCCGACGAGCACGTTGAGCGAGGCCGAGGACGTTCGGCGTCGAAGCGAGCGGGAACGACTCAGAAGGGTTCGATGTCGTAGCCGGTGGGCCGAGCGCGTGCACGGACCGGGACGGTGCGTCCGTCCCGGTCCATGCGCGTGCTGTCGTGCTCTGGTTCCTAGGTTCCCGGCGCGCTGTCGCCGTAGACGCCACCGGTGTTCAGACCGGCGTCGCGGCGGTTGCCCATCTCGGAGTCGTACTCGACCTGCATCTCCTCGGGCCAGCTGATCTGGTTCCAGCTGCCGATGGTGTAGGTCATGTTGTACGGGCCGTCTGCGGGCGTGGTGAGGAACGTCGGCTCCACCGACTTGAAGTACGCGTCGTCGTCGCTGGGCAGCGTCGTTGCACTGTTGGTGAACAGCAGCGGCGCGTGGAAGCCGAGGTGAGAGAGCGGCGACGAGGCGACGGCGCCTGCCCAGTCATTGAGATTGACGAGCGTGAAGCCGTGCCCTGGCCCGGTGATCTTCCAGCCCATCTCGCCGGCCGAGTCCCACATCTTCGAGAACGCGATCGCGGTCTGCTCCGGCGTGTCGGTCGGCGCCGCGTTGTACGCGACGTTGTCGTCGTTCGTCACCCGGATCACAGTCCCGTACTGCGCGAGCTTGCTCGCGACCGACGACGAGATCTGGTTCGGGCCGCCGAACAGGTAGATGCGGGCCTGCCCGCCACGCCGCTTCAGCGCGTCGATCGTCCCCTGCGGCACCGAGTTGTTCGTCACCCAGAAGAGACCCGTCGCCATGTGCGAGACCCAGTGGGTTGCCGGCAGCAAGAACTGGTAGGCGTTCGTCGAGCCGATCACGACGTTTTCCATCCCGTTGGCCATCGCCGGGACGCCCGTGTCGGGATTGCTGATCGACCCGTAGAGCTGGTCCACCTTGTTCGCCAGATCGGGGACGGAACCGGCCGTCACTGTCACGTACTTCATGCCGATGGCCTTGAGCTGGTTCTCGACCCCACTGTTGGCTGCTGCGCCGACGAGAAACGCCTGGACGTGGTTGTACCGGTCGATGCCGGACGGGCCGAGGCGCTTGATCTCGTTCAACGTGATGGCCGGAACGCCGCTGCTCGTGACGTAGAGGACGGGTGCGTCATCGGGGAAATGAATGATCGGCGTTGCCGTGATCGCCGTCAACGGATCGGCCGTTGTCAACAGCGTGACCGCCCGCGGCCGGTCAGCGACGAGGCTCGGTGCGTTCTCGGGCAGCGCTGCCGGCCAGATGTGCTGCGTGACCGAGACCGCCTCCTCGTATGGATCAGCCCCGTAGATGCGCGTCGTGGTCTTGGTCGCGATCGTCGGCGACAGGGTCGAGGCCCCTGGCGGCGACGGCACCTTGACCGCCTGGCCTCCGCTCGGTGCACCGAACGGGTACCGGTTCGGATCCGTCGAGGCAGAACCCGATGTCGAGGCAGAACCCGATGAGGATGAACTCGATGAGGAGGAGCCTGCTGCGGGTGTACTCGGTGTCGGGGACGGGGCGCTGCTTGCCGGGCCCGCGACGACGAGCCCGATGACGAGCGCCGCCGCTCCGATTACGAGCGGTCGGCCCCTGCGCCCAAACACACGTATTACTGAGGTGGCCATTAGGTTTGTCCTTTCTACTTAACGATGACGGCCAGCCAAATGGCTGGCCTGCTGGGTGGGGCGGTGGAGCGCCCTGCTGCAAACGATGTCTCGGCGCGGGCACACGAACATCGCGGCGGGCGCCCAGCCTGGCTTCGGGATGGCTGGAAGTTCCGGCCTGCTGCTAGCAGGAAATACGGCCTGATGAGTGAGCTCAGCTCGTAGCCTGCCTCGTCCACCAATGGCGCCGGGAGTGGCTGGTCGATGGCGAAGTGCAGCGAGCCTTCGGTCCCTTGATATCCGGCCCGTTGAAGGGTCCCGCGTTTCGGCTCGTCGACGCCGGCCAGCACCGAGCCCACCATCCAGCTCGTCGAGGATCCAGACCGCAGCCTGTCCATCGCGCTGACCCGGCGCTACCTGAATCAGGACCCGCCGCGTGACCCGCCGGACTCGCACCGGCTCATCAGACGGCTGATCGCCCTGAACGTCAAAGACTCATAGGGGCTCACCATCCCGATCTCGGTCGTGGCAAGCGGTGCTCGTCGCATCGCGCCGAAGGGGAGTCATGCGGTCTCAGCCGCGGACGACGGACGCAATGCTGTAGATGCCGA
>JAVHVD010000421.1:0-9928 GCA_032160745.1 Pseudonocardiales bacterium
CTCTCCGCCCGTCCGTAGATCGGCACCCGCACCGCGTGATCAGCCGCCTCGATGATCGGCAGAGCCAGCCCGTGAGCCTCGTTGCCGAAGATCCACAATGACGGGTCGGCCAAGGTTGCGTCGTCGAGAAGTCGGTCGAGATCGACAGGCCCGGTCCCGGTCGTCGCGAGCGAGGTCATCTCCGAGGCCGCGGCCAGCACCTCACTGGTCGACGCGACGACGATCGGCAGGTGGAAGATGCTGCCGGCGCTGGCTCGGACCGCCTTGCCGTTGTAGGCGTCCACTCCCCCGTCCAGGACGACGGCGTCGGCACCGGCGCCGTCGGCGGTGCGGATGATCGCGCCGACGTTGCCCGGCTCGTTCGGCTCGACGAGCAGCACGAGCAACTGCGGGTGAGCAGAGATGACGCTCTCGAGCGATGCCGTCGGGGTCCGGCAGACCGCGACCAATCCCTGGGGCGACACCGTCTCGGACAGCCCGGCAGCATCCTTGGTGGAAATCTCGGCAGCGCCGAGGACGAGGTCCGGGTGCCGCTGCATCGCCTCGGCGGTGGCGAAGAGCTCGATCACCGCGTCAGCGGCCAGCGCCTCGCGCACCGCCTGCGCACCCTCGGCAAGGAAACGCCCGGCCTCGCGCCGCGCGGACCGCCTGGTGAGACGGCGCGCGGCTGCGAGCCGGGCGTTCGAGGAGCTGAGCAGCTCAGGCGGCCGGGGACTGAGCGGCAGCGCCGCCGATGCCCTCGGCTGCGACCGCCGCGCGGGCAACCTCGACGAGCGCGGCGAAGGCCGGTGCGTCGGTGACCGCGATGTCAGCCAGCACCTTGCGGTCGGCAGTGACGCCGGCCAGTCGCAGACCCTGGATGAAGCGGTTGTACGTCATGTCGTTCGCGCGAGCCGCCGCGTTTATGCGGGTGATCCACAGCTGGCGGAAGTCGCCCTTGCGGTCCTTGCGGTCGCGGTACTGGTAGGTGGCCGAGTGGAGCAACTGCTCCTTGGCCTTGCGGTAGAGCCGCGAGCGCTGGCCCCGATAGCCGCTGGCGGCTTCGAGGGTGCTCCGGCGCTTCTTCTGGGCGTTTACTGCCCGCTTGACGCGTGCCACGTTGAGTCCTTGCAGTCGGGCCGTCCGGTCGTCGGACGGGCGGGGGCTAGAGGTCGGGAATCAGCGGCCGAGCAGCTTCTTCAACCGCGGAGCGTCGTGGGGCGACACCTCGGTGGTGCCCGACAGGCGGCGCGTCAGCGTCGAGGACTTGTGCTCGAGGTTGTGCCGCATCCCGGCGCGCTGAGCGCGCAGCTTGCCGCTGCCGGTGATCTTCACGCGCTTCTTCGTCCCGCTGTGCGTCTTGTTCTTGGGCATATCGGTGATTCCTTTGGCTTGTCGATCAGTGCTATTCGGCGGCGTCGGGATGCTGGTCAGCGACCCGGGCGACGCGAGTGGGCTTCGTGGAGCGGTGCGGTGCAACGACCATGACCATGTTGCGGCCGTCCTGTTTCGGCGAGGACTCGACGAAGCCGAGCTCGACGATGTCCTCGGCGAGGCGCTGCAGCAGCCGGAACCCCAGCTCGGGGCGGGACTGCTCGCGTCCGCGGAACATGATCGTGACCTTCACCTTGTCGCCCTGTTTGAGGAACCGCTCGACGTGACCCTTCTTGGTCTCGTAATCGTGCGAGTCGATCTTGGGGCGGAGCTTCATTTCCTTGATGACTGTGAGCGCCTGGTTGCGGCGAGCCTCACGTGCCTTCTGTGCGCTCTCGTACTTGAACTTGCCGTAGTCCATGAGCTTGCAGACGGGCGGACGCGCCATCGGGGCGACCTCGACGAGATCCAAGTCCGACTCGGCGGCGAGTTCGAGAGCCTTGCCGATCGGCACGATGCCAACCTGCTCGCCCTCGGGCCCGACGAGACGCACTTCTGGGACGCGGATCCGGTCGTTGATCCTGGGTTCGGAACTGATGGGACCTCCTACGGTCGTGTATCCGGTTTCGGGGGCCGTCCCGCCTGCTCTCACAAATGCAACGGCCCCGCTGCGCTACGTGCGCACGGGGCCGTGAATCCGACCGATCCGGCCGTCCCGGGAGGGACGACACACCGACGCACGACCGGAGCCGCACATCGTGGACCGGACCCGGCTCGTCCGGTGGTGCCGACGGCTCGGGTGGGAAACTCGGGGCTTCCGCTTGCACACCCCCGCTGTACACAGGGGCTGGTCGCAATGACAGGGTAACAGCGTGGCTGAGGACAACCCAAACCCCGCACTCAGTTCCAACGCGCCCGAGAGCTCGAACATTCCGGGCAGCGCGGCGCCGGAGCACCCGATCGGCAAGATTCCGTTGCCGGCGCACGGGTTCGAGACGCTGGACCTGCCGGTGCGCGAGCTGGCCACGATCCCGGCGGTCGAGGTGATCAGCCGCGCGGCCGTGATGCTGATGAGCGCGTCGGCGGAGAAGCTGGGGCTGTCGCCGGGTGAGGAGCCCGATATCGACCTGGACGAGGCCCGCCGGCTGATCACGGCCCTGGCCGGGTTGCTGGCCTCGTCGCAGGAGTACCTCGGCCCGCACCGGCAACCGCTGCGCGATGGTCTGCGCACCCTGCAGAACGCGTTCCGCGAGGCGTCGGTGTACCCGGACGCTCCCGGTGAGGGCCCGGGCGAGAAGCTTCTGTCGTAACCCGGAGGCACACTGGCCAGGTGCCATCCGTCGCGCCTCGTTTCTCGCCGGCCACTCAGGCCTGGCTGGACGGCGCGTTCGACGCTCCGACGAATGCCCAGCTCGGCGCCTGGGATGCGATCGCGCGTCGTGAACACACCCTGGTCGTCGCGCCGACCGGCTCCGGCAAGACGCTCGCCGCGTTCCTGTCTGCGCTCGACCGGCTGGCCGCTGAGCCGGTACCGGCCGAACCGTTGCGCCGCTGCCGTGTTCTGTACGTGAGCCCGTTGAAGGCGCTGGCGGTCGACGTCGAGCGCAACCTGCGGGGGCCGCTGGCCGGCATCCGCCAGGCCTCGTCCCGCCTGGGTCTCACGCAACCGGACATCACCGTCGGTATGCGCTCGGGCGACACGCCCGCCGACGAGCGGCGACTGTTCACTCGCCGGCCACCGGACATCCTGATCACCACGCCCGAGTCCCTGTTCCTGCTGCTGACCTCGGCGGCGCGAGAATCGTTGCGCGCCGTCGACACGGTGATCATCGACGAGGTCCACGCCGTCTGCTCGACCAAGCGGGGGGCGCATCTCGCGGTGTCCCTCGAGCGGTTGGATGCGTTGCTCGAGAAGCCGGCGCAGCGCATCGGCCTGTCGGCGACCGTCCGTCCGGTCGATGAGGTCGCGACGTTCCTGGCCGGCGGACGGACGGTCACGATCGTCCAGCCGCCGTCCCAGAAGACGATCGAGCTGCAGGTCGTCGTCCCGGTCGAGGACATGTCGGCCATCGGCGAGCCCACCGACGATCTCACCGGCGCGGCCGCCGGAGCGCAGCGGCGCGCGTCCATCTGGCCGCATGTCGAGGAGCGAGTGCTCGATCTCGTCGAGGCGCACCGCTCCACGATCGTGTTCGCCAACTCGCGGCGACTGGCCGAGCGGCTTACCGCGCGGCTCAACGAGCTGGCCTCCGAACGGGCCGGAATGAGGCTCGACGACGGCGCACCCCCCGCACAGCTGATGGCGCAGTCCGGCTCGGGTCACCCGAGCGGCGACGTCGTGGTCGCCCGCGCGCACCACGGCTCGGTCTCCCGTGAGCAGCGGTCGCTCGTCGAGGAGGATCTGAAGGCCGGCCGGCTGCCCGCCGTCGTGGCGACGTCGTCGCTCGAACTCGGCATCGACATGGGTGCGGTCGACCTCGTCGTGCAGGTCGAATCGCCGCCATCGGTCGCCGCGGGTCTGCAACGTGTGGGCCGCGCCGGCCATCAGGTCGGCGCGGTCTCGCAGGGCGTGATCTTCCCGAAGTTCCGTGGCGATCTGGTCGAATGCGCGGTCGTCGCCGAGCGGATGCGCGACGGCGCGATCGAGGCGATGCGGTACCCGCGCAACCCACTCGACGTACTCGCGCAGCAGATCGTCGCGATGGTCGCGCTCGACACGGTGACCGTCGACGAGGTCGACGAACTGGTCCGCCGCGCGGCCCCGTTCGCCGGATTGCCGCGCTCAGCCCTCGAGGCGGTGCTCGACATGCTGGCCGGCCGGTATCCGTCCGACGCGTTTGCCGAGCTGCGGCCGCGGCTCGTGTGGGACCGCGTCACCGGCGAACTCACCGCCCGGCGCGGAGCCCAGCGGTTGGCGGTCACCAGCGGCGGCACCATCCCCGACCGAGGCCTCTTCGCTGTCTTCCTCGCCAGTGGCGACGGCCCGGGGCGACGGGTGGGCGAGCTCGACGAGGAGATGGTCTACGAGTCCCGGGTCGGCGACGTGTTCCTGCTGGGGTCGTCGTCGTGGCGGATCGAGGACATCACCCACGACCGGGTGCTGGTGACGCCGGCTCCGGGCGAGGTCGGCCGGATGCCGTTCTGGAAGGGCGACTCCCCGGGGCGGCCGGTCGAGCTGGGCCGGGCGCTGGGCGCCTTCCTGCGCGAACTCGCGGGCGCATCGCCCGAGGACGCCGCGGCCCGCGCCCGGGCCGCCGGTCTGGACGAGTGGGGCACCGCCAACCTGCTTGCCTACCTCGCCGAGCAGCGCGCGGCCACGCACCACCTGCCCGATGACCGAACGATTCTGGTCGAGCGGTTCCGCGACGAGCTCGGCGACTGGCGGCTCGTCGTCCACTCACCGTTCGGGGCGCCGGTCAACGCGCCCTGGGCCCTCGCCATCGCCGCCCGGCTGCGCGAGCGGTTCGGGCTCGAGGTGTCCTCGATGCACTCCGACGACGGCATCGTGCTGCGATTGCCGGACACCGACGCCGAGCCTCCGTCCGGCGACATCGCGGTGTTCGAGCCGGAGGAGATCGAGTCGCTGGTGACGGCTGAGGTGGGCAGCTCGGCCCTGTTCGCGTCTCGGTTCCGCGAGTGTGCGGCGCGCTCGCTGCTGCTTCCCCGGCGCGATCCTCGCCGACGGACGCCGCTGTGGCAGCAACGTCAGCGGGCCAATCAGCTGCTGCAGGTCGCCAGTGAGTACGGCGACTTCCCGGTCGTCCTCGAGGCAATGCGCGAGTGCCTGCAGGACGTCTTCGATGTTCCGGGCCTCGTCGGCCTGATGCGCGATCTCGCGTCGCGGTCGGTCAAGCTCGTCGAGATCGAGACGCCGTCGGCCTCGCCGTTCGCCCGCTCGCTGCTCTTCGGCTACGTCGGCGTGTTCCTGTACGAAGGGGACGCGCCACTCGCCGAGCGCCGCGCGCAGGCGCTGTCACTGGACTCCGCCCTGCTGGCCGAACTGCTCGGCGCCACCGACCTGCGCGAGCTGCTCGATCCCGAGGCCATCGCCCAGATCGAGGCGGAAATCACGCGCCTCGCGCCTGACCGGCACGCCCGCGGTCCGGACGGCGTCCACGATCTGCTGCGTTCGGTCGGTGACCTCACCACAGCAGAGGCGCTGGCACGAGGCGCGACGCCGCAGGATCTTGCCACCCTCGAGGAGACCCGCCGGGTCATTCGGGTCCGCATCGCCGGAGCGGAGCGTTGGCTCGCGATCGAGGACGCCGGCCGCGTCCGCGACGCGCTCGGCGCCGCGCTGCCAGTCGGCGTCCCGGAAGCGTTCACCGAGCCGGTCCGCGATCCGCTCGGCGACCTCGTCTCCCGCTTCGCCCGCACGCACGGACCCTTCGTCGCGCAGGAGGTCGCCGAGCGCCTCGGCCTCGGCGTGGCCGTCGTCGGCGCTGCACTCACGCGTCTCGGCGCTGCGGGCCGAGTTATCCAGGGCGAGTTCCGGCCCGGCGGTCTCGCCACCGAATGGTGCGACGCCGAGGTACTCCGGGCGATCCGTCGACGCTCGCTCGCCGCCCTGCGCAAGGAGGTCGAGCCGGTGCCGCCCGAGGCGCTCGCCCGGTTCACTCCGGCGTGGCAGGGGCTCGGCGCGCAGTCGTCGCGCGGGGTCGACGGGCTGCTGCGGGCAATCGAGCAGCTCGCCGGCGTCCCGCTGCCGGCGAGCGCGCTGGAGACCCTGGTGCTGCCGAGCCGAGTCGCCGGCTACTCCCCCACCCTTCTCGACGAACTGACGCTCGCTGGAGAGGTCGTGTGGACCGGTGCCGGATCGAGCGCCGGCAACGACGGCTGGATCGCGCTCGCACCAGCCGAGATCGCGCCTCTGGTTCTCCCCGTTCCCGATGAGATCAGCGATTCGCTCGCGTTGACCGTCGCCTCGGTGCTGGGTCCGGACGAGGCGGTGTTCTTCCGCTCGCTCGTCGATCGGGTGGCGGGCGCGGGTTCGGACGACGCGGTCACCAAGGCGGTATGGGATCTCGTCTGGGCCGGCCATCTGACCAACGACACACTCGCGCCGGTGCGGGCGCTCCTCGGCTCGGGTGGGCGTACCGCGCACGCCCGCAGGCCGCGCCCACCTCGCGGACGGTACGGCCGCTACGCGGGCCTGGTCGCGCCGGGTGCCACAACCACGGCTCGACCCGTCCCGGCCGGCATGTCGGGGCGATGGTCGGCCACCCCGCTGCGGGATCCGGACGTGACCCGTCGCGCGCTGGCCGCAGCCGACGTCCTGCTCGACCGGTACGGCATCGTCACCCGCGGGGCGGTCGGCGCCGAACGCATCACCGGTGGCTTCGCCGCGGTGTATCCCGTACTGAAGGCCGCTGAGGAGTCCGGCCGCGCTCGACGGGGCTACTTCGTCGAGGGCCTGGGCGCTGCGCAGTTCGCCCTACCCGGAGCCGTGGACCGGCTGCGCACGGAGGCCCGACCGCTCGACGCCCGCGCACCGGAAGGCTCGACCGCGCTCGTGCTGGCCGCTACCGATCCGGCCAATCCGTACGGTGCGGCTCTGCCCTGGCCGGAGGCTCCGCGACCCGCAGATGGCGGGCGTGGGCATCAGCCCGCTCGTAAAGCCGGCGCGCTGGTCGTCCTGGTCGACGGGGCCTGCGTCCTCTACGTCGAACGAGGCGGCCGCACACTGCTCTCCTTCGCCGACGAGCTCGGTTCCCTGCAACCCGCCGCTGACGCGCTCGCTCTTGCCGTGCGCGACGGCGCGTTGGGGAAGCTGCAGGTGGAGCGGGCCGATGGGCAGCCGGTGAGCGCATCCACGCTCGGCGATGCCCTCGAGGCAGCCGGCTTCCGTCCGACGCCGCGCGGCTTGCGACTGCGTGCCTGATCGACCCGGGCCGACGACCGATAACGTCTCATCCATGCCTCTGCGGCAGCGGCTCTTCGGCCTGCAGCGGCGCGCGGCCGGCTACTGGGGCGGCACGTGCGGCGCTGTCCAGTCCGCGCCGCAGTCCGCGCCGCCGGGCCGCGCGGACGGGTGCTGAGCCGACGTGCCCGAGGGTGACACCGTCTGGCTCACCGCCCACCGGCTGAACCAGGCCCTGGCCGGGCGGCCCTTGACCGTCTCGGATTTCCGCGTCCCCGCACTGGCCACCGCCGACCTGCGCGGTCGCACGGTCAGCGAAGTGCTCGCCCGCGGCAAGCACATCCTGACCCGGGTCGATGACGACCTGACCGTTCACAGCCACCTGAAGATGGACGGCGCGTGGTACTTGTCGAAGGCCGGCGGTCGGCCGCCCCGCCGGCATCCGGATCACCTGATCCGCGCGCGGCTCGGCAACGCCGAGTGGCTGGCGACCGGCTACCGGGTACACGACTTGAAGATCGTCCGGCGGACCGACGAGGACCAGCTGGTGGGCCATCTCGGACCGGATCTGCTCGGACCGGACTGGGACGCCGAGCGCGCGGCGGCCAACCTCGCCGCCGACCCGGACACCGCCATCGGGGAGGCCCTCCTCGATCAGCGCAGACTGGCCGGGATCGGCAACCTCTACAAGTGCGAGGTGCTGTTCATCGAGCGCGTCCACCCGTGGACCCCGACCGGCGAGGTCCGCGACCTGCCCCGCCTCGTCGCCACCGCGCAGCGGCTGCTGCGCGTGAACCGCGACCACCCCGAGCAGTCCACCACCGGACTGCTGGGCCGCGGCCGCGATCACTGGGTCTACGAGCGCGGCGGTCAGCCGTGCCTGCGGTGCCGCACGCCGATCCAGCGGGCCGAGCAGGGCACGCCGCCGCGGGCGCGGAGCACGTACTGGTGTCCGATCTGCCAGCCGCCGGTCTCGAGCTGAGGCTCAGGCTTCGTCGGCCTGGGCCTGTTTCGTCGTATCGACAGCCGGACTCCCCGACGCCGGCTGGTTCTCGATTGCCACGCTCTCCGACGCCGGTGCCACCGCGGCCGGGCCAGCGTCCGCGTCCGCCGCCAGCGAGGCCCTGATCTCGTTCAGCCGAGCCGAACCCTGCATATCGACCGTTGCTCGCTCGATCTCGAGAATGCGCGCGCCGGTCGAGTCCTGGGCGAGCTCGGCCTGCCCGAGCGCCGTGGCGTACCGCTTCTCGATCTTGTCGCGCACCTCGTCGAGGGTCGGCACGTTGGACGGTGCCGCGAGGTCGCCGATCTGCTGCAGCGACTTCGCCACCGTTTCCTGCATCTTCGCCTGCTCGAGCTGGCTCAAGAGCTTGCTGCGCTCGGCCAGCCGCTGCTGGACCATCGTCGAGTTCGTCTGGACCGCTTCCCGGGCCTGGCCGGCGGCCTGCAGTGCCTGGTCGTGCAGCGTCTTCAGGTTCTCGACCGCCGATTCGGCACTGACGAGCTGGTTGGCGAGGGCCTGGGCTGTCTGCTCGAACTGCGCCGCCTTGGCCTCGTCGCCATCGGCGCGCGCCTTGTCGGCGAGCACCAGGGCCTGTCGCGCCTGCGCCTGCAGCTTCTCGATCGTGTTCAGCTGGCGGTCCAGCTGCATCTCGAGCTGGCGCTGGTTGCCGATGACCGCCGCCGCCTGCTGGGTCAGCGCCTGGTGTTGGCGCTGTGCCTCCTGGATCGCCTGCTCGATCTGGATCTTGGGATCGGCCTTCTCGTCGACCTTCGCGCCGAACCAAGCCGACATGTACTTCCACGCTTTCACCAGCGGGTTCGGCTTGGCCATCTGTATCGCCTCTCGCAGTCGGCTACCAGGATCAGGGGCACAGTCGTCCTACCCCGTCTCGCGTAGCTCAATCGTGGCAGAAGACGTGGGCGGGACGCACGGGCGTGCCATCGTCGGCCGCTCGGCCTGCACCCTCGGCGGCGTCGGCGCAGTCGCTCAGGCGGGGCGGGCGATCGGAGCCGTGGCGTCCGCCCGTACCGGCGTGGCGGCGTCGATGACCGGCAACCCGGCGAGCAGCACCGCGACATCGCGCGCGATGGATTCGGGGTCGCCAGGAGTGAGGAGGTAGGACGCCAACCAGCGCAGGACGGTGTCCGCCCCGTCGCGGGACTCGCCGGCGAGTGCCGCCGCGACCGCTGCACCAGCGTGCTGCCAACCCTCAGCGGACTCGTCGACGCGGCCCACGGCGGCGAGGACAGCGGGCTCGACGCCGGCCAGGCCGGCGCGCACCGGATGGGCGGAGATCGCGGTGGCCGTGTCGACGAGCGCGACGCCCAGCGGCTTGCCGGCCTGCTCCTCGATCAGCGCGTCGACCTGCTGCACCACCAGCGCCGCCAGCACCGCTTCCCGGGTGCGGAAGTGGTTGTAGAGCGTCGCCTTCGCCACGCCGCCGGCGGCGGCAACTTGTGCCATCGTGATCTTGGTTCCGGTGGCCGCCACCGCGCGGGCCGCGCCGGAGAGCAGGGCAGCCCGGGTGCGATTCATGGCGTTGCCCGCGCGGGAGTGCGTGCCCTTGGCGCGGACCGGCGCCGCGGACGCGGCGATCGGCGAGGAGGTGGTGGGACGGAACAGCGTGTCGAACAACGGATCGCTCACAGCCGGCCTCGCTTCGCTACGACGCGCCCCGGAAGGACGCTGGACCGGAAGTTACCGCCGGAGTC
>JAVHVD010000422.1:0-18236 GCA_032160745.1 Pseudonocardiales bacterium
AACGGCCAGTGCCTGCTCGTTGTCGGCACCCACAACCGGGGCGCCCTGGCGGGCACCCTGTTGGGGTCCGTCAGCCAAGGCGTCCTTCATCACGCGACGTGCCCGGTGGCGGTCGTGCCGCCACCCGCCGTGGATGTCGTGGGCCGCGACTCCCTGCGGTGAACGGTTCCGGCTAACCGGTGAGGACGTAGCGTCCCGGGCTGTGCGTGATCAGCGTCGTCCAGCCTTGACCGTCGGACCGCAGTGTCGCTTGCGCGGCGCCCGGTCCGGCTACGTGTAAGAAGCGTGACCAGCGGATGCGGACGCCGGTCGTGGCCGCGTGCGGTGTCTCGATCACGAGGCTGGCCTGATCGGCATCGACGACCCGGGCGGGCGGTGCGGCGATCGGGTTCGGATCGGCGACCCGATAGAGCTTCCAGTGCGGGTCGGACCAGGCGAGCGTCAAGTACGGCAGCCCGCCGGCTCGAACCAGCCGGTCCTCAGGGCCGGTCTTGAGCGTCGTCTCGTTGATGACGACGTAGCCGACCGCATTGTCGTCGAGCCACCGCTTGTAGGTGGTGGCGTCGAGTGCCGGCGAACTCAGTACGGCGTTGAGGGTGTTGTCCGATTGCGTCTCGTACCCACGGGCGAGTTGCGCATGGTTGAGCAGCGCGTAGGCGGCGACGTGCGTCCCGTCCGGAATCACCTCGATCCGGTAGTTGGGGAGATTGCTGGTTCGGTCCAGTTCGGCGATCAGACTGGCGTAGTACGACGTGTTCGAGATCGGCTTCGAGGCGACGTTGAGATCCTTCACGGTTTGGCCGATCGTGCAGCTGAGGGCGAACAACGTGGTGAGCAGGAGCACCGGCAGTTTGGAGCGCGCAGTGGCCGCGACGGCGACGGGCAGGCACAACCAGGAGAAGCGCTCGAAGTTGGAACCCATGCCGTTCGGAACGAGTACGAGGAGCGGGCAGGCCAGGATGGAGATCACCAGGACCGTCTGCAGGTACGCCGGCGGCCGAGCGAGCAGCATCGCGGCGAGCGTTGCCGCGGTGAGCAAGCCCTCACCGAGGGGAAATCCTTCGGTTCCCGGCATGCCGAAGTAGGCCGCGACCGAGATCAGGACGACCCCGGCCGCGGCCGAGGTGAGGACCGTCGTGGTGCGGCGCGCCGGATCATGCAGGTAGATCCCGGCGATGCCCAGGATGAGGAAAACCCCGGACACGGGCGACACCAGGACCGTCGCAGCACCCGCCGCGGCCGCGGCGTAGCGGCGGTTACCGCGCACGGTAAGGAGCGCGACGAGCATGAGGACGGTGCCCACGGCGAAGGGCACCCGCCCGCTCCACAGGCTCAAGCTCGCGCCTATTGCCGCCAACCAGGTGGCCAGTGCCGGATGCCGGCTGCCCTTCACCAGCCGGTAGCACAGCGGCGTGATCAGCACCGTTGCCACGGCGCCCAGAACGCGGACGTCGGCGAGCCTGGACAGCAACGGACCGAGGACCGAGTAGTGACCCGGGACGGTGCCACCGAACCAGGAGAACCAGTACCTCAGCCCGACGCCGTGGGTGGCTGCCGACTGGCGGGCTTGCGCTGCGAACAGGTCGCCGACGGGCGGCGAGGCGATCAGGAACGCGACCGCGGTCGCCACCGCGAACAGCGGAGCGACGTATGCCGGCGGCAGCCGATAGATCAGCGGACGGGTCACGACGCGTCCGACGACGGGCACATACTCTACGATTCCTGTTCCAGCCTGAATCTAAGCTGATCGGCCTCAGCCGGCCCGAGCAAGTCCGAGGTTCTACTACGCCCGGATCGACCAGTGAAGGGATGAATGTCCATTATGCGGCGCGCCTGTCGGCGACGACCGGTTCGGTGACGAGTTAGGTCGCGGGGGAGCGACCCGGCCGTGCAACCAGCTGATTACGGTTTAGCGTATGGCAGTCGACCGGTCAGAGTGCACCAAGTCAGCGTCGAGCTGATGAGCACGGTGGTGTTTTTCCACGCTCACCCCGACGACGAAGCGCTGCTGACGGGTGGCACGATGGCGCGCCTGGCGGCTGGCGGTCATCGCGTCGTGCTGGTCACGGCAACGGCCGGTGAAGCGGGACTCGCTGCGGCGAGCATCGCCGAGACGGAATCCTTGGCCGCGATCCGAACGAGGGAACTGCACGACTCGGCGCGCGCCCTCGGATGCCATCGGGTCGTCGTTCTGGGCTACGGCGATTCAGGCTCCGGCGAGATCGCGTCGCCTGGATCATTTGCGACCGTGCCGGTCCCGCGCGCTGCCGCGAAACTGGCCGCCATCCTCGACGAGGAGCGCGCCGACGTGGTAACTGGCTACGATCCCGCAGGGGGTTACGGACATCGCGATCACGTACATACCCACCTCGTGGCGCGCAAGGCGGCCGAACTCGCCGGGACGCCGATCCTGCTCGAGGCCACTGTCGATCGTCGCGCGCTGCAACGGGGACTCACCGCCGTCGCGCCGTTCACGCGCCGCACCCCCGACTTCCGGGCGCCGAGATTCGACCGTTGCTACACCGCCCCAGATCGGATCACCCATTGCGTCCCTGTCCGTGCCTTCGCCGAACAGAAACGAGCGGCAATGCTCGCCCACCTGAGCCAGAGCACCGGCGATGGCGCGCCGCGAAGCCTGCAGCGCTTCCTGCAGCTGCCTCTGCCGGTGTTTCGCGCGGTATTCGGCCGGGAATGGTTCGTGGATCCGCGTTTGGAACCGACCCGGCGAAAGCTGAAGGATCCGCTGGAGAGCCTGCGGACTGCCGGGTGATCTGATGTCACCCGGTGCCGCCAGATGCGATGGTTGCGGGCCGATTCCGTTGGGGCGGCGGACTGCTGGATGGAGATCGGGCGCGCGTTGAACCATCAGGTGCTCGTCACGGTCCTCAGCCTTGCGGCGGCGTTCGCCTTCGCATTGTCGAGTTCGTTCAAGCATGTCAGCGCTGGTCATGTTCCCGATGCGCAAAGCATGCGCCGGTCCGACGTTGGCCGATTCGTCCGGGCGACGGTTACCCACCGGCTATGGCTCGGCGGCATCGGATGTGACGTGATCGGGCTGGCCCTGCAGGTCACCGCGCTCCACCTCGGCGCGCTCGCGGTCGTACAACCGCTGCTGATCAGTGGGTTGCTTTTCGCCGTCGTATTGCGACAGCGCCACGCACATCACCACATCACTGGCCGCCAACTGTTCTGGGCCGCCTTGATCACCGGGTCCCTCGCCGGGTTCCTCGTCCTTGCCGGAGCCGGTACGCAGCGCCACCACCAGTCTGTGGACACGCTGCCGGCCGTGATTGCCGGCGTCGTCGGATTCGGCCTCGCCCTCGCGTGCCTCCAACTCCGACGGATTGGGGCCGGACGAACCCACGCCGCCGCGCTGATCGGCATCGCCGTCGGCGTCGTGTACGCAGCTACCGCCGCCCTGCTCAAAGCCCTCACCGATATCGCCGCTCGGGACATCTGGGGACTGTTCACCAGCTGGCAGCTCTACGTCGTGGTCGCGGTCGGCGCGACCGGCCTCCTGCTCAATCAATTGGCCTTCCAGGCGGGGCCGATCACCGCCAGTCTGCCGGCGACCGCAACGATCGACCCGCTGCTGAGCATCGTCGTCGGCGTCGCCGTCTATGACGAACACATTCGACGCGGCCCGGGCGGGGGAAGCGCGCTCGCCGGCCTGCTGATCCTTCTGAGCATCGGAGTTTTCCAAATCGTTCGCGCGTCCGGAGACTGACGGCCGCGGCCCAGCCCTGCCTGAGCCGATCGCACTGGCGAAACGGAACGCCTCTATGCTCGGGAGCGTGTCAGTAGGGTCCGTCGGGCATCCACGCATGCCTGGATCGCCGGGCAGCCACGGGGCGGGCGACGGCGCGACGTACGACGGCGCGACCCTGCGAGCGATCGAGAGCACACCGACCGAGCCGTTACCTGAATCGACGCTTCGCCGCGGGCGAGCTGATCACTGGCTGCGCGAATTGATCCTCGCGGCGGTGCTGTATGAGGTGTACAACCTCATCCAGCACCTCCTCACCGGCAGCACTGCTCTAGCGGAGCGCAATGGACGTGATCTGTTCAACTGGGAGCAGCGGCTCCATCTGGATCCCGAACTTTTCCTCAACCACGCGTTCGGTCAGATCACTGCTGTCGCGGTGCCGGCCTGTTATTTCTACGCAGCGTTGCATTTCCTGGTCACGCCGGCTGTCCTGATCTGGGCATACCGAGCCCGCCCCGCCGCGTACCGGCAGGCCCGCACCGTGCTGGTCGTGATGACTCTCAGCGCACTCGCCGGGTTCCGATGGTTTCCTACGGCTCCGCCGCGCCTGCTCAGCGGCACCGGATTTTCAGACACGCTGACCCAGTTCAGTGCGTGGGGTTGGTGGGGGTCCGACGCCATGCCCTCGGCCGCCAGCTCGCTCGCCAACCAGTACGCCGCGATGCCGTCGCTGCATGTCGGCTGGGCCGTGTGGTCGGGGGCGACCGTCTTTACGCTGACCCACAAGCCGGTGATCCGCGTCTTGGCCGTCGGCTACCCCGTCGTGACGACCCTCGTCGTACTCGGAACCGGCAACCATTATCTGCTCGACGCCGTCGCCGGCGCCGCGATCTGGCTGTTCGCGGCGGTGCTCGTCAAGTACCAGTCTGTGATCAGGCTTGCGCCCCGCGCGCTTGCCGGCCGTGATCACCCGAGTACGCGGCGTGGTTCGCGTTCAGATCGCTGAACAGCGTCGACGACGACGGGGGTGCGGTGTTCGTTATTTCCTCGCGAGGTGCCGTGTCTGGTGCATCGCGCGGGCGCGGGCATACAGATCGTCCACGGCTCTCATCGCATCGGCTTCGACGACGACCGGCGGCGAGGACGCCGCGGTCATCCGCAACCGCCGTAGCTGTTCCGGTCGGCCGATCAAGTCGACGAGGGTCCGAACCAACGACTCGGCGTCCGGGACCAGAACGCCGTCGACACCATCGGCGATGAAGTCCACCAAGCCGTTCCCGCGGTACCCGATGACCGGAAGCCCTGCCGCTCGCGCTTCGAGCGCGGCGATTCCGAAAGCTTCCTGGCGCGACGAGGCGACGAACAGATCCGAGGAGTGGAACTGGTCCCTGATCTCCGCGGCGGGCCGGTAGCCGAGCAGCGAAACCCAGTCGGACAAGCCGAGCATCGTGATCTGTCGTTGCAGGTCCGCCCGCCGCGGCCCTTCGCCGAGGATGCTCACCTTCACCTTCGTCGCGGCCTTGTCCTCGGCCGCCAGGCGGCGCCGGGCTTCGGCCAGAGCATCGATGAACTCGTTCACATGCTTGCGTTTCTTCAGACGTCCCACGAGAACGATGCGGATCTCGCCGGTGGCCTCCCGCGTCGGTCCGTTCGGCCGCCACCACGCCGTGTCGACAAGGTTCGGTGTGACCGAGACCTCGTCGACGCCGAGCAGTGTGCGGCCTACGTGACCGGCCGCGACGCTGCTCACCGCCGACCAGGCCGCTCGCATGCGTCCCCACCCAAACGGCAGGGTGGATACGCGAGTCGCTGCGGCGACCTTCCACCACAACGAGTGCACGGTGACCGCCACTGGTATGCCCCGGCGAGAGGCCGCGCGTGCGACGTAGATGGCGATGGGCGAGATGACGGTGAAATGGACGTGCACCACATCAATTCGGGAACCGTCCAACACCTCCGCGACCGCGCGATGGTTGCGCCACGGGAAAGCGACGGTAAGCCATCGTCCGCTCGCTGCGCGCACCACGTCCAGGTCGAGGTCGGTGTCGGATCGCTCGGCCACGGCCGTGATCACGGTGACGTCATGCCCGTCAGCGCGCTGCCGACGTGCGAGCCGTTCGACCTGGGACTCGATTCCGCCGATGTCGGGCGCGAACGAATCGGCTACGTGAACAATCCTCACGGCGAACCTCAGGGCCGGCTTGGGGCGGCAGGAGCGGGTGCGTGCAGCCGCACAGGTAGGGACTGCACGCCGTAGACGATGGAGAGCTCGCGGAACTCGAGCGCGCCCGGATCGACCGCCAGCCGCGAGTGGGGGAAGCGTCGCGCGAAGCCGCGGAAGGCCGCCCGCAGTTCCAGTCGCGCCAGTTCCGCGCCGACACACCGGTGCAGCCCGGACCCGAACGCGAGGTGTGGCCGCGGTTCGCGGCCGGCGACGACGGACTCGGAATCAGCGCCGAAAACCTGGTCACGATTGGCGCCGCTGAGCGAGCAGATCACGACGTCACCGCCTTTCACCTCTTGTCCGAACAATTCCATGTCATGGCGAGCGAAGCGCGGGAAGGAAATCTGAACCACGCTCAGATGCCGTAGCAGCTCCTCGACGGTCCGGCCCAGGGCCTCCTCGTCGGAGCGGATGAGGGTCATCGCGGTCGGATCCCGGAGCAGCGAGAGTGTGCCCAACGCCAGCATGCTTGCTGACGTTTCATACCCCCCGGTGAACACACCGTCCGCCAGGCCGGCAAGCGCGGCGTCCTCGATGTCCTCACCGTGCGTACGGATGATCGCTCCGATCAATCCGTCGCCGGGTTGGGTCCGTTGTCGTCTGACCGCTTCCAGCAGGAAGTCTCGCGTCTCCGACATTGCACCGAACGTGCCCCCGCCCCCACCGTTGACGTCAAATCGAGCTCGGCCCAGATCCCGGAAATGCTCCCGATCATCGACGGGCAACCCGAGCAGTTCACAGATGACGAGGAAGGGGATCGGGAACGCGAACTCGGCAACGAGGTCAACCACGTCAGTGTGCGAGTCCAGGTGGTCGAGGCGTTCCTCGACGATGCGCTCGATGCCTGGTACGAGTCGGGAGAGGCGGCGGCCGGTGAACTCAGGCGTGAGGATCTTGCGCAGCCGGGTGTGCTCGGGTGCGTCGGTGAAACCAAGGCCATCGATGGACGTCGTCGCGTCCGCGCCGAGCAGCGGCCGGATGTCGTTGCTGTAGTTGGCACCGTCATTCAGCACCGCACGCGCCTGTTCGTAACCGGTCACCAACCACACGGTCATTCCGAGAGCGCGCCCGATTCTCGCTACCGGCGCCGTCTCTCGCAGCTGGGCCAGCGCGGGAACCGGGTCGAGGTCATCACGTCGTAGCGGCATCGTCAGCCGCTTCGGAAGAACCGATACCGCGGACAGGCCCGATCGTCTACCCGCGGACGACGACACCAGCCGGCGCGCGACCCACCGCCGCAGCCACGATGGCGCGAGTGTCACGTGCTCACCTCTAGAGGATGTGGTTGGCGGGCCCGCGAAAGCCGGCAGTGTCTACATGATTCAACCAGCCCGCGAGACTTGAACGCTGCACCCGTGCGTGGGGCAGTAGTGGGCCGGCGGCGCCTCAGCGACCGCCGAGGAATTGTATTACGGTGAACGTAGGGCCAGCAGGCGGTCCCTCTGCCGACCGATCCGGATCGGCTGCGTGCTCAGCACTGACCCTGCCAGGATGGGAGTTGCGTGGCGCAGACGGTCGTCGGCACACGGGTGCACGAGCAGGCCGTAGACGCAGTCCGGGCCAGCTATCGCGCGCTCCCGGCCGGCACACCCGTACGCCTCAACAAGCGGACTTCCAACCTTTTCCGCCCGCGTCCCTCCGCGGGGACTGGCGCCGGACTCACCGTCGATGGTCTTGACGGCGTCATCAGCATCGACGAATCCTCACGCACCGCCGACGTTCAGGGCATGTGCACTTACGAGCAGCTCATCGAGGTGACGCTGGCGCACGGGCTCATGCCGCTGGTCGTGCCCCAGCTGAAGACGATCACCCTCGGTGGCGCGGTCACCGGCCTCGGCATCGAATCGACATCCCTGCGCAACGGCCTGCCGCACGAGTCCGTACTGGAGATTGACGTCCTCACCGGCAGCGGAGAGGTCGTCACGGCCACGCCCGAGCAACACCGTGACCTCTTCGATGCGTTCCCCAACTCCTACGGCAGTCTCGGGTACGCGCTGCGCCTGCGGATCCGCCTGGAGCCGGTGTCGCCGTACGTCGCAATGCGACACGTGCGGTTTCACCGCCTCGAGGAACTGACAGCAGCAATCGCCACTGTGGCAAGCACGGGCGCCTGGGATGGCGAGCGAGCCGACTTCGTCGACGGTGTCATGTTCAGCCCCACGGAGTCCTACCTCTGCCTGGGCAGTTGGTGTACGCACGGGGAGCCCAGCGACTACACCGGACAAGAAATCTACTTCCGATCGATCAAGGAGCGCGAACGCGACTGCTTGACCGTGCACGACTACCTGTGGCGCTGGGACACAGACTGGTTTTGGTGTTCCGCCGCATTCGGGGCCCAGCATCCCGTGGTGCGGCGGCTTTGGCCGCGACGCTACCGCCGCAGCGACGTGTACCACCGCATGGTCGATTTCGAGAACCGATACGGACTGATGGCCCGAATCAACCGGCGACGCGGTGCGCCCGACCGCGAGCGAGTCGTGCAGGACGTCGAGCTGCCGCTCGAGCGCGTCTCCGAATTCCTGGTCTGGTTCGACCGTTGCGTCGGGATGTCACCCGTGTGGCTGTGTCCGCTGCAGACCCACCGGAGCTGGCCGCTGTATCCACTCCAACCGGAACGTCCCTACGTCAATGTCGGGTTCTGGGGCACCGTTGCCGTGCCGCCGGGCGGCCGGAACGGCGACGTGAACCGCGCCATCGAACGCGCAGTCGCCCGGTTCGACGGGCACAAGTCGCTGTACTCCGACGCGTACTACGACCGGGACACCTTCGACGCGATGTATGGCGGTGAGGTGTTGCGGACTGTCAAGAAGCGCTACGACCCGGACGATCGATTCGCCGACATGTACGACAAGGTGGTCGGCGGCCGATGACCGTAGCCGATCTTGTTCGGGCCGTCACTCAAGGCGATGTACCCATGCGCGTGGAAGCGTTCGACGGGTCGGTCGTCGACGACGGCACGCGGGGGCTGACCCTCAAATTGCACAACGAACGCGGCCTGCGCTACCTCGTCACCGCTCCCGGCGACCTCGGTATGGCCCGCGCGTACGTGTCGGGCGATCTTGAATTGGTCGGAGCTCACCCCGGCGACCCCTACCTGGCGCTGCGCGCGTTGGCATCGTGGCGGTTTCGCCTTCCACCACTTCGTGACCTCCCTGCCGTGCTCCGAGATGTCGGAGTCCGTCGGCTGGTACCACCGTCGCCGCCGTCCCAAGAAGCGCTGCCCAGGGCGCGCCGTCTACTCGAAGGGATGCGTCACTCCAGCACCCGAGACATCGCGGCGATCAGCAAGCACTACGACGTGTCGAACGAGTTCTATCGGCATGTGCTCGGCCCGTCCATGGCCTACACGTGTGCTGTGTTCACCCAGCCCGACAACGAGCTGGACGACGCCCAGGAGAACAAGTTCGATCTGGTTGCTCGAAAACTCGCGCTTGCGCCCGGGATGCGGATGCTCGACATCGGCTGCGGCTGGGGCGGCATGGCCAGGCACGCTGCGATGCATTACGGGGTCGACGTCGTCGCGATCACGTTGTCCCAGGCCCAGGCCTCCTGGGCCGCGGCCGAGGTGGAGCGGATCGGTCTGGCCCGACAGGTTCGAGTGCTCCAGGGGGACTATCGCGAAGCGCCTGGCCTTGACTACGACGCAGTTGCCTCGATCGGGCTGCTCGAACACGTCGGCGTCAAGAACTACCCGTCCTACTTCAGGTTCGTTCGCCACAAGTTACGCGCCGGTGGTCGACTGCTGAACCACTGCATCACCCGCGCCGACAACCAGTCACCGGCGGTTGCCGGCGCGTTCATCGATCGCTACGTCTTTCCTGACGGAGAGCTGACGGGATCCGGTCGAATCATCAGCGAGGCGCAGGACGCCGGACTCGAGATCCGCCACGAAGAGAACTTGCGCGAACACTATGCATTGACGCTCAAGGCGTGGTGCGCAAACCTCGTCGCCAACTGGGATGCGTGCGTGCGTGAGGTCGGCGTCGAAACCGCCCGGGTGTGGGGGTTGTACATGGCCGGCTCGCGGATCGGGTTCGAAACGAATGCCGTCCAACTCCACCAGGTACTCGCGACGAGGACCGCCGACGACGGCGCCGCCGATTTCCCGCTCCGTCCGGACTGGTAACTGGTCGAAGTCCGGACCGGGGTATTCGAGCTCGCCGACCGCGCCACCGGTGCGATCGCTATGTTGGTGGGTACATGCAACTATCGGATCGGCCAAGAGCGGAGCGGAACTCGGTGACATCGTCGGCCGGCAACGTGGCCGATCATATTTCCGAGCTTGCTGATCGACTGGAACGCACGTTCCGGCTGTTGGGAAAACGCATCTACCTACCCAGCCTGCGTCGGCTCAGCTCGATCAGCCATGGCCTGGACCGGGCGAGCATCCCGCTACTGGGTGTGCTGGAGGAGCAGGGCGAGGTCAGACCGTCAGACCTTGCTGCCGCGCTCGAGCTCGACCCGTCAACCGTCAGTCGTCAGCTGGGTCAGCTCGAAAGATTGGGGCTGGTCCAGCGCTCGGCGGATCAAGCCGACGGCCGAGCCACGTTGATCGGTCTCACACCCGCCGGTCGGGGAAATCTCGCGACTGTCCGGCAGGCCAGGGCAGCCCTTCTCGAGGACGTGCTTGCTCAATGGAACGAGGCGGATCGTGAGCAGCTCCAGGCCCTGCTCGATCGTCTGCTCGAGAGCCTCGCAGCCCTCCCCACCCCACGAGTCGTCGATTAGCCAGGAGCAGACATGAGTACGCCGGAAGCCAGTACCCCACGAGCCTCTGGAGAGCCTGCACTGACCCATCGCCAGATCCTGGTGATCATGTCGGGGCTGATGATGGGGATGTTCCTGGCCTCGCTCGATCAGACGATCGTCTCGACGGCGTTGCCGACGATCGTCGGTGACTTTCACCGCAGCGACCTGTTGTCGTGGGTGATCACCGCCTACCTGCTTGCAAGTACGGCCTCCACCCCGCTGTGGGGGAAGGCCGGTGACCTGTACGGCCGCAAGCGGGTCTTCCAGCTCGCGATCGTCGTGTTCCTGATCGGCAGCGCGCTGTGCGGAGCGTCGCAGAACATGTACGAGCTGATCGGCTTCCGCGGCCTGCAGGGGATCGGCGGCGGCGGCCTGATCTCACTCGTGTTCGCGATCATCGGTGACGTCATCCCGCCCCGTCAGCGCGGCCGCTATCAGGGCTACTTCGGCGCCGTGTTCGGGGTCTCGAGCGTGGTCGGTCCG
Organism: Pseudonocardiales bacterium; assembly: GCA_032160745.1. GTDB lineage: Bacteria > Actinomycetota > Actinomycetes > Mycobacteriales > Jatrophihabitantaceae > Jatrophihabitans. The sequence goes on from JAVHVD010000422.1 coordinate 11,163, forward strand.
TTGGCCGGTGGGTTCGCGGTGGACAGTCTCAGCTGGCGCTACATCTTCTACATCAACTTGCCACTGGGCATCGCGGCCCTGGTCGTCACCAACCGGGTGCTTCGGCTCCCGGTCCGCAAGCGGGACGTGAACATCGACTGGTGGGGGGCGCTGCTGCTCGTGGCCGGCGTGTCCAGCATCCTGCTCGCAACGCAGTCCGGTGGAAGCACCTACCCGTGGGCGTCGATCCAGATCGTCGGACTCTTCGCCCTCGGTGGGCTGTTCCTGATCGGCTTCGCAGTCCGCGAGCGGCTCGCGCCCGAGCCGATCCTGCCGCTCGAACTGTTCCGGATGCAGATCTTCACGGTCGCCAACATCGTCTCCTTCATCAGCGGCATCGCGATGTTCGGTGCGCTCGCGTTCCTGCCGCAGTACATGCAGCTCGTGCACGGTGTCTCAGCCACCATGTCCGGGCTGCTGCTGCTGCCCCTGCTGGCCGGGCTATTGCTGATGAGCATCAGCTCAGGGCGCTATATCTCGCGCACCGGTAACTACCGCTGGTTCCCGCTGGCCGGGACGATCCTCGTGACCGTCGGGCTGAGTCTGCTCACCAAGGTGGGGGCCCATACCTCGTTGGTCATCGTCGGCATCGATATCCTGATCTTCGGTGCCGGCCTCGGACTGTTCATGCAGGTACTCACCCTGGTCGTGCAGAACGCAGTACCGATGAAACAGATGGGCGTCGCCACGTCGTCGGTCACCTTCTTCCGCTCTATGGGCGGCGCGATCGGCGCGTCTGCGCTGGGCGCCGTGCTCACCGCCCGGATCGCCTACGAGCTACCGCGCTACGTGCCGCCGGTCGACCTGGCAGGCGGGGGCAATAAAGTCACCCAACTCGTCCAGAGCCCGGAAACGCTGAACAAGCTCAAACAGACCAATCCGGCGCTGCATGAGGGCATAATCCAGGCCTACTCGCACGCCATCGATCGACTGTTCCTGGTGGCCGTTCCGGTGTCGGTGCTCAGCGTGATCGCCGCCCTGTTCATCCGGCAGGTCCAACTACGAGGCTCCAACGACGCCAGTGCGCCGCCCGGCGAGGGCACCGCGGCAGCGACCGATACCGAGAGCACCACGGTTATCGCCGGAGGGATGCACTGATGCCCGCAGTCACGATCTCGGCCGGCTACGGCACCGGTGGCAGTGTTGTCGCCCAACTCGTCGCCGACTCGCTCGGGCTGCCGCTGCTCGACCGGGCGATCAGTGCCGACGTTGCAGCCCAGCTGCAGGTCACCGTGCCCGAGGCGGAGGGCGCGTCGTTCTCCCGCTCGCTCACCGATCGCTTCTTCGGCCTGCTGACGCCCCTTGCCTCCGGCGTTCTCGGTGCCGGCACCGACGCCGCACCCGCCGAGGCAGCGACCGCCCCCACCGATGCGGACCTCTTCCGAGAGCGCGCCGAGCAGATCATGCGCGACGCGCTCACAACCGGCGCCGTGATCCTCGGCCGGGCCGGAGGTGCCGCGTTCCGCAACGAACCCGGCGTCCTGCGCGCCCGGCTTTTCGGTCCGAAGCCGGCCCGGATTGCGCACGCCAGCCGCACCCAGAACATCGACCTAGCCACCGCGGAGAAGCGACTGGCCCAGGTCGACGCCACCCGGGCCCAATACGTTCGACGCCTCTACGGCGTCGATATCGACGACCCGGCGCTCTACCACCTCCAGATCGACGGCACTGTCCTCCCCGAGACCGCCTGCGCAGAACTCATCGTGGTCGCCTACGCGGCCCTCCTAGGCAACTGAGGAAGCAGGGAAAGAGGAGGCTCAAGAGAGTCACCTCGACCACCCTGACCGCGATCGCGTTGGCGGTTAGTCCGCGGCGCCGATCGGCGCGAGTTCCCGCCTGGCCAACTCGTCCTCGACGCGCTTGCCTTCGATGTCGGGGTCGGGGATGTATCGCGCGAACCATTGCGGGTGGTACCAGATCTTCGACCCGACGATCGCCATGACCGCTGGGACCAGGGTGAGCCGCACGATGAAGGCGTCGAGAAAGACTCCGGCGGCGAAGCTGAAGCCGATCGCCTTGATGGTCGGATCGTTACTGAACATGAAGGCGACGAAGATCGAGAACATGATCAGGGCGGCCGCAGTCACCACGCGGGCCGACAGTCCGGTACCCCGCTGGACGGCGCGGCGAGCGTTACCGCTGCGCGTGTACTCCTCCTTGATCCGCGACACGACGAAGACCTCGTAATCGCTGGACAGGCCGAAGATGATCGCCAGCATGATGATCGGCAGGAAGCTGATCGTCTCTGACGGCGTGATGCCGAAGATGTGCTGGCCCCAGCCCCACTGGAACATCGCGACCTGCGCGCCTACTGCTGCGGCCATCGAGAGCAGGAAGCCGAGGATCGACTTGAGCGGCACGAGAATGGTCCGGAACGCGAACGTCAGCAAGACGAACGCCAGGCCAACGACGACGACGAGGAAGATCGGCAGTGCGCTCGACAGCTTCGCCGAGACGTCTATGTTCGACGCCGTCGTGCCGCCGACCAGGATGTGTGCGCCGGTGCTGCCTTCGATGGCTGCCCGGTCGTTGCGCAACGTGTGGACGAGGTCGGCCGTGGCAGAGTCGCTCGGTCCGGACTTGGGTACCAGCCGGATCAGCGAGACGCCGTGCTGCGCGGCGAGCGGGGTCACGGTCGCAACGTCGGGCAGCTTGGTGAGGGTGGCCGCGATTTGCTGGGTGTCCGACGCGGTGCCGACGTCCTGCGCGACGATCAGCAATGCACCGTTGAAACCGGCGCCGAAGCCCTCGGTCGTGAGGTCGTACGCTTTGCGCTGGGTGGTGTCCTTTGCCTGCGAGGCACCACTGGGCAGGCCGAGGTGGATCTTGGTCGCCGGTATCGCGAGGACGCCGAGAAGCAGAACCGCGCCAATGAGCACTGGCACGCGGTAGCGGACCACGAACCGTGCCCAGCCCGCGCCGGCTGCGGATTCCGGATCGGCGGCGGTCCGGCGAGCGACTCGCTCGGCGCGCGCGCCGAGCAGCGGCAGCCGCGTGAACTTGGCGACCTTGTCTCCGGCGAAGCCGAGCATCGCAGGTAGCAGGGTGAGGGCGATGAGTAGCGCAACGGCGACCGAACCCGCCGCGGCGAGTCCCATGACGGTCAGGAACGGGATGCCGACGACGGTCAGGCCGCACAGGGCGATGATGACGGTGAGGGCCGCGAAGACGACCGAGCTCCCAGCCGTGCCCATGGCCAGTGGCACCGACTCCTCCGGCGTCATGCCGTTGAGCAGATTGGTGCGGTGCCTGGACAGTATGAACAGGCCGTAGTCGATGCCGCACGAGAGGCCGAGCATCAACGCCACCGTCGTCGACGCCGACGCGATCGACAGGACCGATGCGAGGGCGGTGATTCCCATCAGGGTGGTGACGACGCCGATGACCGCGCCGAGGATAGGCATGCCCGCGGCCGCGAAGGCACCAAAGGTGATCATGAGAATGACAAACGCGACGATCAGGCCCACCAGCTCAGGGGTCTCGGACACGCGCGGGCGCCAGCCCGGGTAGACACTGCCGTTGTATTCGACCTGCACGCCGTCGGCTCGGACCGAGTTCATGGCGTTCTGGACGACGCTGAGATTGGCGTCGCGCACGTCGACCGGCTTGGCCGACCACTGCAGCTGGCCAAGCGCGATCTTGCCGGTCTGCGACACCAGGCGGCTCTGGAAGGGATCCACGACTGACGAGACCTGCGGCACCGACTTCAACCTGGCCATCGCTGCCTCGATCACCGTCTTGAGAGCAGGGTCGGTCACCTTGGCGCCGCCGTTCGTCGTGGCGAACACGATGGTGCTCTGGCCGCCGCTGAAGGCCGGCAGCTTGGCAGAAAGGACGTCCGACGCCTGCTGAGCCTCGGTCCCGGGAATGGTGAAGTTGTCGTTGGTCTTGCCGCCGCTGAGTTGGGCCACGGCGATCGCGGCGATGGCCGCGGCAAGCCAGAGCGCCAGGACGAGTCGCCGGCGCCGGAACGCGAGTAGAGCCAAGCGGCGCAGATACGTAGACATGACGGCGGTCTCCCATGCGGGTGCCAGCGGTTGGTTCGTCCCTGACGGTAGAGAATTCACTTGTCATCCGTCAAGTGAACTACCTGTCGGGCGTCTAGTGACTTACCTTACGCTCAGCTAATGAATCGCTGGCCGTTCAGCTAGTATCATGTCGTCAGTCCAGGAGCGAGGAGCATGTCGATGGCGACACGCGAACGGGTTTTGTCGGCCCGTGCCGTCCAAGCCGAGCAGACCAGGCAGCAGATCCTCGACACCGCGCAACGGCTGTTTGCCGAACTGGGCTACGACGCGACCTCACTGCAGATGATCGCCGACGAAATGGGAATCACCAAGGCGGCCGTCTATTACTACTTCCCCGCCAAGGCCGACATCTTGAGCGAGGCACTGCTGCCCGGAATCCAGCGTGTCGAGACGCTCATCCAGGAAGCCGAGACCATCCGCGGCCGGCACGGCCGCATGGAGCATCTGGTCAACGGCCTGGCCGACTTTCTCGTCGAGTCCCGGCAGTACGTGCTCATGGCGGCGAGGGAGCCGGCCGCCAAGCGGCACAAGATGAACGCTCAATCCGAGGCGATCCGAGAACGTGCCCTCACCCTGCTCTACGGCGACAATCCGAGCGCAGCCGAACGGCTTGCGTTCTCCGCCGCAGTCAGCCTCCCGGACAGCCTGGACCTGATGGTCGACCTCACCGACGATGAACTGCGCAACGTCCTGACGGCGACGATGCTGCGCATCTTGCGCGTCCCCTCCGCGAGCCGGGACTAGCGCACGGGGAAATCCGCGCACGACCAAGACGACGCCCACGCCGACCTCGCGCTCGTCTACCACTTCCACAGACGCAAGCCGTCCGAGCACTGGTCGAAGGCGCCTGGACCAGGCAGATACTTCCGGCTCGTCGACGACCACCTTCGACTGCTGGTACCCACCACCCACCGCCTGGCCAAACAGATGACAGTCGCCTTCCGCGCGCTCCCGGACAGCGCTGGATACAAGGCTGGGGCGATACCGGCGCCGTCCTCGACGCCTTCGCCGCGGCCGACGGCGCCGTACCCAAGCGAACCGACCTGCGCGACCTAACCCTCACACCATCGCCCACCCGCTACGTCGGCGCCTACCAAGCCGGCCGCCGACCAGCTCATTTCGGCCCTGCGCGCCCAGGCCGCCGCCCTCAGAGACCTGACCATCCGCGGAACTGCGAAACGGAAAGCGCTTCGTTCAGATGTAATCCGATACCCGCGTGGTCAGGCGCCGCAGCGCGGCGTGCTCGTCGCAAGCTGACCCACCCGTGTCTCGGTTGCCGGCGCGCCAGCCGATTGCACGTTCACAGGGATGCGGCCCGCAGAGTCAGGGTCGCCAGTCGGAGGATGCCATCACGTCGGCCTGCCGCGGGAACACCTTGTGCGTCAGTACGCGATGGACCTCCTCGTCGCCGTCCAGGCAGAGGTCCTCGAGCACCGTTATCTCGTAGTCCCGGTCGGCTGCTTCGCGCACCGTCGACAGCACGACGCCGCTGGTGGCGATGCCCCCAAGGACGAGACCGGTCACCTCGTGTGATCGCAGCACGAATTCGAGGTCGCTGCCGGCGAAGGCGCTGACCCTCTTCTTGGTGACGACGACCTCGCCCTTGCCCCGTACCAGTCGCGGGTGCGGCTCGACGGCAGCGTCGCCGAGGATCATCCGTCGTCCTGCCTTGGCCGCGGCGAACGTCTTGTTGTGTGCGGAGATTTCTGGATGGCCTGGGCTGAAGGCCACGCGGACCAGGACGACGAGCAGACCTGCCTGCTCGGCCCGTTCCTGGGTCTGGACGACGCGGTCCAGGTACGCGTCGGTCGCATCGAAGCGATCAACGATCTCGTTCTGTAGGTCCATGAGAAGTAGGGCTTGCGTCATGGTGTCCTCGATCCTGCCTTCCGTGTCTCCACGAGACCTCGCGACCGAACCGGTCGATGCGGAGTGCGTACCGGCCGGCTGCGACGGTGCATCACGTGTCCGCCAGTTTGGGCAGGTGCTGTCGCCCCGACGTCGGCTCGTGGAGCGCGGCTACCGTGTCGCCGACAGCTCCGGCAGTGGTGTGCGGGCCGGGTTCTGCGTAGATGTAGCGCGTGCCCCGGAACAGCGAGGCGACGGCGCCGACCAGTGACAACAGAATCGCCACGCTGAACACGATGACCAGCGCGTGATGGAAGGGGGCCGAGATCAGCTGCGGGAAGAACTCTTTGCTGGTCAACGTGTGCAGGTCGGCGCCCTTCGTGGCCGACGCCGGCAAAGACCCCAGCGTCGTCCCAAGGGGGTTGTAACCGAGGAAGGCAGCAAACAGGCTGCCGACCGGCGGCTGGTGACCGATTCCGGCTGCGACGGTGTGGGACACGCCGTGGGCCTGTAGACCGTCGGTCAATGCACGAGGCAGGGTCTGCGCCAACCCGATGATCATCAGGGTGAAGAAGACCCCGATCGACAGTGATGTGCCTGAGTTGAAGAAGGTGGCGCGCATCCCTGATGCGGCGCCGCGCCGGTTGGCCGGCACGCTGTTCATGATCGCGGTGGTGTTGGGCGCGGAGAACAGCCCCGAGCCGATGCCGTTGAGCGCCAGCAGACCGGCGAAGGCCCAGTAGCTGAAGTCGGTAGGCAACAGCATGAGGCCCAGGAAGCTCCCGGCAACCAGCACCAGGCCACCGGTCGCGAAGGTACGCGCACCGAACCGGTCGGAGTAGTAGCCCGACAGCGGCCCCACGACAAGGAACGCCACGGTCAGTGGAAGCAGGTAGATGCCTGCCCACAGCGGAGTGCTCGAGAAGCTGAATCCGTGCAGCGGGAGCCAGATGCCCTGTAGCCAGATGATCAGCAGGAACTGCAACCCGCCTCGGCTGACCGAGGCGAGGAGGCCGGCGAGGTTGCCGGCCGAGAACGCCTTGATCCGGAACAGCGACATGTCGAACATCGGATCGTCGATCTTGGCCTCGACGACGCAGAACACCACGAGTAGAGCGGTGCCGCCGATGAGCCCGGCCAGCACCCACGGGTTCGTCCA
>JAVHVD010000423.1:0-10045 GCA_032160745.1 Pseudonocardiales bacterium
CTGAACGCCGAGGTCACCTTCGAGGTGGTGCCGATCCTGCTCCTCGTCCGCGCTGCTGCCGACCGGGACGAGGCCATGGCGGCGCTACTCGCCGAAACCGAGCAGCAGCGGTTGACCCGCATGCGGCACAACGCCCGGCGGCTGCTCAAGACCGGCGGCGTCCGTGCTGGGCTGGGGCCGACCCAGGTGACGGACATCCTGTGGATGTTCAGCGCGTCCGAGTTCTACGAGGTGCTGGCGCTGCGCCGGAACTGGACGCAGGCGCGATACGCCGCGTTCATCGCAGACTCGATGGTGGCCGCGCTGCTCTGAACGTCAGCTCAGCCCGGCGTAGGAGTGCAGGCCGGACACGACGATGTTCACGATCAGGAAGTTGAACGTGATGGCCCCGAATCCGGCGAGGTTCACCCACGCCGCCGCCTTACCCTTCCAGCCCGCGGTCGCGCGGGCGTGCAGGTAGCAGGCGTAGATGACCCAGACGATGAACGCCCAGGTCTCCTTGGGGTCCCAGCCCCAGTAGCGTCCCCAGGCCGCCTCCGCCCAGATGGCGCCGCAGATCACCGCGACCGTGTACAGCGGGAACGAGAACGCGACGACGCGGTACGCCGCCTTGTCGAGCACGGCCGCGGCCGGCAGCTTCGCGGCCAGCGCGCCGAGGGAGCCCGGCTTGTAGCCCGGTTCGTCATGACGTTTGTCGTGGCGCGACTTCACGAGGTAGAGAACGGTCAGCACCGCGCTCGTCATCAACGCGCCCTCGGCGATCGACACCAGCACGACGTGGATGGCGAGCCAGTACGACTGCAGCGCCGGGACGAGTGGCTGCGCCTCGGAGTAAAGGACGGTACCGGCCAGGAACATCAGCAGGATGACCGGCAGTAGGACGAATCCGCCGAGGTGGCGCAGCGCCGGCAGCTTCCAGAGCACGGCCAGGAACGCGAGGACACCGACCAGCCCGGACACCGACGCGAACTCGTACATGTTCGACCACGGCACGGCGTCGACGGCGGCGGCCCGGACGGTGATGGACGCGGCGTGGACCAGCGCGCCGAGCACGGTGATGACGACCGCCCAGCGGCCGATCCGGTCGGCGGCGGGGCGCTTGGGGGGCGCGGGCGGCGCAGTGGCGGGCTCGAGCACCGGTGGCCCACCCGCTCCGACCAGCTCGCGCGCGGGCGCCGGCGCGGCCGCCTCGAGCTTGCGCCCGACCCGGCCGAAGGCGTACTCGGCGGTGAAGCCGACCATGGCAGCGGCGTAGATGGCGATGGACGTCGTGAACAGCCCGTCGGACAGATGGGCCATCGACCCGTTGATCCCAGCCACTCGCTCAGTCCTTTCCTGCACCGATCGCGTCGGCCGACACGTTCGGTTCGACGGGCGTGCCTGCGGTCTCGAGCCGGGTCAGCAGCCCCGCGAACTCCGCGGTGAAGTTGCCCGAGTCACTGCGGGCGAGACCGCCGACGCTCACTACGGTAGGCGACCCGTCATCCGGCGACGATCCCGGGGCGATGCGCAGCCACACGCGGCGGCGGCGCACCCCGAGCGAGCCGAGCAGCCCGATCACCATCGCCACAGCGGCGATCAACAGATAGCCCTGCGCCGGATCGTGCGAAACCTGCAGGCCGGCCCACGGCACCCATCCGTCGAAGGTGACCGCCACGCCGTTGGGCAGCGTCACCGTCTTGCCGATCGTCAGGTTCGCCTTGCCGATCTTCTTCATCTTCGAGTGGTCGAGCGCGTAGACCGTCTGGGGCGCTCCCGACCCGGTGAGATCGCCCTGGTAGATGAACACCGACAGCACCGGATCGGACACGCGGGGCGAGGCGGACGTGATCAGCCCGTTCCCCGTGTCCACCGGCGTCGGGGCGAAGAGCCCCTCGATGCCGATGTCCTGCTTGGCGTCGGTCTTGCCCGGCTGCTTGAACGCGCCCTCCGACAAGAGGGTCGCCGCCTCAGTGGGGACGAAGGCCTGCACGTCGTGCCGGACCGAGCCGTCCGGCATCCGGATCGTCACCTGGGGGGCGAAGCCGTGGTTGATCAGGTACACCCGGTCGCCCTCCAGGCGCAGCGGATGGTTGACCGTGATGTTCGTCGTGCGCGGCGCCGCGTCCAGGCTCGGGCGGTAGGTGACGTCCGCGCGGAACGTACGCGGTTCGCCGCTCGCGGTGTAGGAGGCGGTGAACTTCGACATCTCGTCGATGCAGAACGGCGCCGGATGCACCTTGCCCTCGGCGGCGAAGCGGCCCGGCTTCCACGAGTCGTACTGGGAGATCGTGTTGCAGAAACCGTTGTCCGCGCCCTGCAGGACGATGCGGCTGCCCTCGTAGTTGTAGAGCCGGCCGATCGCGATCAGCACGAGCGAGGCGAGCAGCGCGATGTGGAAGATCAGGTTGCCGGTCTCGCGGCTGTAGCCCTTCTCGGCCGACAGGGTGATCGCGCCGGATTCCTCGCGCCGCTCGACGATCCGCCACCGCCGGCCCAGCGCCGACCGCGCAGCTGCCACGTACGCCGGCGCGGTATCGGCCGTGTCGAACCGGCCGTTCTCCGGCAGCCGGTCGAGGTTGCGCGGAGCCGGCAGCGGCTTGCGGGCCACCGCGCGCGCATGCACGCGGATGCGCGGGATGAGGCAGCCGACGAGTGAGATGAACAGCAGTAGGTAGATCGCGGCGAACCACACCGATCCGAAGACGTCGAACATGCCGATCGAGTCGAGGAAGCGCCCCCAGCCGCCATGCTGGGCAACGTAGGAGTTCGTCTTGTCCGGATTGAGCGGACGCTGCGGCAGGAGCGAGCCGGGCACGGCGGCGACGGCCAGCAGGAAGAGCAGGATCAGCGCGGTCCGCATGCTGGTCAGCCGGCGCCACGCCATCCGCAGCGGGCGAAGGATGCGCCTCATACGCTGAACCCGGACGCCGGCCCGACCCGCGCGCGGAACTCGTCCATCAGGTGCGCCCACTCCCCGCTCACCAGCAGGACTCCGATGGTGATCAGCAGCAGGCCGCCGACCGCGCTGACCACCCGCACGTGCCGACGCATGAAGCCGAGCACCGAGGTCACCCAGCCGAAACCGAGCGCGACGAGGACGAACGGAATGCCCAGCCCGAGGCAGTAGCAGACGGTGAGGAACGCGCCGCGGCCGGCGGTGCCCTGTACGAACGACATCGAGTAGACGACGCCGAACGTCGGCGTGAGGCAGGGCGCCCAGGCCAGCCCGAACGCGGCGCCGAGCAGCGGCGCACCGACCAGGCCGGCCCGTGGCAGCCGGTGGATACGGAACTCGCGCTGCAGGAACGAGATGCCGCCGAGGAAGACCACACCCATCACGATGGTGACGATGCCGAGGACGATCTCGATCGTGCGCAGGTGGGTGCGGATCGAGCCCCCGAGGCGGCCGAACGCGGCGCCCTGCGCGACGAAGATGGCAGTGAAGCCGAGGACGAACAGCAGCGCACCGGCGATCATCCGACGCTGGCTGGGCTTCGCGGCGTCCCCGGACAGCCCGGCGACGTAGGACAGGTAGCCGGGTACCAGCGGCAGCACGCACGGCGAGAGGAAGCCGATCAGCCCGACGAGGGCCGCGACACCGGCGGCGAGCAGCAGCGGCCCGTCGGTGACGGTGTGCGCGAAACCGCCGTCGGCGAGCAGCATCTCAACGCTCCGCGAGCAGCTTGTCGAGCGCTCCGGTGAGATCCTTCGCCGACAGCCGGACGATGTAGACGGCCGCGACCTTGCCCTGCTTGTCGACCAGCACCGTGAACGGCAGCGCGGCCGCAGGCAATTGGCCGAGGCGCAGCGCAGTCTCGCCCTGCTCGTCGAAGATCATCGGGTAGGTGATGTCGTAGGTCTTCACGAAGGACTGGGCGTTGCTCCTGACGTCCTTGGTGTCGATGCCGAGGAAGTCGACGCCACGCGCCTTGATCGTCCGGTAGACGGAGTCGAACTGCGGGGTCTCGGTCTTGCACGGGCCGCACCACGTGGCCCAGAAGTTGATGACGACGACCTTGCCCTTGCGCTGGGCGAGACTGGTCGTGCCGCCGTCCAGCAGATTGCCCGTGAACCCGCCGGCCTGCTTGCGCTCGGCCTGCGGATAGAGGTTGCCGAGCGCGGTGCCGGACCGGAACTTGAAGGTGCTGTTGCCGCCCTGGTCGACCGCGTCCTTGCCCGTGCACGCCGACAACGCCAGCAGGCTGGCGAGGAGGGTCAGGACAGCGCGTTTCATCGCCGTCCAGTGTGCGTTACCCCGCTATCGACGCCGACACCGGACTCAGCCGAAGCTACGCCCCGGCGCCTGTGCCGCTGGGCAGCGCCGCAGCCGGTTCGAAGTACTCCACGCCCACCACGGCGTCCCCTTCGAAGGTGAGGGAGGTGACCGAGGCGAGGCTGCACTCGCGCCGGCGCGGGTCGTGGAACAGTCGCTGCCCCTCGGCGCTGCGCCGCGCGCACACGATGGGCAGTTGATGGCTGACGCACACCGCCTCGCGCCGACCCGCTTCATCCCGCGCGGTGCGCGCGGCAGCGAGCACGCGGGCGGCGATCTGGACGTACGGCTCGCCCCAGGACGGGCGGAGCGGATTGCGGAAGTACCACCAGTTGCCCGGGTCCTTGAACAACCCCTTGCCGCCGGCGACCCGCCGTCCCTGCAGGAAGTTCTCCGCCTCGAGCAGCCGCTCGTCCACCGCTGTCTCCAGCCCGGTGGCGGCGGCCAGCGGAGCCGCGGTCTGCCGCGCGCGCTCGAGCGGCGAGGAGACCAGGTAACCGATGTCGCGCTGGGCCAGCCAGTCGGCGGCTGCCTGCGCCTGCCGCTCCCCGAGCTCGCTGAGCCGAAAGCCCGGCAGCCGGCCGTAGAGCAGGCGGTCGGGGTTGTGCACCTCGCCGTGGCGCAGCAGATGGACGGTCACCGCGGGCATGCCCGCATCCTCCCAGACCGTCGTCAGGGGACGTCGCTACGTTCGCAACATGGCCCTCGACTACCACGAGATCACCCGGCGCGAGATGGACCGATTCGTCACGGTCCTGCGCGGGACCGACCCCGGCGTCCCGGTGCCGTCGTGTCCGGACTGGAAGGCGCACGACCTGCTCGACCATATGACCGGCGTGGCCCTGTTCTGGGGCACCATCGTCCGCGACCGGCTCACCGACCCCGCGCCGGCCGAGGCGGCCGAGGAGACGCGCCCGGCCGGACACGACGCTCAGTTCCCGGCGATCGAGGCGGCCACCGCCGACCTTCTCGCCTCCCTCGAGCAGACGCCCGACGACGTCCCGGTTTGGACGTGGTCGGAGGACAACACGGTCGGCTTCATCCGGCGGCGGATGGCCCACGAGGCGCTGATCCATCGCCTGGACGCCGAGCTGGCCGCGCACGCGGTGACCGATCTCGACCCCGAGCTGGCCGCCGACGGCGTGCTCGAGGCGCTGCAGCACTTCTTCGGCGGGTACCCCGCGTGGTCGACCTACGCGACGGACGGCCCGATCGGGCTGGTCCGGGCGACCGACACCGGAGCCGAATGGCTCGTCCGCATCGGGTACTTCAGCGGATTGAGCCCGAACACCGGCAAGACGTACGACCGCGAGCCGACACTCGAGCTGGTCGAATCCGGCGAGCCGACCTACACGATCACCGGGTCCGCGGCCGAACTGGACGCGTGGATGTGGAGCCGTCACGCGTTCGCCGAACCGGTGGTCGAGGGCGACCGCGCCGACTTCGAAGTCTTCAACGCGATCATCGCCAAGGGCGTCGCCTAGGCCGTCGCCGCGGCCGCCGCGGCCGCGGCTGCTGGCAGCGCGGTCTCGATCCGCTCCAGCACCGCGCCGTCCATCGCCGCGTTGACGAACCACGCCTCGAACGCCGACGGCGGCAGGTACACACCGGCGTCCAGCATCGCGTGGAAGAACGCCTTGTAGCGGTACGTCTCCGCCGCCTGCGCCCCGGCGAAGTCGGTCACGGGCGCCGCGGCGAAGAAGACCGAGAACAGGTTGCCGGCGTACTGGACCTGATGGGTGACGCCGGCCGCCGTGAGCGCCGCGGAGGCCATCGCGCCGATCGTCCGCGCGTGCTCGTCCAGCGCGGCGTAGACGGCGGCGTCGGCCAGCCGCAACGACGTGAGCCCGGCGGCCACCGCGACCGGGTTCCCGGACAGCGTCCCGGCCTGGTAGACCGGCCCGTTCGGTGCGAGCTTCGACATGACGTCGGCCCGTCCGCCGAACGCGGCGGCCGGCAGTCCGCCGCTCATCACCTTGCCGAAGGTGAACAGGTCGGCGTCCACCGGATCGAGGCCGTACCAACCCGACGCCGACACCCGGAAGCCGGTCATCACCTCGTCCATGACCAGCAGCGCACCGTGCCGCGCGGTGATCTCGCGCAGCCCGGCGTTGAACCCGGCCACCGGCGCGACAGCGCCCATGTTCCCGGCCGCCGCCTCGGTGATCACGCAGGCGATGTCGGGACCGAACTCGGCGAAGCACGCCTGGACCGCAGCCAAATCGTTGTAGGGCAGGACGATCGTCTCCGCGGTCTGCGCGCCGGTGACGCCAGGTGTGTCGGGCAGCCCGAACGTGACGACGCCGGAGCCGGCCGCGGCGAGCAGGGCATCGACATGGCCGTGGTAGCAACCGGCGAACTTGACGACCCGGTGCCGACCGGTGACGCCGCGGGCCAGCCGGATCGCCGACATCGTCGCCTCGGTGCCCGAGTTGACCAGCCGCACCTGCTCGACCGGCGCCACCCGCCGCACGATCTCCTCAGCCAGCTCGATCTCGCCGAGCGTCGGTGCGCCGAACGACAGGCCGGCGCTTGCGGCTGCCTGGACCGCCCCGACGATCTCGGGGTGGGCGTGGCCGTGGATCATCGGCCCCCACGACGAGACCAGGTCGACGTACTGCCGTCCGTCCGCATCGACGAGGTACGGCCCGGAACCGCTGACCATGAAGCGCGGCGTGCCGCCCACCGCCCGGAAGGCCCGCACGGGGGAGTTCACCCCGCCCGGGATCACGCCGAGGGCGCGGTCGAACAGAGCGGCGGAGACGGGCGCGTCGGTCACGACACCCAGTCTGGCATCGCCGGATCTCGCGGTCCGGGCACCGTCACGCTGACCGTCAACGGGCAGCCTCGAGGCCGAGCCCCGCGGCAGGGATAGTGGTGCTCCGCAAGGTGTATTACGGCCGTAATACACCTTGCGACACCACCCCTGCCTGCCCGGCGCCGCGGGTCGCGCGGCATCCGGCAGGATGGCCCGCATGAACCTCGCAGGCAGCGCAGCACTGGTCACGGGCGGAGCGTCGGGCCTCGGGCTGGCCACTGCGCAACGGCTGGCGGCCGCCGGCGCCGCGGTCACGATCGTTGACCTGCCTTCAGCGCCCGGAGCCGAGCAGGCCGCGGCCATCGGCGGCGTGTTCGCACCGGCTGACGTCACCGATGAGGCGCAGGTGAGCGCCGCGCTCGACGCCGCCGCCGAGCACGGGCCGCTCCGGGTCGTCGTCAACTGCGCCGGCATCGGCACGGCCGGACGGGTCATCGGCAAGAACGGCGTCCTGCCACTGGACCAGTTCGCCCGGGTGATCAGCGTCAACCTGATCGGGACGTTCAACGTCATCCGCCTCGCCGCCGAGCGCATCATGGCGACCGAGATCGTCGACGGTGAGCGCGGCGTCATCGTCAACACCGCCTCGGTCGCCGCGTTCGAGGGCCAGATCGGACAGGCCGCGTACTCGGCATCCAAGGGTGGCGTCGTCGGCATGACGCTGCCGATCGCCCGCGATCTCGCTGACAAGCTGATCCGCGTCGTCACCATCGCGCCCGGGCTGTTCCTCACGCCGATGCTGCAGGGGCTGCCGCAGGAGGCGCAGGACTCGCTCGGTGCCCAGGTGCCCCACCCGAGCCGGCTCGGCGACCCGAGCGAGTACGCGGCGCTGGTCGAGCACATCGTCGCCAACCCGATGCTCAACGGTGAGGTGATCCGCCTCGACGGCGCGATCCGGATGGCGCCCCGGTAGCCGAACCGCTACAGCTCGCGACGCATGACGATGCGGCGGCCCGCGTCGTCCAGGCCGAGTTCGCGTTCGCGTTCGCGCAACGCCGCGAGTGCGGGCGGCGGCTCGGGAACCTCGACGAACCCGCGCGCGGCGTAGTACGGCCCGTTCCACGGCACGTCGGCGTAGGTGGTGAGCGTGACGGCCGGGTAGTCGTGCCGGGCTGCCCATTCACAGGCTCGCTCGAGCAGCCGGGTGCCGATACCGCGGCGCATCCACCGGGGGATCACCGCGACCTCGCTGATGTGTGCCAGCCCGTCCACCTCGTCGACCTGGACGAAGCCGATGGGCGGCCGGCCGGCGACGAAGACCGCCTTCGCCTTCGCGAGCGCGGCGTCGTCGAACGGGATCTCGGGGAGCCGATAGCCGGCGGTGCGGAACACCGTCTCCGCGCGCTCGTCGATGTCGGCCAGCTGGGGCAGATCGCTCCGAGCGGCGGCGCGGACGTCCTGCGCCTTCGCCGGCCCGCGGACCGAACCGGTGTCCAGTGCGGCCTCGAGACGGTCCGGGTGCCGGGTGGGGATCACGATGTCCTGGCCGTCGAAGAGTCGGACGGTGAGGCCCTTCAGGCTGCGCGGCTTCCCGGTCGGCCACCCGAGCACCGGCAGTTCGTCGTCGTCGAGTCCACCGGCCACCGCGACGATCTCGGCCCGGCCGATCGCCTCGTCCCCGACGCGCACCTCGTCGCCGGTCAGTCGCAGCGACTTCTCCGAGCGGACCGCGTAGACGATCACGAAGTTCAGGCCGAGGACGAGCACAGCGGCGAGCAGCCACCCGATGAGGTGGGCCATGCCGCCGCCGAGCACCAGGTCGAACACGAACCCGGCGCCGAGCAGGACGGCGAAGAACCACAGGGTCGCGTAGCTCCGGGCCGGCTCGTCGTAGGTCGCACGCGTGTCCGCGCCGGCCGTTTCTTCGGTCATGCGAGGAGGTTGGCCACCTCGACCGCCCAGTACGTGAGGACGATCGAGGCTCCGGCGCGCTTGATCGAGGTGAGCGTCTCGAGGATGATCCGCTCGCGGTCGAGCCAGCCGCGCTCGGCGGCGGCCTCGACCATCGCGTACTCGCCGCTGATCTGGTACGCCGCCACGGGCACCGGCGAGGCGTCGGCCACGGCGCGCAGGATGTCGAGGTAGGCCAGAGCCGGCTTCACCATGATCAGGTCGGCACCCTCGGCGATGTCGAGCGACACCTCGGCCAGTGCGTCGGCGGCCGTGCGTGTGGCGTCCTGCTGGTAGCTCGCGCGGTCCCCCTGCAGCGAGGAGTTCACCGCCTCGCGGAACGGTCCGTAGAACCCCGAGGCGTACTTGGGCGCGTAGGCGAGGATGCCGGTGTCGACGTGCCCCGCTTCGTCCAGCGCCTGCCGCACGGCGCCGACCTGGCCGTCCATCATTCCGCTCGTCCCGAGCAGGTGCGCACCCGCTTCGGCCTGGGCCAGCCCCATCGACGCGTAGCGGCGCAGCGTGGCGTCGTTGTCGACCGCGCCGGCGTCGTCGATGACGCCGCAGTGCCCGTGGTCGGTGAACTCGTCCAGGCAGAGGTCGGACATCAGCACGGTGGCGTCCCCGAGCTCGTCGCGCAGGCGCCGGAGCGCCACGTTGAGCACGCCGGCCGGATCATCAGCGGCCGACCCGCACGCGTCCTTGTTCGCGTCATCGGGGATGCCGAAGACCATCAGCCCGCCGACGCCGGTCTCGACCGCCTGGACCGCGGCCTTGATCAGCGATTCCGGCGAGTGCTGGACGACGCCGGGCATCGACGCGATCGGCCGCGGCTCGGTCAGACCCTCACGGACGAACACCGGCAGGACGAGATCGGACGGACGCAGCGAGATCTCGCTGACCAGCCGGCGCAGCGCCGGAGTGCGGCGAAGCCGGCGCGGCCGCGAGATCGGGAACGGCGGCAGCTCGGGCAGGTCCACGACCCGAGATTACGCGCCGCCCCCTCCGCGGGTGGCCAGTCAGTCGGAAAGCTCAGCGGGACGCGCGGCGGGCCGACGAGCGAGCCGCCTTCTTCGCCGCCG
>JAVHVD010000424.1:0-15389 GCA_032160745.1 Pseudonocardiales bacterium
GTCCGGCGCGACCCCGGATCAATTTGTCGGGGTGACAGGATTTGAACCTGCGGCCTCTTCGTCCCGAACGAAGCACGCTACCAAGCTGCGCCACACCCCGCAGAGCAACTGGCTCAGCATACCGGTCGCGGACAACCGCTCAGGAACGGGGGACGAGGGTCAACAGGGTCGCCTCGGGCCGGCAGCAGAAGCGGATCGGCGAGTACGGACCGGTGCCGAGACCGGCGCTGACGTGGAAGAACATGTGATCATCCCAGCGGTGCAGCCAGCGGGCGCGGCTGCGTTCGATCCCGCAGTTCGTCACGATCGCCGGACCGAACGGCACGCGCACCTGACCACCGTGCGTGTGCCCGGCGAGCACCAGGTCGTACCCGTCGCGCGCGAAGCGGCTGAGCAGCGCCGGTTCCGGCGAATGGGTGAGGCCGAGCCGCACGACGGCGTCCACCTCCGCCCGACCGGCGACGAGTTCATAGCGAGCGCGGCGCAGGTGCGGGTCGTCGGTGCCGGTCAGGGCGACCCGCTGACCGGCCGCGGTGGCGACGGTACGGACGTGGGTGAGGTCGAGCCACCCGGCGTGCGTCATGGCGCTCGCGAGCTGTGGCCACGGCAGCCAGTCACCGTGCATCCGGGGGCGGTGCGGGGTGAAGTAGCGCACCGGGCTCTTGAGCCGCGGCGCGTAATAGTCGTTGTTGCCGGGGACGAACGCGCCGGGGAACGCGAAGAGCGGCTCCAGCGAGTGCATCACGGCTGGAATGGCATTCGCGGCCGACAGCGTATCCCCGGTGTTGATCACGAGGTCGGGGCGCAGCTCGGCCAGTTGGCGGATCCAGGCGTGCTTACGGCGCTGCTTGGCGGTGATGTGCAGGTCGGAGACGTGCAGGACCCGCAGCGGCTGTGCACCTGGCGCCAGCACCGGCACGTCGAAGCGGCGCAGGGTGAAGGCGTTGCGCTCGATGACGGTGCCGTAGAACAGGGTGCCCGCTCCGGCCGCGGCCAGTGCGGTCAGCCTGCGGTGCATGCGATCAGCCTACGGACAACGGGTGTCCGTCCGATCGGTACCGTCTGGGTATGACCGAGCACCCCAGCCTCAAGGAGCGCCTGCACAGCGACCTGAACGCCGCGATGAAGGCGCGTGATGCGGTGACCACCGCGACGCTGCGAATGGCGCTGACCGCGGTCACCACCGAAGAGGTCGCCGGCAAGAGCGCGCGCCAACTGAGTGACGACGAGGTGCTGCGTGTCCTCACCCGCGAGGCGAAGAAGCGGCGAGAGGCGGCCGAGGCGTTCGACGGCGCCGGCCGGACCGAGCTGGCCGAGCGGGAACGCGCCGAGGGCATCGTTCTCGATCGCTACTTACCCGCGCAGGTGGGCGACGACGAACTCGGCGAGCTTGTCGCGGCCGCCATCGCCGAGTCAGGCGCGAGTGGCCCGCGCGACATGGGTGCGGTGATGAAGCTCGTCCAGCCCCGGGTCGCCGGCCGCGCGGACGGCAAGCGGGTCAGCGAGGAGGTCCGCCGCCGGCTGGGCTGAGCACCGGTCAGCCGTTCCCGCGTCCGCCGCCGCCTCCGCCGCCGCGGGTCTTGGTGGTCGACCCGGTGCCGCGGCCGGGGGTCTTGCTCGTGCTGGCGCTGCCGCCGCCGCTGCGGGTACGGGGATTGGGGTTGACCGGCTGGATCACCGTCTGGCCGGTGCCCTTGCTCACGCAGACAGTGATCGTCGCGCCCGGGCTGGCCCGCTGCGGTCCGTAGTAGCCGACCGTGTTGAAGGGTTGGTTGCTCGGGCAGGTGAGGTTGTCCTCGGCGTCGAGCCGCACCATCTTGAAGTCGCTCTCGGCCAGCAGCCGCTTCGCGTCGGCGAGGCTCTGCCCGGCGACGTTCGGCACGTCCGACGCTATCTGGTTCGGGTCGGGCCACTGCCAGTTCTGCGTCGTCAACGAGGGCTTGAGGGTCTGCAGCCAGACCTTCGCAGCGAAGTCGCCGTACGCCTGGCCCTTCGTCTCGCCGACCAGGCCGGACGAAGGCGCACTCGAGTTGTCGAAGTTGATCACGCCGGTTGCGGCGACCAGGTCGGGCGTCATGCCGACGAACCAGATCGAGCTGTTGTTCTTGCTGTTGGAAGCGTTCGTTCCGGTCTTGCCGGCGACGATGCTGGAATTGTCCGCGTACCAGCTGTCGAACACCGACGCCGAGGTACCGACCGACTTGGTGTCGCCGGCGAGGATGTCGACCGCCTGGGCGGCGACCTGCGGCGCGACCACCTGCACGCCGGGTGAGCGCTTCACGGGCACCGCCTTGCCGTGACTGTCAGTGATCGACAGCACCGGCGCCGGAGCGTTGTACTTGCCGCCGTTGGCGACCGCGGCGTAGGCCCCGGCGAGCTCGAGCGGGCTGGTCGCCACCGAGCCGAGGACGAGTTGCTGAGCCCGGTCCTGATCGACGATGTTCTGCGCGATCGTCCGTTGCGGCGAGTCACCCGGGTCGTGCTCCTGCAGGCTGCGCATGCCGAGCTTCGTCATCACGTCGACGACCGGCTGCAGGTTGCAGTCGAGCAGCTCGTCGGCCAGCCCGACAAAGTAGGTGTTGGACGACTTGGCGGTCGCTGTGGCGAGCGACTCCGTCGCGTTGTAGTTGACGTTGGCGTCACCGTTGCTGGACTTGCTCGTCGTTGAGCAGTTCTTCGGCTTGAACGTGCCGCTGCTCCCGACCGTCGTCAGCTGCCAATCGCTGGGCACGCCCGTCGACAGCGCGACCAGCAACGGGAAGAGCTTGAACGTCGAGGCGCCTTGCGCGGTGTACTTGGTGAACACCGGCTGCTCGGTCTCACCGCGCGCGGTGCCGTACCGCTTGCTGGACGCCATCGCCAGGATGTCGCCGGTATGCGGGTCGATCACCGGCTCGGCCGCGGTCATCGGCGATGTCGCCGGCACCGACCGGTTGATGCGGGCCTGGGCGCTGTTCTGCAGCTTCGGGTCGAGGGTGGTGACGATCTTCAGCCCGCCCGTCTGCAGATCGGAGGACTTGATGCCGTTCACCGTCTGCATCCAGTTGACGACGTACTCGCAGAAGAACGCGGCGTTCTGAACTGTGCTGCTCGAATTGGCGCAGCCCTGCTTCACCTGCGGCGGCGACGACGTGGCCAGCGCAACCGGCGTCGCCTTCTGCTGGTTCGCGGCGGCCTGGCTCAGCTTGCCGACCGCGACCAGGTTCTGCAGGACCTGGTCGCGCCGCTCCTTGGCGGCGGCGCGGTTCAGGAAGGGGTCATACGCGGACGGGGCGCGCAGCAGACCGACCAGCAGCGCCGACTCGGCCAGCGTCAGCTTCGATGCCGGCTTGTTGAAGTACGTCTCGGCCGCAGTCTGAATGCCGTAGGAGTGCTCACCGAAGAACGCGATGTTGAGATAATTGTTGAGGATCGTGTCCTTGGACTCGTGCAGCGTCCCCTCGATGTAGATCGCGCACTTCGCGTCCTCCATCTTGCGCTGCAGGTTCACCGCGATGGCGGCTTCTTGCTTCTTCGGGTCGTTGATCGCCTGATAGAAGCGGACCTGCTTGACGTACTGCATCGTCAGCGTGGAGCCGCCCTGGGTGTCGCCACTGCTGGTGCTGATCGCCGAGCGGAGCAGGCCGCGCAGATCAACACCGTGGTGCTGGTAGAAGCGCCGGTCCTCGGTCGCGACCAGCGCGTCCTGGAGGTACTTCGGCACCTGGCTCAGGGGGATCGGAACGCGGTCCTGGCTGAACAGCGTGGCGATGACCGTCTTGCCGTCCCGGGCGTAGACCGTCGTCCTCTGTGGCGGCTGGCTCTCCTGCAGGGTGCAGCTCGTGTCGAGGAACTTGCTGGCGGCCTGCCCAGCCGCGACGCCCAGCCCCCCGACGTAAGGGAGAAGCAGCCCGGCAGCGAGGACGGCGACGGCGAACAAGGAGCCAACGAGCTTCCCCAGGGTTTTCCAGGGGTCGGGACGGTACGGATCGGCGGCCACGGGACATCAGGGTACGGGGCGCTGCGATGCGCCGGGTGCGTCCCTCAGGCGCCGAGCAGGCCGCCGATGGTGCGCAGCCCCTCGATGTCGTGGACGTCGGCGGGCAGCGCAGGCACGGTCACCAGAGGCACCTGGGGGTGGGCCGAGGAGAACCGCTTCGTCATCCGGGCGTCGTGCTCGGCCGCGGAGGCGATCTCGTGGTGGACGAGCAGGGCAGCGCGAGCCAGCGCTGAGGCCGGGTCATCACCACGCAGGGCGTCGGCGGCCAGCTCGGCCCGGGCGGCGCTGAGCGGCTGGCTGCCCTCGACCGGCACCGCGCGCCGGGTCCGGTTCACGACGATGCCGGCCAGTGGCATCCGCTCGGCGGAGAGCCGCTCGACGAAATAGGACGCCTCGCGCAGGGCGTCCGGCTCGGGTGCGGCGACGACCAGGAACGCGGTGCCCGGGGTCTTGAGCAGCTCGTAGGTCTGCTGGGCGCGTTCGCGGAACCCGCCGAACATCGACTCGAGCGCGGTGACGAAGGTGGACAGGTCGTTGAGCAGGTCGCCGCCGATCACCTTGGTGAAGACCCGGGCGACCATGCCGACCGAGACGGTGACGACCTTCATGTACGCCTTGCCGCCGGCCTTCGCCGGTGCCGTCAGCAGCCGGATCATCCGTCCGTCCAGGAAGCGGCCGAGCCGGTTCGGGGCGTCGAGGAAGTCAAGGGCCGACCGGGACGGCGGGGTGTCGACGACGATGAGATCCCACTCGTCCGTGGCAACCAGCTGGCCCAGCTTCTCCATCGCCATGTACTCCTGCGTCCCGGCGAACGAGGACGACAGCGACTGGTAGAAGGGGTTCGCGAAGATCTGCTCGGCGCGTTCGGGCGTGGAGTGTTCGAGCACCACGTCGTCGAACGTGCGCTTCATGTCGAGCATCATCGCGAAGAGCTGGCCACCGCTGGCCGGATCGATCGAGGCGCTCTTGACCACGCGCGGGGTGTTGTCCAACTCGGTCAGCCCCATCGACTGGGCCAGCCGGCGGGCCGGATCGATGGTGAGCACGACCGTGCGGCGGCCGGCCTCGGCCCCGATCAGCGCGATCGCCGCCGCGGTGGTCGTCTTACCCACGCCGCCGCTGCCGCACGTGACGACGACCTTGGTGTTCAGGTCGCGGACGAGCGCCGCCGCGTCGAGTGGGGGGCTCGCGCGGGTCACGCCCGCACGCCCAGGAACCGGACCGCGAGGTCCTTGAGCTCGCCCAGCTCGACCGGCGGGTTGAGGTCGGGCAGCTCGATGCGGGGCACGTCCAGCGCATCCAACCGGGCGGCGTTCTCCTCCTGGACGTGCTGGCGCTCGAGGTAGGCGGCCATCTCCTGCGCGAGCGCCTTGCCGTGCGCGGCCGGGATGCCGGCCTTCTTCAGGCCCGCCTTCAGCTGGGGCAGGTCGACCGCGCCGTCCGCGCCCACCTGGCCGTCGGTGATCAAGGTCGGCCGCGCCCGGTTGACGATGACCGCGCCCAGCTGGAAGTTGAGCCGGCGCAGCTCGGCGGCGGCGTCGATCGTTTCCTGGACCGGCATCTCCTCGAGCAGGGTGACGATGTGCACGGCCGTTCGCGGACCGTGCAGCAGCTTGATCACTCCCTCGCTCTGGTTGCTGATCGGGCCGAACTTCGTCAGCTTGGCCACTTCTTGCGTCGCGTCGAGGAACCGGCTGATGCGCCCGGTCGGTGGCGCGTCCAGCACGACGGCGTCGTACGTGGGCGTGCCGTCGGCCGTCACCCGGACGGCGGCCTCCTTCACCTTGCCGGTGAGCAGGACGTCGCGCAGGCCGGGCGCCAGGGTGGTCACGAAGTCGACCGCACCCATCTTCTTCAGGCCCTTGCCGGCCCGCTTGAGGCCGTAGAACATCTCGAGGTATTCGAGCATCGCCTGCTCGGGATCGATGGCCAGCCCGAAGAGCTGCCCGCCGTTGCCGAGCGTGGTCAGCCGCTGCTCGCTGTAGGGCATGGGGGGCATGTCGAACAGCTGGGCGATGGACTGCCGGGACTCGACCTCGACCAAGAGGACCTTGCGGCTGCCTTCGGCAAGGGCGAGCGCGAGGGCCGCGGCGACCGTCGATTTGCCGGTGCCGCCCTTGCCGGTGACCACGTGCAGGCGCGCTTTGGCCGGAATGCCGTCGACGAGCGAACCCGGCGCGCTCTTCGAACCGGCGCGGGACGCTGCGCGCGTGGCGACCATCGTGCCAGCGTAGGAGACGGGCCTGTGCGCCCCGGATCCGGCGTCGTCGCACGTGACCCACGGAGCAGATAACGTCGCCGCATGACAGATGCACTCACCCGGTTGCGGGAGCTCGGCATCACGCTGCCGCCCGTCGTTCCCCCTGTCGCGGCCTACGTCCCGGCGCGGCGCAGCGGTTCCTTCGTCTATACCTCCGGTCAGTTGCCGATGGTGGACGGCGCGCTGCCGCGCACCGGGAAGGTGGGCGCGGAGGTATCGGCTGACGATGCGACCGATCTCGCCCGCACCGCCGCACTGAACGCGCTGGCCGCCGTGCACGCGCTCGTCGGTCTGGACACGGTGGTCGGCGTCGTGAAGGTACTCGGCTTCGTCGCGTCCGCCCCCGACTTCACCGGGCAGCCGGCGGTGGTGAACGGGGCCAGCCACCTGCTCGGGGAGGTGTTCGGCGACGCAGGCGCACATGCGCGCTCGGCCGTCGGCGTGGCTGTACTGCCGCTGGACTCGCCGGTCGAGGTCGAGATCATCGTGGAGGTGCAGTGACCGATTCGGACGGGCCGGCCGATGTCCCGATCCGCGATGCAGCGACCGTCGTGCTGCTCCGTGACGGCGTCGACGGTGTCGAGGCGTGGCTGCTGACCAGGGTCGTCCAGATGGCCTTCGCCGCCGGCATGACCGTCTTCCCGGGCGGACGGGTCGACCCGGCCGACGCAGCGCTGCCGCTGGCCGGCGGCGATGTGGCCAACCTCGCCGCCCGGTTCGGCTGCGACGAGCCGACGGCGCGCGCGCTGCTCGGCGCGGCCGTCCGCGAGACGTTCGAGGAGACCGGCGTACTGCTGAGCGTTCCGCCGGCGGACCTGAGCGGGGCCCGGGCCGATGTCGAGGGCGGTCTGGTCTCCTTCGGCGACCTGCTGCGGACGAACGGCCTGGCCATCGACGCGAATGCCCTGCATCCGTGGTCGCGGTGGGTGACCCCGGCCGGCGAGGCCCGCCGCTACGACACCCGGTTCTTCGTCGGCGCGCTGCCCGAGGCCGCTGTGGCCCAGGACGTGACCAGCGAGTCGAGCGCGGCGACCTGGGTGCCCGTGTCGGTGGCGATCGAGGAGGCGCAGCGCGGCGAGCGCAAGGTGCTGCCGCCGACGATGGCGACGCTGGCGTCGCTCGCGCAGTTCGGCACCGTCGCCGAAGTGCTTGCGTCATCGGGTGGGCGCCGGCTCGACCCCGTCCGTCCGCAGGTCCGGCTCGGCGACGACGGGTCGGTCTCCGTCGAGCTGCCGGACGGTTCCCTCGTCCCCATACCTCCGGGCATGTTCCAGTGACCGA
This sequence comes from Pseudonocardiales bacterium, assembly GCA_032160745.1. Lineage (GTDB taxonomy): Bacteria > Actinomycetota > Actinomycetes > Mycobacteriales > Jatrophihabitantaceae > Jatrophihabitans. The sequence continues at coordinate 7,521 of JAVHVD010000424.1, forward strand.
TGGACATCCCGCCTACGAGACGGTTCGACGGGTGACGCCCGTGGCGTCCGTGCTGCTGCAGAGCAATCCCGGACCGATGACGCTCGACGGCACCAACACCTGGCTGATACGCGCGCCCGACTCGGACGAGACGGTGGTCGTCGACCCGGGCCAGTCCGACGACGCGCACCTGGCCGCGCTGCTCGCCGCGGCCCCGGCCATCTCGCTGGTGTTGGTGACGCACGGACACTTCGATCACAGCCAGGCCGCGGCCGAGCTGCACGCCCGCGTCGGCGCGCCGGTGCGAGCGATCGACCCGCAGTACTGCCACGGCGGGCCGGCGCTGGTCGACGGGGAGACGATCGAGGCCGCCGGTGTGCGGCTGCAGGTGCTGGCCACGCCGGGGCACACCGCGGACTCGGCGTCGTTCGTGCTGGGCGAGCGGGCCGCCGTGTTGACCGGCGACACGATCCTCGGCCGGGGCACCACGGTGGTCGCGCACCCGGACGGGATCCTCGGTGCGTACCTCGACTCGTTGCAGCGGCTGCAGTCCCTCGGCGACGCCGCCGTGCTGACCGGTCACGGGCCGGATCTCCCGTCGATCGCGGACGCGGCGGCGATGTACCGGGCGCACCGCCAGGAGCGGCTCGACCAGGTGCGCGCGGCGCTGGCCGAGCTCGGCCCGGATGCGACCCCGCGGCAGATCGTGGAACTCGTCTACGCCGACGTCGATCAAGCCGTCTGGTGGGCCGCGGAGCTCTCCGTCCAGGCCCAGCTGGAGTACCTGCGCAACGCCTGACCGAGGTCAGCGAGCGCGGCGCGCCAACCGCTCGCGGTCGAGGATGACGACGCTCTTGCCCTCGAGCCGCAGCCAGCCGCGCGAGGCGAAGTCGGCCAGCGCCTTGTTGACGGTCTCGCGGGAGGCGCCGACCAGCTGGGCGAGCTCTTCCTGGGTCAGGTCGTGCGTCACGCGCAACTGGCCGCCGTCGATGGAGCCGAAGCGCTGCGCCAACTGGAGCAGCTGCTTGGCCACGCGACCGGGGACGTCCACGAAGATGAGGTCGGCGAGCATCGTGTTGGTGCGGCGCAGCCGCCGGGCGACGACGCGCAGCAGCTGCATCGCGATCTGCGGTCGCTCGGTGGCCCACTTCTGCAGCGCCGGCTTGGGCAGTTTCGCCAGTCGGGCGTCGGTGACGACCGTGGCCGTGGCCGTCCGCGGACCGGGGTCGAAGAGCGAGAGCTCCCCGAACTGGTCGGACGGCCCGTAGATGGCGACGAGGTTCTCCCGGCCGTCCGGCGACCGCCGGCCGAGCTTCACCTTGCCCGCGAGCACGATGTAGAGGCTGTCGCCCGGCTCGCCCTCGTTGAAGAGGACGGCGCCGCGCGGGGCCTCGAAGATCTCGAACTCACCGGACAGTGCTTCGACGTCGTCAGGGTCGACGCCTTGGAACAGCCCGGCCCTGCGCAGAATCTCGTCCACGTGTGCTCCTCGTCGCCCGCTCGATGCGAGCCTGGTCACAGTCTCGCGCGGAGTCTAGTGCCACGCCAAAAGGGGCGGTCCGCTCAGCCGGGCGACCTGCGCCGCGCGCGCCGCAGCCGACCGAGCCCCAGGCGGGCCCGGAACCGGGCCAGAGCCGAGTCCGTGCCTTCGGTGACGAACGCGTCGAGCTCTTCGGGATTGGCGTCGTCGAGGAAATGTTCGATGTCGCGCTCGTCGGCGACCATGGTGAGCGGTTCCTCCACGCGGGCCATGAGCATGACGAAGCCCAGCAGGACGAACGGGAACAGCAGGAGCGCGAAACCGATCATGGTGATGCCCATTCTGCCGTACGAGGGTCGTCAGGCGGCAGACATAGAGTGCTGGCGTGCCTGTGATCGAGGAAACGCCGCTTGCGCTGACCCGCCGCGCCCGCCGAATCAACCGCGAACTGGCCGAGACGTTTCCCACCGCCCATTGCGAACTCGACTTCCGCAACCCGCTCGAACTGTCCGTTGCGACCATCTTGTCCGCCCAGTGCACCGACAAGCGCGTCAATGAGGTCACGCCTGCGCTGTTCGCGAAGTACCGCGCGGCGGCCGACTACGCCGGCGCGGACCGCGACGAGGTCGAGCAGCTGATCAAGCCGACCGGGTTCTTCCGCAACAAGACCACGTCGCTCATCAAGCTGGGCCAGGCGCTGGTCGAGCGCTACGACGGTGAGGTGCCGAACCGGCTCGAGGATCTCGTGACGCTGCCGGGCTTCGGTCGCAAGACCGCGAACGTCGTTCTCGGCAATGCCTTCGGGATCCCGGGATTGACCGTCGACACCCACTTCGGCCGGCTCGTGCGGCGCTGGGGATGGACCACGGAGACCGATCCGGTCAAGGTCGAGTCGGTGGTCGCCGAGCTGATTCCCAAGAAGGAGTGGACGATCTTCTCCCATCGCGCCATCTGGCACGGCCGGCGGATCTGCCATGCCCGCAAGCCGGCCTGCGGCGCCTGCCCGATCGCCCGGCTCTGCCCGTCCTTCGGCGAGGGCCCGACCGATCGCGAGGTGGCGGCGAAGCTGGTCAAGTCCGAGGAGCAGATGGTCAGTACATGAGTGAAGCTTGCGAACGAATCATCGGCGGAGTGCTTGGCCGGCCGCGCCGAGCGAAGCGAGGTCGGCCTTGACCGAAGTCCCTGGGTGGTTGCGGCCGCTGGCCGAGAAGGCGCGGGAGATCGACGGCAGCGCTCTGTCCCGGTTCCTGCCGCCCGACGACGGCAGCGGGCGGGCCTCGGCCGTGCTGATCGCACTCGCCGACACCGAGCACGGGCCCGCCGTCCTGCTCATCGAGCGCGCCGCTGACATGCGTACGCACGCCGGTCAGGTCGCCTTCCCGGGTGGGTCGCTCGATCCGACCGACGAGTCGCTGGACGCCGCCGCGTTGCGTGAGGCCAATGAAGAGGTCGGCCTCGACCCGAGCAGCGTGCACGTCGTCGCCGATCTGCCGGCGATCTTCATCCCGGTGTCCGGTTTCGTGGTGACGCCGGTGCTCGCCTGGTGGGAGCACCCGCACGAGGTCGCCCCGGTCGACCTCGCCGAGGTGGCGCGGGTGGCGCTGGTGCCGATCGCCGAGCTGGCCGATCCGGCGAACCGTTTCGTGGTCACGCATCCGTCCGGCTGGCTGGGGCCGGCGTTCGAGGCGGGCGGCCTGTTCGTCTGGGGATTCACCGCAGGCCTGGTCGATCGGTTGCTCGAGTTCGGTGGCTGGGCGCAGCCGTGGGACAAGACGGTGAGCCGGGAGCTGCCGGCGGTGTACTACCGGCGCTGAAGGCGGACCGGAGCACCGGCTGCCCTCCCAGGCCGCGCCGGTACCGTCTCCGGCATGGTCAGCCTCCGCCGCGCGTCGCTGGCCGTCGTCGCGCTCGCCCTGCTGGCATCGTGCTCGAACCGGGAGTCGCCCACCAACAAGCGGCCGCAGGCGGGGACGGCGACGGCGTCCTCGGTCGACGGGGTGCAGGAGATCGTGATCACCTCCGGCGTCGACCTGCGCTTCCACCCGTCGACGCTGGTCGTGCATCCCGGCAAGGTCCGGATCGTCCTCGAGAACACGTCCAAGCCCGGCGCGGGGCCGCCGCACAACGCGATCTTCGCCGGGTTGCCGGGCGCCGACGTGCCGCTCGCGATGGCCGGCCGCGCCGCCCAGTCCGCGACGTTCACCGCGCCTGCGCCGGGGACGTACACGTTCGTGTGCAGCATCCACGCGGCTCAGGGGCAGACCGGAAAGCTGATCGTGAAGTGAGCGAGTGAACCTCCTCGACCTCGTGATCCTGCTCGCCGCGATCGCCTACGGAATCGGCGGCTTCCGCAGCGGCGCGGTCGTCGGGGCGTTCTCGCTGCTGGGCTTCTTCGGTGGTGCGGTGCTCGGCGCGCAGCTCGCGAAGCCGCTCGGCTCCCAGCTGGCCGACGGGAAGGCCCAGATCCCGGTCGCCATCTTCTGCGTCCTGGTCGTGGCCACGCTCGGCCAGCTGCTCGGCGTGTTCGTCGCCGGCCACGTGCGGGCGAAGGTGGTGCGCGAACGCGGCCGTTCGTGGGACTCGGGCATCGGCGCGGGGCTGGGCGTCCTCTCCGTCCTGCTGGTGGCCTGGATGGTCGCGGTACCGCTCGCGTCCTCTCCGTATCCCAAGCTCTCCGCCGAAGCCAGCCACTCGAAGATCGTCCGCGGTGTCAACGACGTCATGCCGACCGGCGTGCGGCGGCTCTACTCCTCGCTGCGCGGGTTCCTGGACCAGAGCGGGTTCCCGCCGGTCTTCGGCGACCTGCCCTCGACGTCGGTGGTCGCCGTGCCACCGCCGCCGTCGAACCTGAGCCCCGAACTGCGGCGCCGGGTCGAGGTGGCCGCAGATTCCGTGCTCAAGATCTACGGCCAGGCGCCTCAGTGTGGCCGCGGCATCGAGGGCTCGGGCTTCGTCATCGCGCCGCACCGCGTCATGACCAACGCGCACGTCGTCGCCGGCACCAAACAGGTCGAGATCCAGTTGACCGAGAACCAGAGCCTCGATGCGCGCGTCGTCCTGTTCGACCCCCGCCGCGACGTCGCCGTGCTCGACGTCCCTGACCTCACCGCGCCGGCGCTGCGGTTCACCGTCGGTGACGGCCACCGCGGGGATCCGGCGCTCGTGCTCGGCTATCCGGAGAACGGGCCGTTCACCGTCCGCTCGGCGCGGGTGCGTTCGAAGACCACCGTCGGCGGTACGGACATCTACGGCGGCAGCAGCGTCCGTCGCTCGATCTACTCGATCCGCGCGATCGTCCGGAGCGGGAACTCCGGCGGTCCGCTGCTGGCCGAGGACGGGACCGTGCTGGGCATGGTCTTCGCCACGGCCAGCGACTCACCGGACACCGGATTCGCGCTCAGTGACGACGAGATCCGATCCGACGCGAACACGGGCCGGACGCTGACCCACGAGGTCGGCACCGGCGCCTGCACCCCGGACTGACCGGGTCAGTGGGTCTTGGCCCAGCGGATCAGCTCGCCGCTTACGAACTCCGGAACCTCGTTGTGCGGGTAATGGCCGACGCCGTCGAGGACCCGCCACTCGTACTGCCCGCGGACGTACTGCCCCGATCCCTGCGCGGTGCGGGGGAGCACGCAGCGGTCGAAGTCGCCGTGCAGGTGCAGGACCGGCGCCGTGATCGGGACGCGCAGCGAGGCCGCGTACCGCCGTCCGTCGCTGCGCAACAGCGACCGGACGGTCCACCGGTAGTGCTCGGCCGCGCAGTACGAGACCGGGTGGATGCGCATGGCCTGCGCGTAGCGCTCGACGTCGGCGACGTAGCGCGGCGTGCCGCGCCACCGCGGCCCGGACCAGCGGTCGTAGAGCTCCCGCACCCAGTGCGAGTCGCGGGACAGCAGGTTCTCCGCGCGCCGGGGCACTTGGAAGGTGCGCAGGATGTAGCTCGACGCCTGCCGTTGCGCCGGCCCGGCGCCCGGGCGAAGCTCGTGGTGCATCCGCAGCGGGTGCGCCGCGCCGAGGACCACCATCGAGCGCACGACCCGCGGATGCCGGGCCGCCATCGTCCAGGCCAGCGTGCCCCCCACGTCGTTGCCGACGATCATCGCGTCGGACTCACCCAACGAGGTGACGAGCGCGGCCATGTCCGCGGCGAGCGTCGGCGAGTCGTACCCGCGCGGCGGCTTGTCACTGGCGCCGTAGCCGCGCAGGTCGACCGCCACCGCCCGGTAGCCGGCGTCGGCGAGGTCGGTCAGCTGCTGGTGCCAGCCCCACCAGAACTGGGGGAACCCGTGCAGCAGCAGCACGAGCGGACCGGTGCCCAGTTCGGCGACGTGCAGCGCGATGCCGTTCGCGCGCACCGTCCGATGCGCCCACGGACCGTCGACGAGGACGATCGAGCTGTCGGGTGCACCCGGAAGCGGGCCGAACCCCATGGGGGTCGCCTACCCCCGCGATTTCTTCAGATAGTCGACGGTCTCCCGAGTGGACTTGATGGTCCGCGCGGGCGCCTTGACCTTCTTCACCTTCTTGACGCCGATCCACACGAACAGCCCGACGATCAGCAGTTGGAAGACGAAGACGATGAGGAAGGCGAGCCACCGGTCCAGGCCCAATGCGGCGATCCCCTCAGCAAGGGTGAGGAAGCCGAAGATGAGGGAGAAGACGAGGACGACGGCCGCGCCGGCGAACAGGCCGGCGCCGGTGCCCGCGTTCTTGACCGTGGAGCGCAGCTCGAGCTTGGCCAGCTCGATCTCGCCGCGGATCAGCGTCGACAGGTGCGTGGACGCGTCGGCCACCAGCTTGCCGACGCTGGGCTCGGCCGCGTGCTTGCCGTTGCCGGCCGCCGACGCCGTCCCCGAACCGGCCGCCGGAGAGGTGAGGCTCTTCGGCTCTGACCGCGAGTCGGACGCCGTCTGCCTCGACGCGGTACCGGCCGAGGTGCCATCGGTCGAGTTCGTCGCATGGCGCGGTGGGCGCGGGGTGGGTTTCGGGGCCGGGCTCGAGCTCGCCGTCACGGGTCGGCTCCTTCGTCTGTGTACTTCAGCGGGACGTGCGTTGCCCGCATCATTCCAGTCTGCGCAGATGCATGCATCAGCTCGCCGCGGAGGGCCTGGTTAGCGTGTAGCCGTGCCCGCCGATCCGCTCGACCCGCTGCTCGACCTGCCCGGCGTCGCGGACGGCGTCTCGCGCACCCGCGCGGCGGTCGACGCGCTGCTGGCCAACCGCACCTTGCGCCGCCGGTCGGCCGACGTCTCCGCCGAGTCCTCGCTGCGCGGCGCCTGGGCGTCGGCCTGGCTGTCCGGCGACGAGGCCGCGCTGGACGACGTGCGCTCCGGTGCGCTCGCCGACGACCCGGTCGTCCAAGGAGCGCTGCGCGCGCAGTCCGCGATCGGCGCATTGGCCGACACCTGGACGCGGGCCCCCCGGCAGGCGTTGGCCCGCCTGCACGCACTGGCCGCCACCGACCGGTTGCCCGCCGACGAGCTCGGGCGGCCTCGGCCCGGCACTGCGGAGCGGCTGGACACGCTGACCATGGTGCTGGCCACGACCAGGGCGCCGGCGGTGATCGTGGCCGGCATCGTCCACGGCGAGCTGCTCGGGCTCGACGCCTTCCCGCCCGCGTCCGGTGTGGTTGCCCGCGCGGCCGTGCGGTTGACGCTTGTCGAGCGGGGTCTCGATCCCAAGTCGCTTGTCGTGGTCGAGGCCGGGCACCGCGAGCTGCGCCCGGCCTACGACGAGGCGCTGGCGGCCTACCGCACCGAAACGCCGGAGGGCATCGGTCAGTGGCTCGTGCACTGCGCCGACGCGCTCGTGGCCGGCGCCCGGGAGGCCACCGCGATCTGTGAGGCGATCGCCCGCGGCTGATAGTCAAGTTGGACTATTCTCGGCGCCATGTCGTCGGCCACCCGCCTGCTCGTCCTCGGCGCCATCCGCATCATGCAGCCGGTGCACGGATACGACGTGCGCCGGGAGCTGGTGAGCTGGCGCCTGGAGGAACTGGCCAACGTCAAGCCCGGCTCGATCTACAGCGCGATGCGCACGCTCGAGAAGGACGGGTGCATCGCCGTCCACGCCCGCGAGAGCGACGAATCCCGGCCGGAGCGAACCACCTACGTACTGACCGCGGAAGGGGAGAAGGAGTTCAGCCTGCTGCTGCGCGAGGCCTGGTGGACGGTCAAGCCCCCGACCGTCCCGTTGATCCCGGCGCTGTCGTTGATGCTGTTCTTCCCGCGCGAGGAGCTCATCCGCGCGCTGCACGCGCGAACCAGCCTGTTGGACGCCTCGCTCGAGTCCACCGCGTTCCTGCGGGCGTCGATCAGAGACGGTGCCGACGGGGCGGACGGGCAGGTGCCCGAGCACGTCCGGGAGATCCTCGACTTCATCTCCGCGCACACCCGGGCCGAGTTGGA
>JAVHVD010000425.1:0-13394 GCA_032160745.1 Pseudonocardiales bacterium
CCGACGCCCGATCCGGAACCCCGCCGTCGACAGTTGGCACTCCCCGCGTTAGAGTGCCAATTGGGGAACGGTTGACCCCCGCGACGGCAACCATCCCCGCATTCGTAGAACTTCACACCCGAGAAGGGGAGCCATACCGTGACCGCCACCAAGGTCAGCATCAAGCCGCTCGAGGATCGCATTGTCGTCCAGGCGAACGAGGCGGAGACGACCACTGCCTCGGGCATCGTCATCCCGGACACCGCCAAGGAGAAGCCTCAGGAGGGCACCGTTCTCGCCGTCGGCCCCGGCCGCATCGACGACAACGGCAACCGCGTTCCGCTCGACGTGAGCGTCGGCGACGTCGTCCTCTACAGCAAGTACGGCGGCACCGAGGTCAAGTACGCCGGCGAGGAGTACCTCGTCCTCTCCGCGCGCGACGTCCTCGCGATCATCGAGAAGTAACCCACACCGTCTCGCCCCGGCCGCCCAGCGCGGCCGGGGCGTTTCGGGTGTGCCTGGCACACCGAAGGGAAATCCATGGCGAAGATCCTCAGTTTCGACGAGGACGCCCGGCGCGCGCTCGAGCGTGGCGTCGACAAGCTCGCGGACGCGGTTAAGGTGACGCTCGGTCCCCGCGGCCGCAACGTCGTCCTCGACAAGAGTTTCGGCCCTCCAACCATCACCAACGACGGCGTGACGATCGCCCGCGAGATCGAGCTCGACGACCCGTACGAGAACCTGGGCGCCCAGCTCGCCAAGTCCGTCGCCACCAAGACGAACGACATCGCCGGTGACGGCACCACGACCGCCACCGTGCTGGCGCAGGCGCTGGTCAACGCTGGTCTGAAGAACGTCGCCGCGGGCGCCAACCCGATGTCGCTCAAGCGCGGCATCGACGCCGCGGTCACCGCGGTGAACGAGGCGCTCGACAAGGCCGCCCACCCGGTCGACAACGAGGGCGGCATCGCGCACGTCGCGACGATCTCCGCCCAGGACGCCACGCTCGGCACCCTGATCGGCGAGGCGTTCACCAAGGTCGGCAAGGACGGCGTCATCACCGTCGAGGAAGCCCAGACGATGACGACCGAGCTCGAGTTCACCGAGGGCATGCAGTTCGACAAGGGCTACATCAGCCCGTACTTCGTCACTGACGCCGAGGCGAGCGAAGCCGTCTTCGACGACCCGTACCTCCTGATCACCACGCAGAAGATCTCGTCGGTCGCTGATCTGCTGCCGCTGCTGGAGAAGGTTGCCGAGTCGGGCAAGCCGCTGGTGATCATCGCCGAAGACGTCGACGGCGAGGCGCTGTCGACCCTCGTGGTGAACTCCATCCGCAAGACGTTCTCCGCCGTTGCCGTCAAGGCGCCGTTCTTCGGCGACCGCCGCAAGGCGTTCCTGGAGGACCTCGCCGTCGTCACTGGCGCGCAGGTCATCGCGCCCGAGGTCGGGCTGAAGCTCGATCAGACCAGCCTGGACGTCCTCGGCCGGGCCGGTCGGGTCGTCGTCATCAAGGACACGACGACAGTCACCCACGGGGCGGGCGCGCAGAGCGACATCGAGGCTCGGGTCGCGCAGATCCGCCGCGAGATCGAGGACACCGACTCCGATTGGGACCGCGAGAAGCTCCAGGAGCGGCTCGCCAAGCTGGCCGGGGGTGTCGGCGTCATCAAGGTCGGCGCGGCCACCGAGGTCGAGCTCAAGGAGCGCAAGCACCGCATCGAGGACGCCATCGCAGCCACTCGGGCGGCGGTGGACGAGGGCATCATCGCCGGCGGGGGTGCCGCTCTCGTGCACGCCTCGAGCGCGTTGGACGGCGACCTCGGCCTCACCGGCGATGAGGCCACCGGCGTGGCGATCGTCCGCACCGGCCTGGTCGAGCCGCTGCGCTGGATCGCCAGCAATGCCGGCGAAGAGGGTTACGTCGTTGTCGCGAAGGTGCGCGACCTGCCCGAGAACCACGGGCTGAACGCGGCCACCGGCGAGTACGTCGACCTGCTCGAGGCCGGCGTCGTCGACCCGGTCAAGGTCACCAAGGCGGCGCTGTCGAACGCGGCGTCGGTCGCGTCGCTGTTGCTGACGACGCAGAGTGCCGTGGTCGAGAAGCCGGCCGAGCAGGACGAGCACAGCCACGACGGCCACTCGCACGGTGGCCACGGCCACTCGCACGGCCCGGGGTTCTAGGCTCCTTCGCCTCTCCGGGACTTCACTGCTGTCTCTCTGTTCCAGCCTCATCGCACGTGGCGCTGTTGCCTTTCGGTTCCAGCGTCACGTGCGGTTTGGTTAAGCGGGTTGGAAGGTCAGGAGTGCTTCGCGCTCCTCGACCGAGAGGCCACCCCACACGCCATACGGCTCACGGGCGGCGAGCGCCCAGCGCAGGCAACTATCGATCACCGGGCAGTTGCCGCAGACTGCCTTGGCGCGCATCTCGCGGCGGGCCCGGGACGGGCCGCGTTCATTCTCCGGGTGATAGAAGTTTGCCGTGTCGCTACCGCGGCACGCGGCCGCCATCTGCCAATCCCAGTCGCCCTCACGGAGCGCAGGAAACCGCCTGACCTCGGCCATCGGTGTCCCCCTGAATAGACGTGGACCGCCGTCCTCGGTTGGGCGATCGTCTGATCATTCAAAGAGTGAGCACGGCAAAGGTGACGCGTGCGGTTAGCAGAGATCGTGAATGGGCAACTCAGGGCCCACTTTCGGGACTTATGGCCCGACCCCTGCAGTCTTTCGCCTGGCCCCTGAACCCCATAAGCGGCTCAGTTCCGGCCAAACCACCCAGTCAGCGGCGCTTGCTCAGCGCCTGCACCGCGTCGGCGTAGCCGCGGGCGTAGTCCCAGCTGACGTACGCGTCCTGGTCCGGGGCGAAGGCCGGCTCGTGGACGTGGGTGCGCCCCTCGCCCAGCAGGGCGCGGAGGTTGGCGGCCATCAGGTCCCAGCCGAAGAAGTGTTGCTCGCCGCAGTCACCGCAGTCGACGGTGATGCCGGCGATACCGTGCGGAGCGAGAGTGGCGCGAAATTCGGTGAGTTCGGCGAGGTCGGCCAGGACGTCGGCGCGCTCGTCGTCGCTCAGCGGCTGGGCGGGCTCGGAATCGTCCAGCAGGCCGGCCGGATCGTCCGGATCGCCGAGGAACGGATCCAGCGGCCCGTCGTCGAGGTTCATCGGGTGTGCCCACCGCTCTGCGTCACGCCCCCACGGTAAGTCCCACCCCCACCTCGGCGCCAACCGAGAGGGGGGTGGGTTTCGTGTCAGGCCCCGGCGATCGCCGACAGCGGGGGCGTCCGGGCGGCCCGGAAGCCCGGCCAGAGCGCCGCCAGGACGCCCACTGCGGCGGCCAGCACGAGGAACAGCACCGCCTGTCCCCACGGCACGCTGAGCGTGCTCATGCCCGCGCCGCGCAGCGTCCGGGCGAACAGCGAACCGAAGGCCAATCCCACGCCGACCCCCAACGTCGCCCCGAAGACGGCGATCAGCAGCGACTCCACGTAGACCATCCGACGGACCTGCTTGCGCTGCATGCCCACCGCCCGGAGCATCCCGATCTCGCGCCGGCGCTCGATCACCGACAGTGCCTGCGTGTTGATGACGCCGAGGATCGCGATGACGATCGCGAGCCCGAGCAGGCCGTAGAGCAGGGCGATCAGTCCGTCGATCTGGCCCGCCACCATGCCCTTGAACTCCGTCCGGTTACGGACGTCGACGACGTAGAAGTCGTTCGTCGCCTTCTCCAGCCCGGCCCGGATGGCGCCCAGGTCGGTCCCGCCGGCCGCCCGCACCAGCGCGACGTCGTCGGACCACTCGTTCTTCGGCGTCAACGCCCGATAGATGTCGCCGCTGACTGCCCACGGCCCGAGCAGATCGTCGTTCTTGTAGATGCCGGTGACGGTCAGCGTCATCGCGGTCACGCCCGGCACCGCGAACGTGTGCCTCGTCCCGACCGTCCAGTGCCGCTCGGTCGCGATCTTGCGCGAGACGATCATCTTTCGACCGGACGTGTCGATCGCGCCCTCCTCCATCCGCACGCGCAGGACTGAGCCGAGCGGGCCGTCGATCGCCGCGCCCCAGCGCGCCTTCCCGTCGACCTTGGCGAGCAGCTCGTGGATCTCGGTGACCGACTGCACGCCCGGCACCGTGCGAGCGGCCTGCGCCGCGGCGACCGGCACCGCCACGCCGGCGTCGGTACTGAGGACGTAGTCGGCGCTGACGTTCTCGGAGAACATCTTGTTGATGCTCGCCTTCATCGACGCGCCGACGACCGCGATCCCCGTGACAAGCACCAGACCGAGGGTCAGCGCGAACGCGGTGGCCGCCGTGCGGCGCGGGTTGCGGACGGCGTTGGTGCGCGCGAGCTGGCCGACCATGCCGAACGGACGGCCCACCACGCGGCCCAGCGGATAGATGACCCAGCGAGCGAAGACCGGCGACAGCAACATCGCGGCCGCGCAGACGCCGACCAACCCGAGGCCGGTCAGGGACGCGGCAGAGGACGTCTTGTCGGCGAGCGCGCCCGCAACCGCCGCCACGGCCGCCGCCGCTCCGACGACGATCCCGATCGCCGTCCGCCGGCGCAGGCTCGCGGCCGACGCGGACGCGAACTCCTCGCGCATGGCGGCGACCGGCGCGATGCGTCCGGCCCGCCGGGCCGGCGCCGAGGCGGCGAACACGGTCACGATGGTTCCGAGCAGCACCGAGATCACGACCGTGCGCGCGGTCAGGACGAGCCCGCCCGAAGGCAGCCCCATGTCCAACGAATCGAGCAGCGCGTGCAGCCCGTACGCCAGCCCGAGTCCGCCGGCGAGGCCGAGCAGGCTGCCGATCACGCCGATGACGAACGCCTCGAACACCACCGAGCGACGGACCTGCCGCCGGTCGGCGCCGATCGCGCGGAGCAGCGCAAGTTCCCGCTGCCGTTGAGCGACGATCATCGAGAAGGTGTTGTAGATGATGAAGGTGCCGACGAGCAGGGCGACGATGCCGAAGCCGAGCAGGATGTAGGTGATGAAGCCGAGCGCCTCGGAGACGCCTGCGGAGTTGTCATCGCGTACCTGCGTGCCGGTCTTGGCCTCGAGGCCGGCCGGCAACACCTTCTCGACCCGTGCGGCGAGCGTCTTCTCCGAGACGCCGGACTCGGCCGCCATGTCCACTGCGGTGTAGTGCGAGCCGTCGGTGAACAGCGACATCGCCTGGTCCCGGCTGAACAGCGCCCCGAGGTAGCCGCCGGTGTCGAACGAGACCCGGTAGATGCCGACGACCGTCGCATCCGTCACCGCCTCGTTCGGGACGACCACCCGGATCCGTTCACCAGCGGACAGGTGGTACTTCTTCGCTGCGCCGTCGTTGACGACGACCTCACCCGGATGCTGGGGCGCGCGGCCGTCCACCAGTTTCGGCACGTCGCGGATCCGGCCGTTCGCCACCCAGGCGCCACCGACGCTGGGGGCCCCGCCGGTGCTGACCTTCTTGCCGGAGTCGTCGACCAGGACGACGTCGGAATCGATCTGCGGTTCGACCGCGCGCACCCCCGGCACCTTCTGCAGGACCGGCAGCAGAGACAGCGGAACGCCGGTGGAGTAGTCCCCGTAGTCGGTCACCCGGACGTCGAGTCCCTCGTCGCTGCTGGCGAAGATCGTGTCGAAGCTCTTCTTGAGGGTGTCGGTGAACACGAACGAGCCGGCGACGAAGGCGGTGCCGAGCAGGACGGAGATCACGGTCAGCGCCAGGCGGACCTTGTGCGCGCGCAGGTTGCGCAGGGAAACGGTCCGCATCGGCCGGCGGCTGAGCGGTTTCGCGAGGGTGTCGGTCATGACTCGAGGCCCTTCATGGTGTCGAGGACCGTCTCGGCGGTGGGCGAGCGCAGCTCGTCGACGATGCGGCCGTCTGCGAGGAACAGGACCCGGTCGGCGTAGCCGGCCGCGTGGGGCTCGTGCGTCACGATGACGACGGTCTGGCCGAGCCGGTCGACCGACTCGCGCAGGATTCGGAGCACCTCGCCGCTGGCGCGCGAGTCGAGGTTGCCCGTGGGCTCGTCACCGAACACGATCTCCGGACGGCCGGCCAGCGCGCGCCCGACAGCGACGCGCTGCTGCTGCCCGCCGGACAGCTCGCTCGGCCGGTGACTGAGCCGGTCGCGCAGGCCGAGTGTGTCGATGACGGTGGTGAGCCACGCCGTGTCGGGGCGCCGGCCGGCGATCGCCATCGGCAGGGTGATGTTCTCCAACGCGGTCAGCGTCGGCACGAGGTTGAAGGACTGGAACACGAAGCCGATGCGGTCGCGTCGCAACGCGGTCATCTTCTTGTCCGACAGGCCACGCAGCTCGACGTCGCCGATCGCGACCGACCCGGATGTCACCGTGTCGAGTCCGGCGAGGCAGTGCATCAGCGTCGACTTGCCCGACCCGGAGGGGCCCATGATCGCGGTGAACTCACCGCGCTGCAGTTCGACGTCGACGTGATCGAGGGCCACGACGGCGGTGGGGCCGGTGCCGAAGCTCTTCACCACGTCGGTGGCGCGGGCGGCTGCGACGGCCGTGGATGCAGGGGTGATCGTGTTGAATCGTGTCATGGGCCGAGCCTGTCCTCGGCCGGATCGCATAGCCATTGGGATTCCCCCCGAACCGCCCCTGACATTTGTCCTGATCGGGGTGGGGGTAACACGGGGGTGTCAACGCGCGCGCGTACGATGAACTACCGGCGACCGCAAGGAGTTCACCACTTTGGCCCACGACTTCGAGGCCAGTAGCGGCCCCGCCCTTCCGGACAAATTTGCGGCGCTCGGCCTCACCTACGACGACGTCCTGCTGCTGCCGGGCGAGACCGACGTGGTGCCGACCGAGGTGGACACCGCCTCTCGACTCACCCGCGAGATATCGGTCGCCGTGCCCCTGCTGTCGGCGGCCATGGACACGGTCACCGAGGCCCGGATGGCGATCGCGATGGCCCGGCAGGGTGGCATCGGGGTTCTCCATCGCAATCTGTCGATCGACGATCAGGCCTACCAGGTCGATCTGGTGAAGCGGACACAGACCGGGCTGATTCCGAACCCCGTCACGATCGGCCCCGACGCGACCCTGGAACAGCTGGACGAGGTGTGCGGGCAGTACCGGATCTCCGGCCTGCCGGTCGTCGACGCCGACCAGCGGCTGCTCGGCATCATCACCAACCGCGACCTGCGCTTCGTCCCCGTCGCCGAGTGGGCACGGACGAAGGTCGACGAGGTCATGACCCCGATGCCGCTGATTACGGCGCCGGTCGGTATTTCCCACGAGGACGCGACCATGTTGCTGCGCCAGCACAAGCGCGAGCGGCTGCCGCTGATCGACCCGCAAGGCCGGCTCGCGGGACTGATCACCGTCAAGGACTTCGTGAAGTCCGAGCAGTTTCCCGACGCCTCCAAGGACGCCCACGGGCGGCTGATGGTCGGTGCGGCCATCGGCTACTTCGGGGACGCGTGGGAGCGTGCCACGCGGCTCGTGGACGCCGGCGTGGACGTGCTGGTCGCCGACACCGCCCATGGGCACGTCCGGCTGCTGCTGGACATGGTCGCGCGACTCAAGACCGACCCGGCCACCAGGCACGTCCAGGTCATCGGCGGGAACGTCGCGACCCAGGCCGGCGCCCAGGCGTTCGTCGACGCCGGTGCCGACGCGGTCAAGGTCGGCGTCGGCCCGGGCTCGATCTGCACGACCCGGGTGGTCACCGGTGTCGGCGCCCCGCAGATCACCGCCGTGTACGAGGCCGCGCTGGCCTGCAAGCCAGCCGGCGTCCCGGTGATCGCCGACGGCGGGCTGCAGTACTCCGGCGACATCGCCAAGGCCCTGGTCGCCGGTGCCGACACGGTGATGATCGGCTCCCTGCTGGCCGGCTGCGACGAGTCACCGGGCGAGCTGATCTTCGTCAACGGCAAGCAGTTCAAGAGCTACCGCGGCATGGGCTCGTTGGGCGCCATGAGCTCGCGGGGCAAGAAGTCCTACTCGAAGGACCGGTACTTCCAGGCCGAGGTGACCAGCGACGACAAGTTGGTGCCCGAGGGCATCGAGGGACGTGTCGCCTATCGCGGCCCCCTCGCCGCCGTCGCCCACCAGCTGACCGGCGGACTGCGGCAGGCGATGTTCTACGTGGGCGCCCGCACCGTCCCCGAGCTGCAGGAGCGCGGCCGGTTCATCCGCATCACCCAGGCCAGCCTGAAAGAGTCACACCCCCACGACATCCAAATGACCGTGGAAGCCCCCAACTACTCGGGCTAATCCGCCGAAGGCGGTTGGCTGCGGCTGGAACTCAATGCGTTTTGTGACCACGAACGCGATGAGCGCTCGCGCCGCGAACGAGCGCAGCGAGCGAGCCGGAGACACAGCGCCGGGCGAAGAGCCCGCGGTCGCGCGAGCGATAGCGAGCTTGCGTGCGGATCGACGATGGACCCGAGCGGAGCGAGCGGTCCGTGAGGAGATCCGCCTCGGCGGATTAAGTCGGCAACCTCAAATCTGTTCATTCAAATCGCCTTGGCCTCGTACGTTCGCGCCGAACACGGCGGCTTGGGTGCGGCGCTGCATGCCGAGCTTTGCGAGCAGGCTGGAAACGTTGTTCTTCACCGTCTTCTCGGCCAGGAACAGCCGTTCGCCGATCTGCCGGTTCGTCAGGCCCTCGGCGATGAGAATGAGGATCTTGCGCTCCTGGGTGTTGAGCGACGCCAGGCGGGCGTCCTCCTGCTTGCCCTCGCGGATGCGCTGCAGGACCCGGGCCGTCACGGTCGGATCCAACAGCGACTGGCCCGCGGCGACCTGGCGCACGGCGTCGATGAGGTTGGAACCGCGGATCTGTTTGAGCACGTAGCCGGCCGCACCGGCGAGCACCGCCGCGAAAATCGCTTCGTCGTCGTCGTAGGAGGTCAGGATCAGGCAGCGCACGTCCGGCTGCTCCTCGCGGACGATCCGGCAGACCTCGATGCCGCTGCCGTCGGGCAGGCGGCCGTCCAGGATCGCCACGTGCGGGTTGACCGCCGGGATCCGGCGCAGGGCCTCCGCCGCCGTTCCGGCCTCGCCCACGACCTCGAAATCGGCAACACCGTTCAGCAGATCGGCGAGTCCGCGACGAACGATCTCGTGATCGTCGAGCAGGAAGATGCGGATGACCGGCTGCGGCTTTGCGCCTTCCGTCATGTGTGCTCGCTCCTCTGGTCAACGCTGGTGCAGCCAGAACACCACATCCTGCGCGAGACCGATACTCGGCAGGTGGCGGTGGGATCAGCCGGTGACCCCAGGGGATTGGTCGCGGCGTCGGCTGCGCGGTGTCAACGAGCGCACGGCCGCGCCGCCCATGCCCCGGACGGTGGCGGCGGCCGCCCGGCCGACGTGCGGGAAGCGATTGCGCCGCCGGCGCAGCCCCTCCCCGTCGTCGTCGCGCAACCCGAAGATTCGGCCGCGGATCTCGTCGATGGTCTCGTCCAGGTCGGCGATGTGGCGGCGCAGCCGCTCGGCCAGCGGCCCGTCGGGCTGCTGCTCGGCCAGTGCCTGCAACCCGACGCCGGTCGCGAACAGCCGTTGCATCACGTTGTCGTGAAGATCGTGCGCGATTCGGTGCCGATCCTCCAGAACCCGCACCCACTCCGCCTCGGCCCGGGTGTCGTTCAGCTCCATGGCGAGCGCCACCTGTGCGGCGAAGGTGGAGGCGAGGTCGACGTCGTGCAGGGTGAACGGGAGGCCTTGGCGACGGCGGACCATCAACATGGCCCCGCGGCTGCCCTGCGCGTCCAGCAGCGGCACGATCATCGCCGGCCCGAAGTCGTGCCGGTTGTCGAAGTCGAGGTTGGCCCACAGGGTCATGTCGTGCGTCCGCATGCTCTGGGCCGCGATGACCGTCCTGGCCATGGTCGATTCGGCCGGGTCCAGCACACGGCGGCGCAGGCTCGCGGCCCCGACGCCCTTCGCCACCGCGACCTGCAGGCGCTGGTCGCCGGTGGGCAGGATCAGGCAGGCCAGGTCCGCCTGCGCCACGCTGAGCGCCCGCGTGACGACGTCGAGGAGGACCTCCTCGTCCTCGTCGGCGAGCAGAGCGCGGGCGATCTCACCGGACGCGTTGAGCCAGTCCCGGCTGCGCCGCGCCTCGTCGTAGAGCCGGGAGTTCTCAACGGCGTTGCCCGCGGTCGTGGCGAGTGAGACCACGAGCTCCTCGTCCTCGGCGTCGAAGCGGCCGGGGAGTGGATCGGCCAGGTACAGCTCGCCGAGCACGACTCCGCGGGACTGGATCGGCACGCCCAGGAATGAGCGCATCGTCGGGTGGGCGGGCAAGCCGTAGTAGCGGGGATCCGCGGTGAGGTCGTCGAGCCGGATCGGACCGGGCACCGCGAGCGACGCACGGAGCATGCCGCCACTGCGGGGCAGACGACCGATTCGTCCCACCGTCTCGTCGTCCAGCCCGCGATGCGCGATGTGCTCGAGCGAGCCGTCCGCGCCGATGATGCCCACGGCGCCGTACTCCGTATCGACGAGTTCGCACGCCGCCCGCACGGTCCGATCCAGCACGGAGGTCAGCGAGCGATCGTCGGAGATCGCGTGATGGGCCTCGAGCAGGCGTCGGTACCGCTCGGCGCCGTGGGCGCGTGGCGGCCCGGTCAGGGGACTGCGGCTGGTCACAAGACGGTCCTTGCCGCGAGATCGATGCTCGATGGGTAAAACTGTCGAGGGCCTCGATCATGTGACCGAGGCCGACGACACTGCTGATCCGCCATCGACACCTTGCCCCCGCTCGGTGCCGATCCGGATGGGGTTCGCGCCGCCCCCCGGCGATGGTGCGAACGTTCGACATGAACCCTAGGTATGAGGCTCCCGGTTCGGCGGCCTCACGTCCCAGGTAGGACGGCCTGCGCCCCCGGGTCTTTGGTCCTCGGCTGGCCCGATTCGGCCGTGCGGCAGACTCTGTGCCATGCCCGAGACAGTGGAGATCGGCCTGGGCCGCAGCGCGCGCCGCGGCTACCACCTCGACGACATCGCCCTCGTCCCGACGCGCCGGACCCGTGGCCAGGCCGCCGTCTCGACGGCCTGGCAGATCGACGCGCACGCCTTCGAGCTGCCGTTGGTCGCCGCGCCGTCGGACGCCGTTGTCTCGCCGGCGTCGGCGGTCGAGATCGAGCGGCTGGGCGGGCTGGCCGTCCTCGACGGCGAGGGCATCTGGTGCCGCTACGAGGACGCCGATGCCGAGCTGGCTGGATTGACCGACGACACCGCCCGGCTCCAGCAGGTCTATGCCAAGCCGGTGTCGCCGGACCTGCTGCGGGCCCGGCTGGCTGCGCTCCGCTCGGCCGGTGTCCGGGTCGCGGTGCGGCTCTCCCCTCAGCACACGGCTGAGTTGGCGCCGCACGCGCTGGCCGAGGGCGTCGACCTGCTCGTCATCCAGGGCACCGTCATCTCGGCCGAGCACGTGCTTCGGGAGGATCAGCCGGGGCTCAACCTCAAGACCTTCATCGCCGACCTGGACGTCCCGGTGCTGGTCGGCGGCGTGACGAACTACCAGACCGCGCTGCACCTGATGCGCACCGGTGCGGCCGGCGTGATCATCGGCTACGGCGCGCATCTCGGGTCCACCACCCATTCGGTGCTCGGCATCGAGGTGCCGATGGCGACGGCGCTGGTGGATGCCGCCGCCGCCCGGCGCGACTACCTCGACGAGACCGGCGGGCGGTATGTACACCTCGTCGCGTACGGCGACCTCGCGACCGGGGCCGACATCGCGAAGGCACTGGCGTGCGGCGCCGACGCCGTCATGCTCGGCGAGCCGCTCGCCAGCGCGGCCGAGTCGCCGGGCGGTGGGCTGTACTGGGATGCCACCGCGTCGCACCCGCGGGTCCCGCGGTCGGCGATCGTCGACTTCGCCGCGGGGGAGCCGGATCGGCCGACGCTCGAGGAGGTGCTCGTGGGCCCCACGTCAGACCCCAGCGGAGAGCGCAACCTGTTCGGTGCGGTGCGCAGGGTGATGGGCAAGTGTGGCTACTCGACCGTCAAGGAATTCCAGAAAGCCGAACTCATCGTGACGACCACCCGGTAGCGGCGAACGATGTTGCGGCTGGAAGTGTTGGCAAGGTGACCACGAACGCGATGAGCGCTCGCGCGAAGAGCCGCGCTTTCAGGCCGAAGGCCTGCATGGCTCGAGGATCCGCCCGAGCGCAGCGAGCGGCGGAGACGGAGAGACATGGGCGCGGAAATTAAGTTGGGCTATAAGGCCTCGAATGAGCAGTTCGCACCCCAGGAACTGCTCGACTACGGCGTGCTCGCGGAGCAGTGCGGGTTCGATTCGGTGTTCGTCTCCGACCACTTGCAGCCGTGGCGGCACGACGGGGGGCACGCACCGTTCGCGATGACGTGGCTGGGTGCGCTCGGCGCCCGCACCGAGCGGATCACCATGGGCACGTCCGTCCTCACGCCGACGTTCCGCTACCACCCGGCGATCGTCGCCCAGGCGTTCGCGACGCTCGGCTGCCTGTTCCCGGGACGTGTCGTCCTGGGTATGGGCAGCGGGGAGTCGATGAACGAGGTGCCGCTGGGCATCGAGTGGCCCGACGGCAAGGAGCGGTTCGCGCGATTCCGCGAGGCCGTCAAGTTGATCCGCCAGCTGTGGTCGGAAGAGCGAGTGTCCTTCGAGGGCGAGTACTACCGCACCGACAAGGCGACGATCTACGACTGCCCCGAGCAGCAGGTGCCGATCTGGCTGGCGTCGTCCGGCCCGGCCGCGACCCGATTCGCCGGCCGGCAAGGGGACGGGTGGATCACGACGTCGGGCAAGGACCCGGCGCTGTATACCGACACGCTGATGCCGGCGATCGCCGAGGGCGCGGAGGCGGCGGGCCGCTCGACGTCGGACATCGAGATGATGATCGAGGTGAAGGTCTCCTTCGATCACGATCTCGACGAGGCGATGCAGGCGACGCGGTTCTGGGGGGCCCTCGGCCTCAGCGCGGAGCAGAAGTCAGGTGTCGAGGACCCGGTCGAGATGCAGCGATTGGCCGACGAGCTGTCCGTCGAGCAGACGGCCAAGCGGTTCATCGTGTCCACCGACCCGGACGAGCACGTCGAGAAGATCAAGCAGTACCTGGACCTCGGTTTCACCCACCTGGTCTTCCACGCGCCCGGCCCGGACCAGGCGAAGTTCCTCCGGCTCTACGGCGAGGAAATACTCCCGCGCCTGCGCAACTTGTGACGGCTATGGACAACGGCATCCGCCGCGCGCTGCGGCGTGCCCGTGAAGGCGTAACTCTCGACGCCACCGAGGCCGAGATCCTGCTCTCCGCTCGCGGGGATGCCCTGGCCGACCTGTGTGCCTCCGCCGGCCGGGTTCGGGACCAGGGGCTGATCGATGCCGGACGTCCGGGTGTGATCACCTACTCCCGCAAGGTCTTCATCCCGCTGACCCGCCTGTGCCGGGACCGCTGCCA
>JAVHVD010000426.1:0-28500 GCA_032160745.1 Pseudonocardiales bacterium
TTCCCGCATCCTGGGCACAACATGCGCGTGCGGACCGTAGGTGTCGAAGAGGAATTCCTGCTGTTCGACGCCGAACACGACCGGCTGATGGACATCGGCCCGGACGTCGCCGATGCGGCCGAGCGCAACGCCGATGACAGCAACGCCGATGACAGCAAGGCCGACGGCCAGTTCGAGAAGGAACTCAAGCAAGCACAGGCCGAGCACGCGTCGTCGCCGGCGACCTCACTGGCCGAATTGGCGACCGAGCTGACGGCGCAGCGGGGACAACTGGTGGAGGCGGCCCGCCGCCGTGGCGCGCGGTTGATCGCGTCCGGCTCGAGCCCCGTCGGCGACGAGAGCGCCACGACCGACGACGGGCGCTACCACCACATGGAGCGACGCTTCGCGGCATTGCAACAAGGCGAACTCACCTGCGCCATGCATGTGCACGTCTCGGTGGACTCCGACGACGAGGCCGTCGCCGTTCTCAACCGCATCGCGCCGTGGCTGTCGGTGCTCGCCGCGTTGACCGCCAACTCGCCGTTCCACGACGGACGCGACACCGGCTACGCGAGCTACCGCCGCATCGTCTGGAACCAGTGGCCGACGGCCGGACCGACGAACAGCTTCGCCGACCCAGCCGCCTATCGTCGCCTCGTCCAGGACCTGATCGACACCGGCGCCGCGCGGGATCAAGGAATGATCTACTTCGACGCTCGGCTGTCGGCCGACTACCCGACCGTCGAGCTGCGCGTGTGCGATGTCTGCATCGACGTCGAGGACGCCGTCACCGTTGCGGGACTCTGCCGCGCGCTCGTGCAGACCGCAGCCGCCGGCGAAGGCTGCCTTCGGCTTCCGGCCGAGCTGCTGCGGGCGGCGTCGTGGCGCGCGGCGCGCTTCGGCATGACCGGCGACCTCGTCGACCTCACTCGAGCGGCCGGCTCCAGCACCCTGGCGCCGGCCTGGGATCTCGTGGACGCGCTCGCCGACCACGTGCGCACGGCCCTGGACGAGGCCGGCGACACCGACCGGGTACGCCGGGGGCTCCAGCGGATCAAGGACACGGGCTCCGGCGCCGAGCGGCAGCGATCCGCCGCCGACGGCACGGGCCTGTCCGGGGCGATCGCGGCGACGACGGTGAAGGTCTAGGCAGGAGCGTCACTGCGCCCCGATGATCTCCCGAACCGTCTCTGCGTCCACCTGATCGCCGTTCGGGCAGCGGAAGTCCGACACCTCCGCGTGCAGCGCACCACCTCGCTGCACCCAGCGGATCATCGCGCTGGCCGGCTGACCGCACTTCGGGCAGCGCAGCGACGTCTCGACACTGGAACTCACCCCCGCTGGATACCACTCGTTCCGTGGGACGGCAACGACCAGGTAGGACCTCGCCGATACCGGGTAGGAGGGCGACGTGACCGACAACGACCAACCGAACCTCGACGACGTCCTCCCGGTGACCGAGGAGGCGGTCCCCGACCATCACGAGCACGGCAAGATGCCCGCGCACCCGAACGACGACGAACTGGCCCGCCGCACCGAGCAGGAGCGAGTCGAGCTGGGCATCGACGACTACGACCCGGACGACGTTCCGCCCGCGGCGACCTGACCAGCGCACGGCACGGACGTAGCCCGTCTCAACGGCGGCACGGATGTAGCCGGTCTCAGCGGGTCTCGCGGACGACGTCGTGCGCGGCCTTGTCGGTCCGCAATCCCTGGAAGCGCGGATGCCGAAGCATCCCGTCGCGGGTCCATTCGGTGAAGCCGATCTGCGCGACGAGCTCCGGCCGGGCCCAGTGCAGGTCGCGCTCCTTGATCCGTTCGGCGAACGGCGAGGTCGCCACCTCGCGCGCGGTCAGCTCGGCGCGGAGACGGTGCAGCATCGCGTCGCCGAAACCGGTGCCGACCTTGCCCGCGTACCGCAGCTTCCCATCGACGTAGTACCCGAGCAACAGGGCACCGAAAGCGGACCGGCTGCCCTTCGGATCCGTCCAGCCGCCGATGACGAACTCCTGGTCGCGCACGCACTTGAACTTGAGCCAGTCCTTCGACCGCCCGCCGCTGTACGGCGCGCCTGCGCGCTTCGCGATCACGCCCTCGTCGCCGCGTTCGCAGGCCGCCCGAAACGCCTCCTCGCCGGCCGCGCGACGGTGCGTCGTGTAGCGAAGCGGGTCGTCGAAGGTGAGCGCAGCCCGCAACAGCTTCTTGCGGCTGAGCAGGGGCAGGCGCCGGGTGTCGTGCCCGGCGAGATGCAGCAGATCGAAGACGTAGAGGAACACGGCGATCCCGCTCGCGCGGGCGGCGTCCGGATCGGTCAGGCCGAGCCGTCCCTGCAGACGTTCGAAACTCGTCCGCCGGCCGTCGAAGGCCACCACCTCGCCGTCGACGACCAGATCCGTCTCCGCCTGCGCGGCGACCGCCTCGGCGACCTCCGGGTAGGTGCGGCTCATGTCCTGGTCCCGGCGCGACAGCAGCCGGACCGTGCCGCGCTCGTCACGATGGGCGAGGCAACGGACGCCGTCCAGTTTTCGCTCGAAGATCCAGTCAGGACGCGAGAACCGTTCCTCGGTGAGCGTGGCCAGCATCGCCGGCGCGGTCCGCGGCAACGGCGCGGGACGCAGCAAGGCCCGATCTCGTTCGGGCAGGCCGTCGAAGGCGGTTCCGCCCGCGCGGCCGCGTTGGCTCATCGCGCCCCGGCGGGCCGCCATTCAGGCCGGTAGGCGGCGTGGCCGTCGTAGGGCATCGCCAGTACCCGAAGCATCTGCGTCGCCTGGTCGCGAACCGTCTTCTCCAGCGGCTGGTCACGGAGTACGAGCAGCTGCTGCAGGGCGCCGATCATCCGTCGCTTCGCGGCGGCCTCGGCCTGCAGGCGGGCGATCGCCTGCACCCCCGGGTGCGGATCGGCCGTGGCCCCCTGCCGGCGCGCGAGCCGTTTCAGCTCGGCGACGTCTTCGTCCACGCGGGCAAGAAGGAACCGGATGAGGTCATGGGTGGTAGGTCGGACGGCGGTCGAGACTGTCATCGACACGAACTTTCGGGCGGGGTTAAGGCCGTAGGCTCGACCGCCCGAAACCTACCCAGATTTCACTCAGCCGAATCCGTCGATGTCGACCACCAGCGGCCGATGATCGGACACCGGCACGAGCGGCGCGCTGCAGGCCACCGGGGTCATCCGGGCGTCGTCCACCAGGATGTGGTCGAGCTGGCGAGAGGGCTCCTGGGCCGGGAAGGTGGGCGCCGCCCCGAGCGAGCGCATGCCGGTCCGCTGCACCGGCGTCGGTGGCGTCATGTTGAGGTCGCCCATGAGGATCCGCGGTCCGGGGAAGCCGGCCAGGTCCCGACGCAGCCGACGCAACTGGACGCGGTTCCATCCGGGTACGAACGACAGGTGAGTGTTGGCGACGGTCAGCGGCCCGCCCGGGGTGTCGAGCTGCGCGATGACGACGGCGCGCGGCTCCTCACGCACCACCATCACCCGACCCGGCCCGGGCAGGAACATCGGGAACCGCATCGGGATTCGGGGCAGCCGCAACACCTGCCAGTTGCGCGCCGGATACCGGGACAGCAACGACACGCCGTAGCCGGCGGTCCCCGGCTGCTCCTGCCCGGTCGCGGCGATCCACGTGGCGCCCGGCGTCCCGGACAGCGCGGCCACGAAGCGGTGGCTCACCGCGCCCATCGCCTCGGCAGCAACCGCGGTCAGGTCGGCCATCTCCGACCGAGGCTGGTCGCAGTCGACCTCCTGCATCGCCAGGATATCGGCGTCGATGGTGCGGACCGCTTGGCGCAGCCGGTCGAGATCGACGACGCCGTCCTCGACGGTGCGGCCATGCAGGATGTTGAACGTGGCAAGGCGCATGGCACAGGGGTACCCACCCGGCACGGGGCGAAGCAAGGGGAGTCGGCGTGACGGAGCAGCAGGATCGCTTGCGCAACACCTTGAAGGTGGCAGCGTCCGCGCTGAAACAGCAGGGCCCGCAGTTCGCGCTGGGCGGCAGCTACGCGCTCTGGGCGCATGGCGCGCCCGAACCGGTACACGACGTCGACCTCGTGGTCACCGAGGACGAGGCCGACCAGGCAGCGGCGACGCTGCGCGAGGCCGGCTTCGAGATCGAGCGCACCCCCGAGGACTGGCTGTTCAAGGCGCACGCCGACGGCGCGTTCGTGGACGTGCTGCACCGGCTGAACGGGGCCCCGGTCGGAGCCGAGACGCTGTCGGCGGCCGACGAGCTCGAGGTGCTGGGCATCCGGATCCCGGTTCTGCGCCCGACTGATGTCATCACGACTAAGCTCCGCTCGCTGTCCGAGCACTACTGTGACTTCGGAGCGTTGTTGCCGACGATCCGCGCCGTGCGTGAGCAGCTCGACTGGAACCGGATCCGGCGGGACACGGCCGATCACGACTTCGCGGCGGCGTTCCTGTTCCTGAGCGATCGGCTGGGTATCAGCACAGAGCGGAGACCCGTCGACCGAAACGGTTCATAAAGCGTGAAACGATCACGGGGTGGTCATGTCGGAATCAGTGTGGGCGGGGCTGCTCGACCGGCCCCCGACCGTCCCGCCACCCGGCCCCGGCGACCACCTCGTCGTCGTGGCGGCCCATCCGGGTGACGAGACCCTCGGAGCCGGCGGGCTGATCGCCAGCGCCGCAGCGGCCGGCGCCGACGTCACCGTCGTCATCGCCACCGACGGGGACACGTCCAACCCCGCGTACGGCAACCAGTCCCCCGATGCCCTGGCATCTCTGCGGCGGCGCGAGGTCTACGCAGCGGTGTCCGCGCTGGCGCCGCGGGCCCAGGTTCAACTGCTCGGACTGCCGCACGGCCGGCTCGCCGCACACGCAGACGACCTCGTGGCCGCGCTCGAGCGCCTGAGTGCCGACTGCACCCACATGGCCTCCACCTGGAGCGGTGACCGCCACACGGACTACGAAGCCTGCTCCCGCGCCGCCGCCGAGCTGTGCGCGCGGGGCAGCGCGCGCCACTGGCAGTTCCCGATCCGCGCATGGGCCTGGGCCCAGCCGGACCGAGGCGACCTGCCCGCCGGTCAGCTGCGCGGGGTCCGGCTCGACGGCGCGGCTCTCCAGGCGAAGGCCGCCGCCATCGAGTGCCACGTCAGCCAGCACCAGCCGCTGTCGGCCGGTGGTACGGACGAGCCAATCCTCGATGCGGCGATGCTCGAGCACTTCCGCCGGGACACCGAGATCTTCGTGGTGGAGGCGGCCGGCGAGATCGTCTCCCGGGAGTACTTCGACGAGCTCTACGCGCACGCGGACGACCCCTGGGGGCTGCACGAGCGCTTCTACGAGCGGCGCAAGCGTGCGGCGATCCTGGCCACGCTGATCAAGCCCCGATTCCGCCGCGCGTTCGAGCCGGGCTGCGCCATCGGGTTGCTGACGGCCGAACTCGCGACCCGGTGCGACGAGGTGGTCGCGTGGGACATCGCCGGAGCCGCCGTCGAACGCGCCGCCGACCGGCTCAGCGATTTCGCCCACGTGGAGGTCGGCGTCGGCGCGATACCCGATCAGTGGCCGGGTGGCCGGTTCGACCTGATCGTGCTCAGCGAGGTCGGCTACTACTGCGCCGACCTCGACGCCCTGGTCCGCCGCATCGAGGAGTCGCTGGACGACGACGGCGTGCTCGTCGCCTGCCACTGGCGCCGATCGGCACCGATGAACCCGCACACCGCCGGGGCAGTCCACGCCGCGATCGGCACCGGCCGGCACCTGGTCGTCAGCCACGTCGAGGATGATTTCCTGCTGCAGCTGTGGACCCGCGCCGGCGTCTCCGTCGCCGCGGCCGAGGGAATCCTCAGCCCACCCCGCGATCGGTGATGCAGTAGGTCAGCCCGACCGGGTCCCGCAGGGTCGTCCAGTGCTCCGCCCGCAACTCGACGGAGCCGCCGAACGACTGATGCCGCGCGGTTTCGGCCGTCCGCTCGTCGCACGACATGTCGACGTGCGCACGGATCCCACCGCGGTCGTCGCCGCCGAGCCGTTGCAGCAGGATCCGGATCGGCAGGCGGGTGGGCACCTGGAGCCGCTCGAACTCCCCCAGGTCAGCGCCCGCCCTCGGCCAGCCGGTCAGCCCGGCCCAGAAGTCGCATTCCGCCTCGAACCGGTCGGCCGGGATGTCGATGCACAGCTGGTCGACGAGGCTGCGCCGGCCGTCGCGCCACGTGGAGGGCACCGGCCTCCGACGGCCGGGGCGGGACTCGTCCACGAGGCAGAACGGTTGCCCAGCCGGCGACTCGAGGGTGACCAGTGACTCCCGCTCACGGACGACGCGGGCGCCCGCATCGAGGGCCGGCCCCGTCGCGTCGGCGGCCGAGGGGACGTGCAGGTCCAGGTGCCATCCGCCCGCGTCCCGGTCGACCCGCTGCACCCAGACGAACCGGTCCCCGCCGGCGGGGATCAGGGGGATGAACTCGCCGCCGGTCCCGGCGGGCTCGCCACGGGCAGCGCCGGTGACCCGCTCCCAGTAGTCCAGCGCCCGGTCGCCGGCCGGCGCCGGAACGTCGGCGAACACGCTCATCCACAAGATCGAGGGAAGGCTGCTCACCATCGGCCCTCAGGTCAGGTGCCCACCGGCGCGGTGCGCAAGGTGCGACCCTCGCGCCGCCGGACCTGCAACCGTCCGTTCTCGATGCGTGTCTCGAGCGCGGCCTGCGGGCGGGTGGCCGGACCGCCCTGAACCGACCCGTCAGCGAGGGAGAAGGCGCTGCCGTGCCAGGGACAGACCACGCACCCGTCGCTGACCTCGCCCTCATGCAGCGGACCGCCGCGATGGGTGCAGCGGTCGACCAGCGCGGTGATCGCCCCGTTGCGCCGGGTCAGCAGCAGGGCCACGCCGTCGACCTCGGCACCGGAGAGCTGCCCCTCGCCGGGCAGCTCGACCTCCGCAGCGACGTCCGTCCATTCCTGCGGCAGTTGTTGGAAGACGGTCGTGTCCACGCCGATACCCAGCGAGTAGGACAGGTGCCCGCCCAACCAGCCGGATGCCGAGATCAGCCCGGCTCCGGTGAGCGAGAGGGCGACCCCGCGCGCCCGTCGGCCGTGCCGGCGGGCCAGCCAGCTCATTCCGTACGCGCCGAGCGCGGCGTAGTTCAGCAGGGCGTGCACCAGACCGACTCGCCGCTCCGGACCCTGCGTCGACATCCAGTCGCTCGCGCCGGACGCCGCCGTCGGAAGGGCACCCAGGCAGCCGAGCGCGATGAGCCGGCGGGCCGCCTTGTCGTCCCCGAGAACATCGAACGCGAGCGACGACGTCCAGGCGCCGATCGGCACGGTGACGAGGACGGGGTGCAGCGGGTGCCCGATCGGCGTACCGCTCAGCGCGTCCTCGACCGGTCCTTGTGGGATCGCTTTTCGCACCACTTCGCTGAGCATCTCGGCCGGCCGGTCGAGGACGGAGAGCTCCTCGATCCGTTCGACCATCGTTTCCAGGGGCCGCCAGATCCGCATCGTGTCGCCGTCCTCTCTCGTGCCCACGCCCGCTAAGCGATTCGTCTGGCTTGGATTACCCGCCCGCCGGTTCGGGGTACCGCAACGCAGACATCACAACCCGTGAGTCGGGGTCTGCGTTCGGGAAGGGTTGCCCCGTGACGGGCACGGCAACGAGGACGCGCGTACGCGCGTGGGCGCACCGCCAGGCGGAGACGTACCGGAACGGCGAGGAGCGACCGCTCGACGGCTACGTCAAATTGATGTCGGTCTACGCGACCGGCACGGTCGGCGCGCTCCTGGTCGCGAAGAAACTGGGCCGCGACGTCGGCCGGATCACGCCCTGGGACGCCGTGCAGCTGAGCGTCGCCACGCATCGGCTCAGCCGCACCATCGCGAAGGACGCGGTCACCAGCCCGCTTCGAGCACCGTTCACCGTCTACCAAGGGGTCAGCGCGCCGAGCGAGCTGCACGAGGAGGTGCGCTCGCACAACGGCGTGCAGCATTCGGTCGGCGAGCTGCTGACCTGCCCGATGTGTCTCGCGCAGTGGGTGGCGACGGGGTTCACGATGGGGCTCGTCTTCGCCCCGGCCGCGACCCGCACCGCCATGTCGATCTTCACCGCGGTCGCCGGGGCCGACTTCCTGCAGCACGTCTACGTGAAGCTGCAACAGGCCACCGAATAGCCCTCGTTGCAAATCTCGGACGGGTGGGTACGCCGCTGCTGACGGCGAAGCAAACGCCGGCAATCCTCACGAGATGGACGGCCCGGCAAATGACCGAAACCTCCCATAACCCCTCTCTCCAGCGGTCCGATGGGACCGCCGCAGACGCGCCGAGCAGGCCGACCGAGCTGCCGAAGAGCTCGTGGTTCGCCGTCCTGCGCAGGGCGGCGAAGCAGATACAACCCGATGAGCTCACCGACCGGGCGGCGGCGCTGACCTACTACGGCGTCCAGGCGATCTTCCCCGGCGTCCTCGTGCTGGTGTCGGTCCTCGGCCTCCTCGGCCACTCGACCGCGCAGTCGCTGATCGACAACCTGGGCCAGGTCGCGCCCGGCAGCGTGAAGTCGTTCCTGCAGACGGTGATCCAGAACGCGCAGAAGCAGAAGGGCGCCGCAGGGATCCTCGGCATCGTCGGCATCGTCCTCGCGCTGTGGTCGGCCTCGGGCTACGTCGCGGCGTTCATGCGCGCGGCGAACCGCATCTACGCAATGCCGGAGGGGCGGCCGATCTGGAAGACGGCGCCGACCCGCCTCGCGGTCACCATCTTCACCGTCGTCTGCCTGGTGGTCGGGCTGATCATCGTGGTCGCCACCGGCACCCTGGCCGACCAGATCGGCAAAGCCCTGGGCATCGGTTCGACCGCCGTCCTCGTGTGGGAGATCGCCAAGTGGCCCGTGCTGCTGCTGATCTTCGCGCTCATGCTGGCGGTGCTCTACGCGGCGGCGCCCAACGTGCGGCAGGGCGGCTTCCGCTGGATCAGCCCGGGCGCGGCGCTGGCCGTCGTCATTTGGCTGATCGCGTCCGGGTTGTTCGCGCTCTACGTCGCGAACTTCGCGTCCTACAACAAGACCTACGGCTCCCTCGCCGCGGTGATCGTCTTCCTTGTCTGGCTGTGGATTTCCAACCTCGCGATTCTCCTGGGCGCGGAATTCGACGCCGAACTCGAGCACGAGCGGGCGTTGCGCGAGGGTGTGCCGGAGGACAGCGCGCAGTTCGCGACCCCGAAGGACACCCGCAAGTTCGACGAGGCGCAGACACGCGACGCCGAGCAGGTGGAGCGGACGCGGGAACAGGCGCGGCGCGACGCCGACCCCGGCGCTGATCAGCGGTAGATGCGGCCGTACGCGTAGTCCAGCGCTCGGCGCCGCGCCCGGCCGGTGGCACCGGCGCGCCGTAGCGCGGCCCGGGCGGCGTTCGCCCCGGGCGCGCCGTGCACGCCGCCGCCCGGGTGAGCACCCGAGCTGGCCAGGTACACGCCATCGACCGGGGTCTCCGGCCGACCCAGTCCGGGCACTGGCCGAAAGAACAGCTGCTGGTGGATGTTCGCCGTGCCGCCCCCGACCGCGCCGCCCACCAAACTGCCATCGGCGGCCTGCAGATCCGACGGCGACTGGACCCGGCGGGCAATCACGCTGCTGATGAAGCCTGGGGCCCGCGCCTCGATCACCGACTCCACCCGCTCGACATGCTCGGCGACCACGTCAGCCGGGTACTGCATGCCCTCGGGCACGTGGGTGTAGGCCCAGGCCGACTCGGTGCCGACCGGCGAACGGGACGGGTCGGACGTCGTCATCTGGCCGAGCAGCAGGAAGGGGTCACGCGGCAGTCTTCGCGTGGCCAGGTCAGCGGCATACCGGGTGAGCCCGTTCATGTCCGCGCCGAGATGAACCGTGCCGGCCTGCCGCGCCTCGGCTGCGGTCCACGGGATAGGCGCGGACAGGGCCCAGTCGATCTTCATCGTCGGACTGTCCCACTGGAACCGCTCCAGGTCGTCGACCAACCGGGCCGGCAGGTGCGCCGGCCCAATCAGCTGCTCGAAGAGGAACGGCGCGGCGACGTCCGCCAGCACCGTCCTGGTGGCGATCCGTTCCCCGTCCGCGGTGTGCAGCCCCCGCACTTTCCCGCCGACGATGTCCAACCGGCGCACCGGCACGCCGAGCCGCACGTCCCCGCCCGCGGCGCGCAACCGGGTGATCAGGGCGTCCACGATGCCGCTCGAGCCGCCGACCGGAACCGGGAAGCCGACCGTCTGCCCGAGCATCGCCAGCAGCCAGCCATAGACCGCGCCGGCCGATGCCTCCGGTGGCAGGTCGGTGTGCAGCGCATTGCCGGCAAGCAGCAGCGGGCCGCCCTCGCCGGCGAACAGCTCCTCGCCGGCCCGGCGCACCGGCTGCAGCGCGAACCGGGCGAAGCGCAAAAGCTCCGCGACGCCCATGCCCCGAGCCAAGGACAGTCCGGCCCGGACGGGTGGGAACGGGGTGAACAGCGCGTTCAGGAAGGGCTCGCGCATCTGCTCGAACTGCTCGACGAGCCCGATCCACGCGGCGCCGTCGCCGGCGCCGAACCGTTCCAGTGATGCCGCGGTGGCAGTGACGTCGCGCGACATCAGTGCGCAGCGATCATCCGGTAGGACGTGCGCGAGGACGGCCGGGGCGTGCGACCAGCGCAGGCCGCACCGGTCCAGGTCGAGCGCCGACAGGACGGGCGAGGCCGCGCCGAGCGGATAGAACGCGCTGAACCAATCCGTCACGAACTCCGGGTGCAGCGAGCGGTCGGAGAAGATCGCGCCGCCGGCCCGCGGCTGCTCCTCCAGCACGACGACGTCCCAGCCGGCATCGGCGAGCAGGATCGCCGCCACCAACCCGTTGTGGCCGGCGCCGACGACGACCGCCTCACTCGCGGGCACAGCGATGCTCCATCGATGAACGCGTCATCGCACCAGGCTGCCAGGGTCCGCGCTGCCAGGGTCCGCGGGTCGGCCGGCGGCCGCGAGACCGGCTACGGAAGCGCCGTGACACGGAAAGTCTCGACCTTCGGGTCGGCCGGGTCGGGCAGCACCATGCCGGCCGCGACGCCCGATCGCAGGTAGTCGACGATCTCGTCGGTGATCCGCTCCCCCGGGACCAACGCCGGGATGCCGGGCGGGTAGGGCGTGATCTGTTCGGCCGCCACCCGTCCGACGGCGTCCTTCGCCGGGACCGACTCGGTGGGTCCGAAGAAGGCGTCCCGCGGGAGCAGGACCGGCTCGATCTCGAGATCGGGGAACGAGGGGAGGTCGACGCGCGGCGCCCGGTCCATGTCGGGCGCCGCATCGACGAGCGCGTCCAGCACCTCGAGCAACCGCGCCGCAGACTCCGAATCGTCGGCGGTCGACAGGGTCGCCTCGATCCGTCGGTGGTCGGACAGCCCGAAATCGACGGCGCGGTGCTGTCGGGCCCAGTCAGCCGCCTGGTAACCGTTGATGCCCAGCTCCTGCACGTCGATCAACACGTGCAGCGGGTCGAGGTCGTGGCTGGCCTGTTTGTGCAGCAACTCGTCGTGCAGTACATGCAGGCCGGGCCGCGTCTCGATCTGCTGGCGGACGGACCGGGCGAGATCCAGGGCATCACCCAACAGCTGCTTCCCCTGCTGCACCATCTGCCGGCGCCAGCCGTCGATCGCCGCATACAGCAGCACGTTCGGACTGGTCGTCATCAGCAGGTCGGCGCACTGAGACAGGCGGCTCGCGTCGATCAGGTCGCCCTGTACGTGGAACACCGAGCCCTGCTCGAAGCCCATGCCCATCTTGTGGACGCTGACCACGCAGACGTCGGCGCCGGCGTCCATCGCCCACGTGGGCAGGTCGTCGTGGAACGGCAGGTGCGCGCCCCACGCCTCGTCCACGATCAGCGGCTTACCTCGCCGGTGGCAGACCTCGACGATGGCGGCGATGTCCGCGCACGTGCCGTAGGGGGTGGGGCTCACGATCAGCGCTCCGGCCGCATCGGGATGAGCTGCCCATGCGGCCTCCACCTGGTCCGGCGACGGCGGGTGGGCCAGGTGCAGGTCACCGTCGTAGCGCGGCTTGATCCACCGCGGCTCCACGCCGGCGAAGATGAGTCCGGCGACCACCGATTTGTGCGCGTCCCGCGACACCAACAGCTCGCCGCGGCCACCGGCGACGGCAAGCATCGCGGCCTTGACCGACAGCGAACTCCCGCAGGTCGAGAAGAACGCCGACTTCGCCCCGACGGCCTCGGCCATCAGTTCTTCGGCGCGGGACAGGTACCGGTTCGACGACGACCGGTCGTCCAACCCGCTGGATGCGAGGACGTCGTCGCGAAATGCGTCCCGACCGAGCACATCGAGCACCCGCGGGTCGACCCCGCGCCCCTGACGGTGCCCGGGCGGGGTGAACCCGTAGCGGTCGCGCCGCCGGTAGTCGGCCAGCGCGTCGAGAAGGGGCGCCTCGTTCTGATCCATGGTCAAGCCCTACCCGGCACCGACGCCGGTGAAGCGGTTCGTCTCCTATTCCCGCGGGCGGGGCCCTGATCAGGCCGGGGCGGAGCGGCCCGGCCCGGCCCGGACCCCGGGTTACTGTGAGTCGACAGTCAGTGGCGAACGAGACGGGGACCCGTGAGCAATGGCCCGGCCGGCGGCGATCCTGAGATCGGCCGACAGCTTCAGGACTTCGCGGTGCGGTTCAGCAGCGAATGGGCCGATCGCGCTGCCGAGCCCGCCGAGATCGTCGAGTTCGCCGGGCAGGCGGTGCCGCACACCATCGGCGCGGGGCCCACCCTGGTCCGCGGTGACAAGCGGCCGACCACCTTGGCCGCGACCAACGACCTCGCGCGGCATGTGGACCAAATCGAGTACGACACCGGCCAGGGTCCCTGCCTCGACGCGATCGAGGACGACGACATCACCACAGTCGCCGACCTCGAACGCGATCCCCGCTGGCCCAAGTTCAGCGCGCGGGCGATCTCGGAAACGCCGGTACGCAGCATGTTCGGCGTCCGCGTCTTCCTCGGCGGAACCGACCGCGGCGCGCTGAACTTCTACGCGCCGCAGCCCGGCGCGTTCACCGACCTCGACCTGGGCATCGGCGCGGTTCTGTCGACGATGGCCTCCCTCGCCCTCCAGAACGCGATCGAGCGGCGCAAGGCCGACAACCTGGAGGTCGCGCTCGACTCAAGTCGGCAGATCGGCATGGCCATCGGCATCCTGATGTCGAGTCGGCTGCTCACCGCCGACCGAGCCTTCGACGAGTTGAGGCGAGTGAGCCAGCACATGCACCGCAAGATCCGGGACGTGGCAGCCGAGGTGATGGAAACCGGGGCGCTGCCCGAGGTCCGCTCCGAGCCCGGCCCCGGCACCTGACTCTCCGGTTCCGACCTAGACACCGCTCACAGTCAGGAATCCGCACCGGGCATCCTGGGTAGTTCACAGTGTCGACCGGCTACTGCCCGATCCCGTCAGGAGGCTCCGATGAGCGAGATGTCGCGCCGCCATCACGTGGTGGTGATCGGCTCCGGCTTCGGCGGCCTGTTCGCCGCCAAGCGGCTCAAGCGAGCCGGAGTCGAGGTCACGCTGATCAGCCGGACCACTCATCACCTCTTCCAGCCGCTGCTCTACCAAGTGGCGACGGGCATCCTGTCCGAGGGCGAGATCGCGCCGGCCACCCGAGAGATCCTCCGGCGCCGCAAGTACGTCAAGGTCCTGCTCGGCGAGGTCACGGACATTGATCTCACCGCTCACACCGTGGTGTCCGAAGTTGGTGAGAGCGAAACCACGACGCATTACGACTCGCTGATCGTCGCCGCCGGCGCGACGACCTCCTACTTCGGCCACGACGAGTTCCAGCTGTACGCGCCGGGACTGAAGTCGATCGACGACGCGCTCGAACTGCGCGGGCGGATCTTGACGGCGTACGAGTTCGCGGAGCTGGAACAGGACGCGAAGGCTCGCGAGGAGTGGCTGACCTTCGCCGTCGTCGGCGCCGGCGCGACCGGTGTCGAGATGGCCGGGCAGATCTCGGAACTCGCGCGGCGCACGCTCGTCAAGGACTACCGCAACATCGACACCCGCAAGACGCGCATCCTGCTCGTCGATGCCCTCGACGACGTCCTCGGTGCGTTCGGCACCAAGCTCTCCGCCGGCGCGGCCAAACAGCTCGACAAGCTCGGCATCGAGGTGTGGCTGGCCGAGAAGGTCATCGAGGTCGACGACCGCGGCCTGACCGTCGAGGACAAGTCAGGTACTCGGGTTCGCATCCCCTCCCGCACGGTCGTCTGGGCGGCCGGCGTGCAGCCGTCGCCGCTGGCCCGCACGCTCGCGGCCCAGTCGGGCGCCGAGACCGATCGGGCCGGACACATCAAGGTCCAGCCCGACTGTTCGCTGCCTGGTCACCCCGAGGTCTTCGTCATCGGCGACATGATGACGCTGAACGACTACCCCGGTGTCGCGCAGGTCGCCATGCAGCAGGGCAAGTACGCCGCCGACCAGATCGGCCGCCGGATCAAGCGCAAGCCTGATCAGAAGCCGTTCAAGTACTTCGACAAGGGCAGCATGGCCACGATCTCGCGGTTCCGGGCGGTGGCGAGCATCGGCCCGCTTCGGTTCGGCGGATTCATCGCCTGGCTGCTCTGGTTGGCCGTCCACGTCATTTACCTGGTGGGCTTCAAGAACCGGGTGACCACCGTGCTGCACTGGACGGTCTCGTTCATCGGACGTGGCCGCGCGCAGCGCACCACGACGCGGCAGCAGCTGCTCGGGCGCGGCGCGATGCACCAGGTCGCGCAGTCGGCGGCGCCGGCCGAGCCCGCTCACGGCAGACGCCCGACCCCGACCGGACCGAAGGCATAAGCCGCCCCACGGCACGAACGAGCTCCGGGCCCGACCCGGCCTCGCCGTTTCACCGGCGTCGGCCACGGGAAACAACTTTCCCAGCGACTCGCGGGAGCCGCGCTCCCGTGAGAGGGGAAGGGCCGTGTCGGACGCGCACACGATCGAAACCTCGGTTCCCGGTCGACTGGATCGGCTGCCGTGGTCGCAATGGCACTGGCGGATCGTCATCGGCCTCGGAACGGTGTGGATTCTCGACGGCCTCGAGGTCACGATCGTCGGCAACATCGCGCCGCGCCTCGCCGAAAAGGGCAGCGGGCTGCACATCTCGCTCTCGCAGGTCACCGGCCTCGCCGCCGCCCTCTACGTCGCCGGCGCGTGTAGCGGCGCATTGCTGTTCGGCTACCTGACCGACCGGTTCGGTCGCAAGAAGCTGTTCATGATCACCCTGGCCGTCTACCTGGGGGCCACCGCGGCCACCGCGTTCTCGTTCGCGCCGTGGTGGTTCCTGCTCTTCCGATTCCTCACCGGTCTCGGCATCGGCGGCGAGTACGCGGCGATCAACTCAGCCATCGACGAACTCATCCCGAGCAAGCACCGGGGCCGCGTCGACCTCGGCATCAACGGGACCTACTGGATCGGCGCCGCGGTCGGCGCCCTGCTGTCCATCGTCGTCCTGAACGAAAAGTTCCTGCCGGCCGACGTGGGCTGGCGGGTGTCGTTCGCCCTCGGCGTCGTCCTCGGCCTGGTGATCCTCCTGGTGCGGCGCAACGTGCCGGAGAGCCCGCGCTGGTTGTTCATCCACGGACGCGACAAGCAGGCCGAGCGGCTGGTCGACGACGTCGAAGAGGCCGTCGAGGACGACACCGGCAAGCAGCTGAAGGAAGTCGACGACACGATCGAGATCCATCAGCGCAAGACGATCGGCTTCTTCACCATCGCCCGGACCGTCCTGGCCTCGTACCCGCGACGGACGGTCCTCGGCCTGGCCTTGTTCATCGGACAGGCGTTTCTCTACAACGCCATCACCTTCGGCTACGCGAGCATCCTCACCACGTTCTTCAAGGTGCCGCCCACCCAGACCGGCTACTACTACGTGGTCATCGCCATCGGGAACTTCCTCGGCCCCTTCGCCCTGGGCCGGTTCTTCGACACAGTCGGCCGCAAGCCGATGATCGCCGGTACCTACATCCTGTCCGGCGTACTGCTATTCGCGACAGCCTGGCTGTTCGACCAGGGTCACCTCTCGGCGACCAGCATGACTGCGTGCTGGACGGTCGTGCTGTTCTTCGCGTCGGCCGGCGCCAGCTCTGCGTACCTGACCGTCAGCGAGATCTTCCCGATGGAGACCCGCGCGATGGCGATCGCCTTCTTCTTCGCGATCGGAACGGCGATCGGCGGCATCTCCGGCCCGCTCATCTTCGCCGATCTCGTCGGCAGCGGAAAGGTCGGCGACACGGTCACCGCGTTCGTCATCGGGGCCTCGATCATGTGCGTCGCGGGCATCGTGGCGGCGATCTTCGCGGTGGACGCGGCGCAGAAGAGCCTCGAGGAGATCGCCGAGCCGTTGACCAGCACGGGCAGCGACCACAGCACGTGAGTCGCACCCGGGGCGAGGCGCCGCAGCAATAGACGAGCTCAGGTGGAGCGCGTAGCGTCACCCACGGGGAGCACCGCGGTGGCAACCGGGGGATCACGGCGAAATCCCTTCGTGACGGGTGTGACAACGCTAAACAGCAGCCGCAGTCGCACGGCGACCGGACAGTGGTCGTAGGCCGGGCCGAGACCCCGCCCGCCCCGTCACTTGATCGCGGATCGGAGTAGCCACGGCCGGCCAGTCCGACCCGCCGCCGCGCAGTGGCGCGATCACGGCCACCGTGGGCGACCTCTGTCAGGACTGTGTCACCGACCTCGAAGCGTCGGCCGGCGTCGTCTCTCTCATGACGCGGGCGGGCTACCGGGCGGCGGCGCAGGCCACCGATCCTCGCGCTCGCCGACTGGACGAAGAGCAATTCACCTTGGGCGAAGGGCCGACCCTCGACGCGTTCGCCACCGCGAGCGCCGTGCTGGCCGTCGATCTGCACGCCGACCCGTGGCGCACTCGCTGGCCGCTGTTCGTCCCCGCCGCCGAGCGGCTCGCCTTCTGCGCGGCGGTGTCGTTCCCGCTGCTGGCCGGCGCGCGCAGCCTCGGCGTCATGACCGTCTACGGATCAGAGCCGGTGCTCGTGAATGAGCAGCGGTTGACGCGGGCCAGGAGCACGGCGGATCAGGTGACCATGACGCTGCTGGCCGGGCCGAAAGGGACCCTGCCGACGACCGGCGCGGCCAACACAGCGGACGTCGACGGACACCGGGCGGCGGCGCCTCCCGACGCGGCGCAGCCCGCTGCAGCCGCGCGCGGCGCTGCCGGCGAGGACGTCATCTTCTACCGGGCCGAGATCTACCAGGCGGCGGGCATGGTCATGGCCCAGCTGAAATGCACGATCAACGAGGCGATGATCCGACTGCGGGCTTACGCCTTCGCTCATGATCAACCGTTGCACGAGTTGGCTCGCCAGGTGGTCGCCCGCGAATTACGTTTCGATCGAGACGGGTAAGGCATGAAGGTGCGCGACGAATGGAAGAATGATGGCGATGGATGAGAGCAGTCAGTCCAGAGAGCGGCAGCTGAGCTCGACGTTCGTCGCCCTCGCCGACACCCTGGTGAGCGACTACGACCTCATCGATCTCCTGCATGCGCTGACCAGCGCCTGCGTGGACCTTCTCGGCACCGCCGCCGCCGGCATCATGCTCAGTGACCAGCGGGGGAACCTGCGGGTGATGGCCTCGTCGACCGAGCAGGCCCGGCTGGTCGAACTGTTCGAACTGCAGAACGACGAAGGTCCGTGCCTCGACAGCTTCCGCATGTCGCAGCCGGTCGAACTCACCCGACTGGGTGAGGCAGAGGACCGGTGGCCCCGCTTCGTCCAGGCCGCGTCCGATGCCGGGTTCGACGCGGTGCAGGCCCTTCCGATGCGGCTGCGCGACCAGACGATCGGCGCGCTGAACCTCTTCTACCGCGCCGACCAGAAGTCCGACGCCTCGGACTCCCATCTCGCCCAGGCGCTGGCCGATGTCGCCACGATCGGCATCCTCCAGCAACGCTCGATCCACCGCAGCGAGGAGCTCGCCGAGCAACTCCAGACAGCGCTGGACACCCGGACGATCATCGAGCAGGCCAAGGGCGTGCTGGCCGAGCGCGGCGGGCTCACGATGGTCGCGGCATTCGAGGTGCTGCGGCGCTACTGCCGCAGCCAGCGCCTGCACCTCGCCGATACCGCTCGCGGCATCGTCGACGGACATCTCGACACCGCAGAGTTGCTCGCCTGAGCCGCAGCTTGGGCATACCTCCCTCGACGCCGCTGGGGGTCGACAACAGGAGGTGACCACGCCGGTGCCGCACACCGACAACCGGGACTCGACCGACGCGCAGTCGGACGACTCCTGGAACGCCGAGGAGCGCAACGAGACCCCCACCGAACGGCTTGACCGGAACTGGACGGACCTGCTGCAGGAGCTGCGCGTCCTCCAGACCGGCGTCCAGTTGCTCACCGGCTTCCTGCTGACCCTGCCCTTCCAACAGAAGTTCTCGCAGCTGACCGACGGTGAGCGGGGCGTGTACCTCGTCGCCGTGGCGGCCTCCATCCTGGCCACCGGGTTCTTGCAGGCCCCGGTGAGCGTCCACCGCGCCCTGTTCCGCAAGCACCGGCGCAAGGAGACGGTGATGGTGGCGCACAAGTTGGCCATCGTCGGCATGGTCTTCCTGGCCTTTGCCGTGGTCGCCGTGGCGCTGCTGATCTTCGACGTCGTGGTCGGTCGAACCGGAGGAGTCGTGGCCGCCGCCGCGACGGCGCTGTTGCTGCTGATCCTCTGGTTGATCGTTCCGCGCGTCGCGGGCCGGCGGGCCAGCCCGTCCTAGCACGTTTGCTGCCGCTCGCGATCGGGGTATCCGTCCTTCGGGGAGACGCTGTCAGGAGGGACATCGTGGGGCAGACGGTCGCCGACGTCGTGCTGGAGCGGCTTCGCGAGTGGGGCGTCGGACAGGTGTTCGGCTACCCCGGCGACGGCATCAACGGCCTGCTCGGCGCGTGGGAACGCGCCGATAACCAACCCCAGTTCGTGCAGGCGCGGCACGAGGAGATGGCCGCGTTCGAAGCGGTCGGGTACGCGAAGTTCAGCGGCGAGGTGGGCGTCTGCGCGGCCACGAGCGGGCCGGGCGCGATCCACCTGCTGAACGGTCTCTACGACGCCAAGCTGGACCACGTCCCCGTCCTCGCCATAGTCGGCCAGACCAATCGCACGGCGATGGGTGGGGCTTACCAGCAGGAGGTCGACCTGCTGAACCTGTTCAAGGATGTCTGCAGCGACTACGTCCAGATGTGCACCGTCCCGCAGCAGTTGCCGAACCTGATCGATCGGGCGATCCGGATCGCGCTCGCCGAACAGGCACCGACCTGCGTCATCTTCCCGGCCGACGTGCTCGAGCTGGACCACGAGCCGCCGGAGCATGCGTTCAAGCAGGTGCCGTCGAGCCTCGGTACCGCACGCCCCACGGTCATGCCGGACCCGGCGGCGGTGCGCACGGCCGCCGAGATCCTCAACGCCGGCGGCAAGGTGGCGCTGCTCGTCGGTCAGGGCGCCCGCGGCTGCGTCAACGAGCTCACCGATGTCTGCGACCTGCTGGGCGCAGGCGCGGCCAAGGCGCTGCTGGGCAAGGACGTGCTGTCCGACGACCTGCCGTGGGTCACCGGCTCCATCGGCCTGCTGGGGACGATCCCGTCCTACCGGATGATGGCCGGCTGCGACACGCTGCTCACCGTCGGGTCCAACTTCCCGTACAGCCAGTTCCTGCCGGAGTTCGGGCAGGCGCGGGCCGTTCAGATCGACCGCTCCGCCAAGTGGATCGGCATGCGCTACCCGTACGAGGTCAACCTCGTCGGCGATGCGAGGGCGACGCTGCAGGAACTGATCCCGCTGCTCGACCGGAAGACCGATCGGTCGTGGCGCGAGTCGATCGAGACCGACGTGGCGCGCTGGCACGAGGTCGCCGAGCGCCGGGCCCTGGTTGACGCCGATCCGGTCAATCCGCTGCGGATCTTCTCCGAGTTGTCGAGGCGGCTGCCCGAGGACGCCATCGTCACCGCGGACTCCGGCAGCTCGGCGAACTGGTACGCGCAGCAGTTGCGCTTCCGCGGTGACGTGCGTGGTTCCCT
Source organism: Pseudonocardiales bacterium (assembly GCA_032160745.1). Taxonomy (GTDB): domain Bacteria; phylum Actinomycetota; class Actinomycetes; order Mycobacteriales; family Jatrophihabitantaceae; genus Jatrophihabitans. The sequence continues at coordinate 20,001 of JAVHVD010000426.1, forward strand.
CTCCGGCACGCTGGCGACGATGGGCAATGCCGTGCCCTACGCGATCGGCGCCAAGTGGGCTCATGGAGACCGACCGGCGATCGCGCTGACCGGCGACGGGGCGATGCAGATGAACGGGCTCACCGAGATGGTGACCGCCGCCTACTACTACGGGCAGTGGGCCGACCCGCGTCTCGTCGTCGCGGTCCTGCACAACAACGATCTCAATCAGGTCACCTGGGAGATGCGGGCCTTGGGCGGCGCACCGAAATTCGCCGCCTCGCAGACCCTGCCGGACGTCGACTACGCCGCATTCGCCCGCAGCATCGGCCTGATCGGGGTCAACATCGACGACGGCGACGCGCTCGGCGCTGCGTGGGAGGACGCCCTGTCAGCCGACCGCCCGGTCCTGCTCGACGTGCGTTGCGACCCCAACGTGCCGCCGATACCACCGCACGCGACCTTCGAGCAGGCCAAGTCGCTGACCGCGGCGGTGCTTCAGGGTGACGAGGACACCCGGGATTTCGTCAAAGCAGGTGTGAAGCAGAAGGTCCAGCAGTTCCTGCCCGGCGGTCCGAAGCCCTGACCCGGCAGCGGAGAACACGGGCGCAACTCGTGGTTTCGAATTTGTTTGAAGTGCATTTGTGATGGATAGGACGTAGGGGTCGAGTAATCCGCATCACGATCGACTGCCGCGTAACCCACGCAGCGGAGGCAGAACGGACCGGCGATGACCACGATCGCACGCTCTTCCCGTTCCGCCGAGCCACCGTACGAGATCGACGTCCGGTGTTCGGCGGCCCTACCGAGGGAGGCGGCGAACGAAGCCCGCTGCCAGCTGTTCGCGGGTCACGACGGGCCGCATGCGGTGATGTTCGTCCGCTGCGGGCGGCGCACCGTCCGAACCTGGACGACGAGGGACGCGACCGGACACATCGACGCGGGGGCGGCGGCGTTCCGGCGGCCGTGGATGTTCGGGTATCCCGCGACGGCCTGGTACGAGACGGATGTTCCGTCGGAGCGCACGACCTGAGACCTGGTGGCTGCCCGACCGTCCTACCCCGGAGCCGAGCAGTTCCTGCCCGAAACCCGCTCGCTTCCGGCACTGCGTGCGGCGGCCGACGGCTGTCGTGGCTGTGACCTGTACGAGCAGGCGACCCAGACCGTCTTCGGCCGCGGCCCACGCGACGCCCGGCTGATGCTGGTCGGCGAGCAGCCGGGCGACGTCGAGGACACCGAGGGCAAGGCGTTCGTCGGTCCGGCCGGTCGGCTGCTCGACCGGGCGATCGGCGACGCCGGATTGACCGGCACCGCCGTCTACGTCACCAATGCCGTGAAGCACTTCCGCTGGAAGGGCGCCCGCGGCGGGAAGCGGCGGATCCACGAGAAGCCCTCGGCCGGGCAGGCGGCCGCGTGCCGACCCTGGCTCGCGGCGGAACTCGCCGTGATCCGCCCGGCGGTGCTTGTTGCGCTAGGGGCCACGGCGGCCGGCTCGTTGTTCGGTCCCGCGTTCCGGCTCACCCAGCATCGGGGTGAGGCGCTGCCGTGGCCGCCGGAGAGGGGCGAGTTCGCCAGGGATTCGACGCCGATCCAGGCGGCCTTGGCGACCGTGCACCCGTCGGCCGTCCTGCGGGCGCCCGACGAGGACCGCGCCGAAACCTACGACGGGCTCGTCCGCGATCTGCGCGCCGCGGCCGAGCGGTTGGGCTGACCCGCGCCTCAGGCCCGCTTGGGCAGCTGCCCGTCCCGGGCCACGTCCTCGGCCACCTCGCGGAGTTTGCGGTGCTGCCGCTGGCTGACCTCGCGGAGCCGGGTGAACGCTTGCTCGGACGTCAGCATCTCGCGGGCCATCAGGATGCCGATCGCGGTACCGATGTGGCGGTTGGTCTCCAGGGCGATCTCGAGGTTGTCGGCGCGGTCACGCTGCCGCTCGTTCTCGAGCGTCAGCCCCGCGAACGATCCGAGGATCGTCGCGGCCTCCAGGTCGCGTGCCGTGAATGCGTCCACCCGGTCGGCGTAGAGGGTGAGGGCCACCTGCCCCCGCGGTCGCACCACGCTGCGCACGGACACCAGGCTGCGGACGCCAAGGTCCTGGGCCTGCCGAGCGAAGATCGGCCAACGCGGGTCCTGTTCGAGATCCGGCACGTGGACCACGTCGTTGCGATCGATGTGCTCGAAGCACGGCCCCTCGTCGAGCCGCGACTGGACGGCCGCAAGAAGCGGACCGAGCGTGTCGGAGTGGGCGACGGGCTGCACTCCACGGGCAAGGCCGGTGACGGTCAGGCCGACGCGATCGCCGTTCGGCACCGCATGGGCCGCGACATCAATGAGCTGTGCCGCGGTGGGCGGTCCGGCTTGCCCGAGGAAGAGCAGCGCAGCGAGGTCGGGCGGGGCCTCCCCCGCCGCAGCACGCGACCAACCCACGGCCCCCTCAGCCACCCGTATCACCACACCAGCCGCTACGCGCCCGTCCACACCGGTTCGGCGGCGAGCGCCGGAACAGATTATTGAGAACCGGGTGGCAAGCCTACGCCCAAGCAGGTCGGCCGGGCTCGGTCAGCGACCACCCACCGCGCGGGCCAATTCGTCCTTGGTCATGCTCGACCGCCCCGGCACATTCTTCTTCCTGGCCTCGGCGTAGAGCTGCGCCTTGGTCCGCCCGCCCGCTCCGGAGTGGGAACGCAGACCGCCGCGGCGCGAGGAGGAGATGTCGTCGGTGGAGGTCTTGCTCTTCTGCGCGGCCTCGCCGGCCCGGGCCCGCGTCTTGTTCACGGTCCGCGCGGCGATCTCCTTCGCCACGCTCTCGTTCCGACCGCGACTTTCGAGCTCCCCCTTGATGTCCTCGTACTGGCGCTCACGCTTCTTGCTCCAGGCCCGCTGCGGCATCATGGCTCCTCTCGTCCTCAACCGTCCTACCCATCCGGGCCCGGTTACGGAACGAACCGACCTGGGCACGCCTTGAGCAACGAACCTGGAGGAGGCGGTCAAGCGATGACCGACCCGGACGAGATCAAGGCCGACATCGACGCGACCCGGGCGGAGCTGGCCGAGGCGGCGGATGCCCTCGCGGCCAAGCTCGACGTGAAGGCACAGGCGACGGACAAGCTGCACCAGGTCGGCGAGAAGGTAGCGATGAACATCGAGCGGGCGCGCGACTCCGCGCCGGAGCCCGTCCAGAAGGTAATCGACAAGGCGGAGCAAACGGCGCAGCCGGTGCTGGCCAAGGCCGCGGAGGACAAGCAGCGCACCGCGTTCACCGTCGGGGGCGTGCTCGGCGTCGTGCTGTTCGTGCGCCGGCTGCGGAAGCGGAAGGCACGGTAAGCCCGCGGGTCAGCGCCCTCGGCGCCTCCAGTGCCCCGGCGTCAGAGCGAACCCAACGCGCTCTTCTCCAGGTTCTCGAGCAGGTGCGCGGGGTCGTCCCAGACCTCGACCGCGCCGGCCGCCCGGAGATCCTCCGCCGGCGTCCCGCCGCACGTCAGGCCCACGAACCTCACCTCGGCCCGCTCGGCCGCCCGGCCGTCCCAGACCGCGTCGCCGACGAAGAACACCTGGTCGGCCGACAAGCCGCTCTCCCCGAGCGCGGCCTCGATGATGTCCGGCTCGGGCTTGCCCGCTTCGGCGTCGCTGGAACTCGTCGCCGCGGTGATGGCGTCGTCCGCGTCGAGCGCCGACGTCAGCGCCGCAAGCTCCTCCTCGGCGGCCGAGGAGGCGAGCACGACGTCGAGTCCCCGCTCGGCGCAGGCGCGCAGCAGGTCACGCGCACCCGGAAGCGGGGTGAGCCGCCCCCACCACTGCTTGTACAGCGTCTTGTGCGACTCGACGATCGCGTCGTCGGCGTCCTGGTCGCGGTCGTCGCCGAGGCAGTGTCCGAGCAGCTGGTCGCTGGACATCCCGACGGCGTGGTGCAGGTCGGCCATCGGCACGTGGTGGCCGTGCTGACGCAGCGCCTCGCCCCAACAGACGGCGTGGACGAACGTCGTGTCGACGAGCGTTCCGTCGACGTCGAACAACACGCCTCGTTTGCGGTGGGTCACCCGACTCCGGTACCCGCTCGGCCGGGCGGATCAAACCCGACGATCGGGTCAGACCGCCGTCGGGGGCTGTTCGCCGTAGTCGGCCGCGGTGTCGACGAGCAGGATCTGGTCGAGGCCGGCGACCGTCAACAACCGCAAGAGGCGACGGCGGACTCCGGTGAGGATCAACGACCCGTGCTCACTGCGGCACCGCTCGCTCCCGCTGATCAGCTCGCCGATCGCGGTCGAGTCCATGAACTCGACGGCGCTGACGTCAACCCGGATCACCCGTCGACCCGCGTCGAGATGGCGGGTGAGCTCCTCGCGCAGTTCGTGGGCGTTGGCGACGTCCAACTCGCCGCGCAGCGCGACGGACGCGCGCCATTCGTCACTGGAGGTGGTCTGGACGGAGGTCATCTTCACTACTCGATCGGCGAAGACGACGGTGGATTCAGCTGTCATAGCCGGCAACCCCTGATTGCCCGCCTGCGGATTCGAGGCGACCTGTCGAGCCCATCAGGCCGACATTGGAGCTGACCATACCCCCTGAAAGCGCTGATGGCGCCATGCCGACGATAGGGCGGTCGGCCGGTAGGGAACGATGAGCCCGTGCTGGGACTGCCGGACATGATCCACGCCTGCCTCTTCGATCTCGACGGGGTGCTGACCGATACTGCGGCGGTGCACCACGCCGCCTGGGCCGCCACCTTCGACCCGGTGCTCGAGGCGCACGGGCAGTCGGCGTTCACCCAGACCGACTACGACGAGTACGTCGACGGGAAGCCGCGGCTCGACGGCGTCCGCGACTTCCTCGCCTCTCGCAAGATCGACGTCCCCGAAGGGGATGACGACGACGAGCCGGGCAACGAGACGGTGCACGCCATCGCCGCGCGGAAGAACCAGGACGTCCTGCGGCGGATCAGGACCGACGGGGTCAAGGTGTTCCCCGGGTCTCTGACCTACCTGAAGGCCGCCACCGAAGCCGGGCTGCACCGGGTGGTCGTCTCCTCCAGCGCGAACACCGCCGACGTCCTGGCGGTCACCGGGCTGGACAAGTACGTCGAGGACCGGGTCGACGGGGTGACCATCGCGACCACCGGCATGCCGGGCAAGCCGGCGCCCGACTCGTTCCTCGCCGGAGCCCAGCGCGCGGGCGTCGAGCCCTCCCGCGCGGCCGTGTTCGAGGACGCGACGGCCGGCGTCGAGGCGGGCCGCCGCGGCAACTTCGGCTTCGTCGTCGGCGTCAACCGGTTGGACGACGCCCACGGCGACGCGCTGCACGCCCACGGCGCCGATATCGTCGTCCACGACCTCGCTGAGCTGCTATGAGAACGGACCCGCGGTTTCCCGCTGAGCCGTGGTTGGTGCGCGAGGTGGGCCTCGACCACGCGTCGATTGCTCAGTCGGAGTCGCTGTTCGCGCTGTCCAACGGCCACATCGGCATCCGCGGCAACCTCGACGAGGGCGACCCGAACGGCCTGCCGGGCACCTATCTCGCCTCGTTCTACGAGACCCGTCCGCTGCCCTACGCCGAGGCCGGCTACGGGTACCCGGAATCCGGGCAGACGGTCGTCAACGTGACCAACGGCAAGCTGATCCGGCTGCTCGTCGACGACGAACCGCTGGACCTGCGCTACGGCACGATCGAGTCGCACGAGCGGGTGCTCGATATGCGGCGCGGTGTGCTGAATCGCGAACTGGTCTGGCGCTCGCCGGCCGGCGCGCGCGTGCGGCTGCGCAGCACTCGATTGGTGTCGCTGACCCGGCGGTCGATCGTCGCGATCGACTACTGCGTCGAGCCGGTGGACGCGCGTGTCCGGGTGGTCGCGCAGTCCGAGCTGGTCGCCAACGAGCACACCCCGCCGCAGTCCGCCGACCCGCGCGTCACCGCCGTCATCGAGAGTGCCCTGAGGTCAATCGAACACAGCGCCGACGGCCTGCGGGCGCTGCTCGTCCACCGCACGCGCTCGAGCAAGCTGCACATGGCGGCCATGATGGACCACGTCGTCGGGGCCACCGGCGCTGATCTCGGCTCGGAGATCACCTCGCACCCGGACTGGGCCCGACTCACGCTGTCGACGGCACTCTCCCCCGGCGACGCGCTCAACCTGACGAAGTTCGTCGGGTACGGATGGTCGAGCCAGCGGTCGGTGTCCGCGCTGCGCGACCAGGTTGCGGCGGGGTTGTTCAACGCGCGCGAAGCCGGCTGGGACGCGGTGCTCGCCGAGCAGGAAGCGGCGTTCGCCGAGTTCTGGGCCGGCGCCGACGTCGAGCTCGACGGTCCGGTGGAGATCCAGCAGGCGGTGCGGTTCGGGATCTTCCACGCCTACCAGGCCGGCGCGCGGGCCGAACAGCGGGCGATCGCTGCGAAAGGGCTCACCGGCACCGGCTACGACGGGCACGCGTTCTGGGACACCGAGTCGTTCGTCCTGCCCCTCCTGAGTGCGACGGCGCCGGAGGCCGCGGCCGACGCCCTGCGGTGGCGAGCCACGACACTCGACCTGGCGCTCGAGCGGGCCCGGACGTTGCGACTGAGCGGTGCGGCCTTTCCCTGGCGGACGATTCGCGGCCACGAGTGCTCGGCCTACTGGCCGGCGGGGACCGCCGCGGTCCACGTCAACGCCGACATCGCCGTCGCCGCCGCCCGACATCTCTGGTGGACCGGCGACGACGAGTTCGGGCGCAACTGCGCGTTGCCGATCTTCGTCGAGACGGCCCGGCTGTGGATGTCGCTGGGCTACGACGGCGCGGACGGGTGCTACCACATCGACGGGGTCACCGGGCCGGACGAGTACACCGCGCTGGTCGACGACAACGCGTACACCAACCTCATGGCGGCGCAGAACCTGCGGGCAGCGGCCGACGCGGTGCAGCGATGGCCGGACGACTACGAGGTGGCCCGCGATGAGCCGAAGGCCTGGCTGCGAGCGGCCGACACCATGGCAGTGCCGTACAACGAGCGGCTGCGCGTCCACGAGCAGTCGCGTGGCTTCACCTCGCACCAGAAGTGGGACTTCGAGCGTTCGGCCCGTGAGGAGGAGTACCCGCTGCTGCTGCACGCGCCGTACTTCGACCTGTACAGCCGGCAGGTGATCAAGCAGGCCGATCTCGTCCTGGCCCTGCACTGGGCCGGTGATGCGTTCACCCAGGAGGAGAAGGCCCGGGCCTTCGCCTACTACGAACCGCTCACCGTGCGGGACTCGTCCCTGTCGGCGTGCACCCAGGCGGTGCTCGCCGCCGAGGTCGGGCATCTCGACCTGGCCGCCGACTACCTCGCCGAGGCCGCGCTGATGGACCTGCGCGACATCGAGCACAACGCGAAGGACGGGCTGCACATCGCCTCGCTCGCCGGGGGCTGGCTGGCGCTGGTCGCCGGGTTCGGCGGGATGCGGGACACCGCGGAGTACCTGCTCTTCCGCCCTCAGCTGCCGCCGGGCTGGGAGCGGCTGCGGTTCTCCGTCCGTCCCCGCGGCCAGCGCCTGCACGTCGACATCACGCCGGACCGGGTCGAGTACTCCGTCGACGGCGACGAGGCCGTCCGGCTCACTCACTGCGCGGGCAAGCGCCGCGACGAGCTCACCGTGCAGCCGGGCAAGCCCGTCACCCGCAAATGGCGGCCGGTGCGGCCGACGACCCCGACGCCGTCCCCGCCGCCCGGCCGCGAGCCGCGCTCGCTGGACTTCGACCAGCCCGGCGAGGCCGGTGAGACCGGCAGCGGAGGCGGCGGAAAGACCCGCTCCTCGAAGCGGCGGTAACCGCACATGGACCCGGCACGCCGATGATCACGACGCGGCTCGGGCAGCGGATGGCATCGCGCGCCGGGGTGTTGCTCGTGCTCGTACTCGCGTTCACGGTCCTGCTCGTGATCGTCGAGCTGAAATGGGGACCGGTGCACCGCCTCGATGTGCGCATCGACGACTCCCTGCACCGCACCGCGGTGACCGACCGCGACCAGACCCGGTGGTGGCGGTGGGTGAGCAACGTCCTGAGCCCGACCGTGTTGCGCGTGCTGGCGCTCGGGGCGGCGGTGACGCTGTGGCTGCGGGGCCGGCGCCCCGCGGCGGCCTTCGTCGTCGTCGCGATGGCCGGCGCCGCGGCGCTGGAGACGGTGGCCAAGGGGCTCGTCGGCCGGGCGCGGCCGGTGTTCAGCGATCCCGTCGCGCACGCGGCGGGTGCGTCCTTCCCGAGCGGGCACGCGATGACCTCATTGACCGCGTTCGGGCTGGTCATCGTGATGGTCGCGCCCAAGCGGCGGCTCGCGGCGATCGCGGTCGCCGTGGTCGCGGTCGGGCTTGTCGGGTTCAGCCGGCTGGCGCTCGGCGTCCACTACCTCAGCGACGTCGTCGGCGGCTGGCTGCTGGCTACCGCGTGGCTGTTCGCTGTGGACTGGTTCTTCCGGGTCCGGGCAGCCGACCGGTCGAGCGGCGGCTCTAAGCGCCGGTCAGCTCGACCAGCCGGGCCACCAGGTCCGGGTCGGCCTCCAGGAAGATGAGCTTGTTGAGCTCCTC
>JAVHVD010000427.1:0-13077 GCA_032160745.1 Pseudonocardiales bacterium
ACACCGGCGCGAAGCCGAGCTGCCGGGCGAGGTCGTCGATGATCTGCCAGTCCTCGCGGGCCTCGCCGCGCGGCGGGACGACGGCGTCCGTCCATTGCACGAACGGCGTCAGCTGGATCTCGGCGAGCGCCAGTGGCAGGTCGTCGCGCTCGTAGAACGTGGCTGCGGGCAGCACGTAGTCGGCGTGCCGGTGCGTCTCGTTGACGTACAGGTCGATGCCGACCTGCAGCTCGAGCGTGTCGAGCGCGCGCTCCAGCGCCTGCGAGCCCGGCACCGACAGCACGGGGTTGCCGGCCGACACGATCAGCGCCCGCAGCTGCCCCGGGCCGGGCGTCTCGATCTCCGCGGCCATGAGTGGCGCCGGCAGCTGGCCGAGCACCTCGGGCAGGTCGCCGACGCGCGAGCGGTAGCTGTCGAACGTCGCGACGCCGAGCCGCACGGCGAGCGAGGTGAAGTCGATCGGTGGCCGGGCGAACACCGATCCGCCGGCCCGGTCGAGGTTGCCGGTGACCACGTTGAGCGCGTCGAGCAGGACGTTCACCAGCGTCGCGTGCCGGCCCAGGCACGCACCGGTGCGGCCGTACGCCGTCGCCGACGCCGCGCCGGCGAACGCCCGGGCCAGCGCCCGGATCTCGTCCGCCGGTACCCCACAGCGCGCCGCCGCGAGCTCGGGCGGGCACTTCGCCGCCGCGGCGCGCAGCACGTCCACCCCATTCGCCTGCGCGGCGAGCGCCGCTTCGTCGGCCAAGCCCTCGGCGAAGATCACCTGCAGCATCGCGAGCAGCAGCCACGCGTCGCCGTCCGGCCGGATGGCGACGTGTTCGAACGACTTGGCCGTCTCGGTGCGGCGCGGGTCGACGACGACCACCCGTCCACCGCGCGTAACGATCCCGGTCATCTTCTCCCGCACGTTGCCCGCCGACACGATCGAGCCGCGCGACACCGCCGGGTTCGCGCCGACCATCAGCAGGAACGAGGTGCGGGTCAGATCCGGCAGCGGGAAGATCGTCGGGCTGCCGTAGAGCAGGGCCGAGGCGACGAACCGGCTGGACGTGTCCTGCGTGTTCGGCGTGTAGAGGTGCTTCGAGCCGAGCCCGCGGACGAAGCCGGCCGACCAGAGCGCGTGCGAGTGGCTGAATGCCGTCGGGTTGCCGGCGTACCAGCCGATCGATCCGCCCCCGTGCAGCGCGCGGATCGCCCGCAGCTTCGCGCCGATCTCGTCCAGGGCCGTCGACCAGGAGATTCGCTCGAACTCCCCCGACGGAGTGCGGCGCATCGGGTACAGCAGCCGGTCCGGGTCGTTCTGGACGTGGACGAACTCGATCCCCTTCGGGCAGGAGAAGCCCGCGGTGATCGGGTGGTCGCGATCGGGACGCAGCGCGAGCAGCCGGCCGTCCTCGACGGTGGCCACCATCCCGCAGGTCGGCTCGCAGATGCGGCAGTACGTCGGGTGCTCGCTCATGATGCCTCCGCGCCCATGTCGGGCAGCACGTCCTTCACGATCGTTACCAGTGCCTGGATGAGCAGCAGCTGCACCTGTGGACGCGTCAGTGTCTCGCCCCGGACCCATTCGCGCACGGCGGCCTTCACCAGCCCGCCGTAGGCCCGGATCACGGCGCGGTGTTCAGCCACATCGGCGGACAGGCCGACCGTCTCCAGTACCTTCCGCGCGGCCGTGTCGTCGGCCTCGGCCAGGATCCGCTCGATCTCCGGGTCGTCCCCCACGCCCTCGGCGCCGGTGACGGCGACGAACGTCTTGGCGTGGAGGGAGACGGTGTCGAGGAACCAGTCGACGCTGCGCTGCACCCGCTTCCTCAGCGGACCGGTGACCGCCTCGGCGTCGTCCAGCTCGGGCAGCAGAACCATCGCGCGGACGACCTCGAGGTACAGGTCGCGCTTGGTACCGAAGTAGTGATTGAGCAGGCCGCGGGCCACGCCGGCCTCGCGCGCGATGTCGGTCGTCGAGACCGACGCGTAGGGCCGGTCCCCGAACAAGCGCACCGCGCAGTCCAGAATCTGCTCGCGCCGCGCGTCGGGTTCCAGCCGGCGCCGGCGCGGCGACTGCACAGCCGGCGGCGCGGTGGTCTCGGCGTACGGCACGTCCGGAGTCTAAGTTATTGGCAGGACGTCAACAATGCGGTCACTTGGCCAGCAGCTTCGCGACCAGCCACTTGCCGTTGTGCCGCTCGAGCTGCATCTGCAGGCGGTTGCGGTCCAGCCGCGGCACGGTGGACTGCGACGTGTTGACCGTCTGGTCGAGGAAGACCACGACCGTCGCCTTGGACCGGCCCGCGAAGGTGACTCCGGCCCCCTGTATCGATGCGGTCACCCTGGTCTTGTACTGGACGAGGGTGGGCTTGAGCTTGCTGCTCGTGTTGGTGTAGTCCTTCGCGAACGTGGCGGTCATGCCCTCGGTGACCTTCTTGAAGTCGGCGTCGAGGCTGCGGTAGTCGTACGCGCCGAAGTCGACGGCGAAGGACTTCGCCGCCTTGAGCGCGCCGGCGCGAGCCGTGCTCAGGTCCCGCTGGTGCTGCCAGGAGAAGTAGCCGATCACCAGCACCACGACGAGTCCGGCCGACAGAACACCGAGCAGCGCCGTCGCGACGACCAGGCCGCGGCCGCGCTCGGGGGCCGCGCCGATCGCCTCGCCATCGGCCGCGCGCCGCCGCTCGGCCCGCCGCTCCTCCGCCTCGCGCAGCCGGGCCGCCTTGGCCTCGAGCCGCGCCGCCTTCGACGGCTTCTCGTCCACCGCCAACTCGAGCGGATCCTCGGTCGGGTTGGGCGCGGGGCGTGGCGGTCGGGGTCGATCAGTCATGGGCACGTCGTCCTCACGTCGGATGCAGGCGAGCGTAAGCGCTCAGGGAAGGTACCGGCCGTCACGACCCGGTCCCGGCCAGCAGCAGGGATTGCCACGAGTTCGCGCCGAAGAGCCGGGTCTGGCCGCCGTTGGTGCCGAGGCGCAGCAGCGTGCCGTCGCTGGTCGAGACGAGCCCGGTCTGCGGGTCGTAGCTGCCGACCTCGGTGTCGCCGGTGCGCTGCGCGGACGGGCCGAGCGACACCGTCTGCTGCGCATCGATGGCCCGGCCGCTCGACGCCCGGGGTGCATTGGCCGCCCCGCGCTGCAGCTCGGGTCCGCAGCCGACGGCGTAGACCTTGCTCCTCGTCCCGGATATGGGCGAGGTGAGTGGTACGCCGGTGTTGCACATCTGCTGGGACTGGTTGAGGTCGGCGACGCCGAGCAACGTGCCGTCGTGCACGACACCGGGGGCGAGCCGGCCGAACTCCGGTACCGCGATCAGCAACGTGCGCAGCCCGGGGACGCGGGCGACCTGGATCTGGCTCAGCGAGGCCAGATTGCCGAGCAGCGCGGTGATCGCCGACCCGTTCTCGCTGATCAGCGAGTTCACCAGCCGGGTGGTGGGCTCCGCCTGTTCGAGGAACGTCTTGATGGTGGGCGTCTTCGCGGCGAGCGTGCCGCTGAGCGCCTTCAGGGACGCGCTGAAGTGATCGAATGCGCTGGAGTGCGCCGCGGCGCCCCGCAAGAGCGTCGCGGCGTTGTGCAGCAGGCGCAGCATGTTGTCCTCGGTCGAGGACAGCTGGTTCACGATGTCCGTCGCGTCGGACAGGATCGACTTCAGCTGCGGGCCGGTGCCTTGGAACGCGAGCGCGCCCTCGCGGCCGATGATCTGGACGTCGTTCGGGTCGATGCTGTTCACGAACCGCTCGAGGTCGTAGAGGACCGTGGCGGTCTCGAGCGGTGTGGTCGTGCGCCGTTGCGGGATCGTGTCGCCACCGCGCAGGTAGTGCGTGCTGGCGGCCGCCGGCGGATCGAGGTCGACGTACTGCTCGCCCACCGCCGACAGGTCGTAGACGTGGGCGATCGAGTTGTCCGGCACCTTGGTGCCGTGCTCGATGGCCAGCGTCACGGTGACCCCGTCGGTGTGCAGGTCCACCGCACTGACCTTGCCCACCTGCACGCCGCGGTAGGCGACCTGGGCGCCCTCGAAGATGCCGCCGGCGGTCTTGAGCTCGACCCGCACCGCGAACGGGTGGTTGGTGATGTGCACGTTCAGCAGTCCGAACACGGCGTAGCCGATGACGAGCACCGAAATCGCGCCGAAGACGGCGAGCTGCGCGAGCACCATCCGTCGTCTCACGGTGCCGCTCCGATCAGCCGGCGGACGGCGGCATCGGCCGGTCCGGTGGCCTCCGCGCCCGGATGGACGACGCCGCCCGGGCGGGGATGGGCCGGAGGTGCCTCGAGCAGGAACTGGATGGTCGCGGAGATGTTGAGGTAGTCACCGGGTGCCGCGCGGTTCACTGCCTTGCCCACCGCGATCAGTGCGTCGAAGGTCGGCAACAGCTGGTCCTGACGGGCGCGCAGTGCGTCGAGGGTCGGGCGCAGATTGGCGAAGTCGGCGAGCATTGCGCTCTGGCCGCGGCGCAGGAGGTCGTCGACGGTCGTCCCCAGCTTCCCGACGCGCTGGAGGAGGTCACGGAGCTGCGCCGTGTCGTCGGCCAGGGTCTGCAGCGTCGGCGGGAAGAGGGCCAGTGCCTGCTCGATGACGCCGGTGCCCTTGTTCAGTGCCGTGGACATCTTCGCCAGCCCGTCGAGCGTGCGATCGATGTCCACCTTGTGCTCGTCGAGATTCGTGATCACGGTATGCAGCTTGACCAGGGCGTCGCGCGCGTCGCCGGTGCGACCGTGGAACGCGGCGTTGAGCTCGGTGACGATGATCTTGAGTTTGCTCAGCCCGCCACCGTTGAGCAGGAGCGACACCGCGGCGAAGGTGTCCTCGATCCCCGGCGCGTTGCTCGTGTTCGCGGGTCCCACCGTGGCGCCGTCGGCGAGCCGGCCGGCGGCCGTCGAGCCGCGCGACGTCACCGACACGAAGTCGTCCCCGAGCGGCGTGGTGAACCGGATCTGGAAGCGCGCACCCTTCTCGAGCGGGAACTTCTTCTCGATGCTCAGCTGCACCGACGCCTGGTAGTCCCTGGTCGTGATGGCGGTGACCTCGCCGACGACGACGCCGCCGAGCTTCACCTTGGCGCCCAGGGTGAGGTTCTGGACGTCGCCGAACTCGGCGGTCAGCCGGTAGGTCTCACCGTTGGTGCCGGATGGGGCGGGCAGCCGCTCCAGGCCGAAGCTGCAGCCGGCCAACAGCGCGACTGCGATGATGGCGGCGAGCGCCGCACGCCCGCGATTCATCGCGCACCCAGGTGGTGGGTGAGGTCGAGGTCCGGCGTCTTCGGCACGCCGGGCGGGCCGGTCCGGTTCTGCAGCAGCCCCACCTGCGCGCCGCAGCCGGTGTGGGTCGCGGTCGCGGAGGCCAGTTTGAGGTTGGACAGGATGATCGGCATCAACGAGTCGGGCACCATGCCGCAGTAGGTCTTCACCAGCTCGGCCGCCCCCGCTGTGGGGTCGATCCGGCCCCAGAGAGCGGTGCAGTTGTTCGGCGCTCCGGTGGCGGTCAGGCAGGGCGAGTTCGGGTCGATCGCCCGATTGAAGTTCTGGAAGCCGAGCGGAGCCGTCTCGAACGTCTGGATGAGCGCCTTCTGCTCGCTCATGACGGCCGCGAGAGTGACGTCGAGGTTCTTCACCGACGAGCCGAGGTGGGCTCGGTTGGTCTTGAGGAAGATCGCAACCTCGGCGAGCCCCTCTTGCAGGTTGGACACTGCGGCCGAGATGGTGTCGCGCTCGTCGGCGAGCTGGCCGGTCGCGCTGCTCAGGTCGTCGTAGAGGGCGTTGATCGTGGCGTCGTGCGCCGCCAGCTCGCCGGTGAGCTGGTCCAGCCCGGTGATCAGGTTCTTCAGATCGTCCGGATGCGCGGTGAGCGCGGGCAGGGCCGCCGCGATCCGCTGGATCGTGGCGTGCAGGTCGGCGCCGTTGCCGTTGGCCAGCTGGGCGAACGCGTGCAGGACGTCGGACAGCTCACCGTGTGCGTTGGCCCCGGCCGGGCCGAGCGACTTGGCCAGGTTGTCGACGCTGGCGTAGATCGAGTCGAGCTCGAGGGGCACGACCGTGTCCGACAGGCCGAGCACGGCGCCGGACTCGAGCGCGGGCCCCTTCGTGTAGGCCGGGGTCAGCTCGACGAACCGGTCGCTGACCGGGTTCGGTGCCATCAGCACCGCCTTCGCGCCGGCCGGGATCCTGATGTCGGTCGGCAGCGACAGGACGACGTCGACGTACTTCGCCGTGGGCGTGATCGAGACGATCTCGCCGCTCGGTACGCCGAGGACCGCCACCCGGTTGCCCGGGTACAGGCCCGGCGTTGCCGTGAACCGCGCGGTGATCCGGTAGGTGTCTTGATGCACGAACACGCGGTACACCGTGATCCCGGCGGCCACCGCCACGACCAGCGCCGCGGCGGTGGCGATCACCGTCGCCCGGCCGAACCGGTCGAACAGCGCGCCGATCACCCGCCTCATGGGCTGCACGGTTTCTTCTTGACGGCGGCCGGGTTCGTCCCGCACGCCGCGATCTGGTTGTCCGGCACCACGACCGTCGGCGTCAGCAGGTCGAGCCACGGCCCGCCGCCCGTCACGTTGGTGATGTTGACGCCGAACTGCCCGAGCGTGCGGATCGCTTTCTGCAGCTGCGTCCTCTCCTTGACCAGCACGCCGCTGACCGCGTCGAGACTGCGCAGCAGCGAGGTCAGCTGGGCGCCGTTGCGGGCCATCAGGACCTTGAGCTCGGCGCCCAGCCGCGCGGTGTCACGCAGCAGGCGGGTGATGACCTCGTGCCGCTGCTGGACCAGCTTGAGGAACTCGTCGCCCTGCATGAGCAGGCCGACCAGCGCACCGGAGTTCCGGTTGAGCGTCTGCACGATCGAGTCGGCCGCCCGAAGGACGTCGCTGACCTCGTGCTGCTTGCTCGCCAGCGTGCTCGATACGTCGGCCAGGCCGTGCAGCGCCGCCGTGACGTCCTTGGGCGCAACACCGCTGATCGTGGTCGAGAGCGTGCGCAGCGAGTCCTGCAGCGTGGGGATGTTCGTCTGCTGCGAGAACTCACCGAACGCGTCGAGCGCACCGAGCAGCGTGTACGGCACGACTGTGCGGGACACCGGGATGGTGCTGTCCTCCGCCAACCGCCCTGACCCGGCCGACTCGATCTGCATGAAGAGGTTCCCGAGCACGGTCGCGACCTCGATGGTCGCCCGACTCGTGCTGCCGAGCGCAATGCCGGACCGGAGCGTGAACTCGACGTGCACGTGATCGCCCTGCACCTTGACCGACTCCACCGAGCCGACGCTGATGCCCTGCACGCGCACCTCGTCACCGCTCTTGAGCCCGTCGGCGTTGGCGAAGTCCGCGTAGTACGTGTGCGTGGGATGGACGAACGGCAGGCTGCCGAGGTTCATCGCCAACAGGACGACGGCGGCGGCGAGCACGGTGCCCCAGACGGCCACGGCCACCTGGTTGCGCTCCCGCATCGCCTTCATTTGCAGACTCCGGTGTGGGCGTTGGAGCCGCCGACCCGTCCGTTGGGCAGCTGCAGCGGGATGTCGAGCTTGAGCCCGCCCAGAACGCCGCCGAGCCCACCGCCCCCGATGCCGGGCAGGCCGACGCCGCGCAGGATCTGGTCGAGCAGATCCCCGAGTGCAGGGACCTGGCCGAGGAAGCCGTCCAGCCCGCCGATGATCTGATCGACGCTGACCTGCACCGAGCCGTAGGTCTTCACGAAGACGTTGCAGGCGTAGATGTTGATCCAGTTGCCGTTCTGGGACACCCGGGCGAAGGTCTCGAACGCCGACGCGAACCCCGACACCAGGTTCGACACGGTGCCCGTGTTGTCGGCCAGCACCTTGGTCAAGGACGCGGCGTCGGCGATGTCCCGCGGCAGGCTGTGGTCGTCGAGCTCCGCCAGCAGGCCGCCGACCGAGCCCATCAGCTGGTCGACCGCGTCGAGCGAGCCGGCGATGGCCGGCCCCTCGGTGTGCAGTGCGGAGGTGAGCGCGTGCAGGGCCCGCACGGCTCCGGCGAGCTGGTCGTCGTGCTTGGCGACCGTCCCCAGCAGCTGCGAAAGACTGTCGACGACGTCGGAGAAGGTCTTGTCCCGCTCGGCCAGATTGCCGGTGAGGTCGGCCGTGCGGGCGACGAGGTCCCCGATGCGGTCGGTCTGACCCTGCAACACGTCGATGATGTTCTGCGACAGCTCGTTGACCTGTTCCGGACGCAGCGCGCTGAACAGCGGGCGGAACCCGTTGAACAGATCGGTGAGGGATAGCGCGGGGGCGGTGCGTCCCTGCGGAATCGTGCTGCCCGGCCGCATTGTCGCCCCACCGGCTTCACTGCGGGTCAGCGCCAGATAGCGCTGCCCCAGCAGGTTCGCATAGCGCACGACCGCCCACGTGTGGTCGGTGATCTGCTGCCGGCGGTTGGCGGTGAAGGTGACCTTGGCGTGCTTCGCGTCGACCAGGTCGACACCGGTCACCTTGCCGACCGCGACGCCGGCCACGCGCACCGGGTTCCCGGTCCGCAGCCCGGAGACGCCGTCGGCGCCGCCGAAGATCGCCGAGTAACTGTCAGTGGTCCCGGTGTGCGGGCCGGTGAGCGTCGTCAGCTCCATCACCGCGAACAGGCCGGCCACGGCGAAGAACGCGAGCAGCCGAACGATGCGTCCGATCTTCATGAGCGGGTCCGCACGACGGTTGCGCTCCCGCGCAGGATGGGCCCGAGCAGCAGGTCGACGGTCGCGTCGACCAGGTTCCGCTCGGGGATCCCGGTGATCGTGCCGGCCGCGGCCCGCACCGCGGCGAGTTCCTTCGGGCTGCCCACCGACGTACTCGAACCGCCGTAGCTCGTCCCGGTGGTGAGCACCCGACCCTGCGTTGCCGACGTCGTCGCGGCGCCGGCGCCGCAGTTCGGTCCGCTGGCGCCGTCGTAGCGCGGGCAATCGGCGCTGGTGTACTCCTTCGGGTCGACGATGGCGTGGAAGACGTTGCCCTTCTGCCCCGCGGCGACGTTGACCAGCTGCGCGAAGTCGGCCCCGGTGAGCAGCAGGTTGGCCTTGAGGTACGGGCCACTCGACAGGGTCTGGTTGAACGTGTCGGCGAAGGCCTTGAACCCGGCGATGGTGTCGGCCAGCGCGTTCGGGTTGTCGGCCAGCGCGGCGGTGACCGGCACCTCGTTCTGCAGCACCGTGACCACGTGGTCGACGGTCGTCGGGCTGAGCAACCGCTGCGCGTTGCCCACCGCCACCGGTGCCACCCCGAGCAGGGACGAGACGGTCTGCTTCTCGGCGAGGATGCCCTTCGCCAGCACGAGCGTGTTCGCCAGCGAGGAGAGCAGGTTCGGAGCATTGCGGGCGATCTGCTCGGTCACGGTGGCGAGGCTCGTGATCACCTCGTCGAGTTCGGGCAGGTGCGGCGCCAGCGCGGCCAGATAGTGATCGGCCCTCGCGATGAGCGTGTTCAGATTGCGTCCCTGACCTTGAAGCGCGGTGGCCAGCGCGCTCAGCGCGGCGTCGAGCTGCGCAGGGTGCACGGCGGTCAGCAGGGTGTAGGCGTTGGACAGCGCCGTCTGCAGGCTGGTGGCGGCCGGGCTGCGATCGGCGGCGATCACGCTCCCCTCGTGCAGTCGAGCGCCGTCGGTCCTGGTGGTGGGCAGCAGTTCGATCTTGGTGTTGCCGAACAGGGATGCCGGCACGGCCACGGCGGTGACCGACGCCGGGATCTTCTTCGCCGCGTTCGGGTCGATCTTGAGCGTCGCGCGAGCGCTGCCGTCGATCTCGCCGCTGGACCGGGTGACCTCGCCGATGATCACGTTGCGGTACGTGACGATGTCACCGACCTCCAGCGCGTCGCCGGCCTGGGACAGCTCGGCGGCCACGGTGATCTTGTTGCTGAACGCGCCGCTGAACGACTGCCAGATGATGACGACGCCGGCCACCATCGCCGTGCTGAGCAGGAGGCCGAGAACTATCTCCAGCGGTCGGCTACGGATGCGCTCCATCAGCCGCCGCCCAGCCGCACGCCGTGCAGGCCCCAGAACAGCATCGTCATCAGTACATCGCTGGCCGCGATGATCACCGTGGTGGCCCGGATCGCGCGGGCCGTCGCGCGGCCGACGCCGGCCGGCCCGCCTGAGGCGTTGTAGCCGTAGTACGTGTGGATGATCGTGATGAAGACCGTGAAGATCATCACCTTCAACACCGAGTAGAAGACGTCGATGTTGCGCAGGAACTGGTTGAAGTAGTGCTCGTAGGTGCCCACCGACTGGCCGAAGAACACGACGACCGTGTACTTCGTGGCGATGTAGGACCCGAACAGGCCGACCAGGTACAGCGGCACGATCACGGTGAACGCGCCGATGATGCGGGTGGTCACCAGGTAGGGGATCGACGGGATCGCCATCACCTCGAGCGCGTCGATCTCCTCGCTGATCCGCTGGGCGCCGATCTGCGAGGTGAACTTGCAGCCGATCTGGGAGGCGACGGCGATCGCGGCGATCAGGGGGGCGATCTCGCGGGTGTTGCCGTACGCCGAGACGAAGCCGGTGAGCGGGGCGATGCCGATGATGTTCAGGCTCTGGAACCCCTCGACGCCGACCTCTATCCCGATGAACAGCGACTCGGCGACGACGACGCCGAGCGTCCCGGTGAACGTGATGAACAGGCCGGTACCGAGCGTCAGCTGGCCGATCTGGCGCTGCACCTCCTGGCGATAGCGCCGCAGCACGAGCGGGATCGCCGTCACCGCGCGGTAGGTGAAGACCACCATGTCGCCGAGGAAGCGCACCGAGTTCTCGACCGCGCCCACGCGCCGGGCGACGCCGGCCAGCAAATCCCGGCTGCCGCGCGGCAGCACGTCGGCGAGGGTGGCCATCAGAATGTCCGCTGCGGGACGACGGCGAAGAAGATCTCGGTGATCACGAGATTCATGGCGAACAGGGCGATGCCGGTGACTACGACGGACTGGTTGACCGCCTCGCCGACTCCGGTCGGCCCGCGCTTCGCATTGAGCCCCTGGTAGGCGGCGATCATCATCGCGACCAACCCGAACACGGCCGCCTTGATCTCGGACGTGACGAAGTCGGCCACCGTGGCGAACTGGGTGAACGAGCCGAAGAAGCTGCCCTTCGTCCCGTGCAGGGCGGCGAGGTCGAAGATGTACGCGCTGCCGATGCTCACGAAGATCACGACGAAGTTGAGGAAGACGGCGACGAGGACGCCGGCCACCATCAGCGGGGCCACGAGGCGGCGGAGTGGGTTCAGGCCGAGGACGATCATCGCGTCGATCTCCTCGCGGATCGTCCGCGCGCCGAGCTCGGCGCAGACAGCCGAGCCACCGACGCCGGCCAGCAACAGCGCGGTGACGATCGGGGACGCCTCCCGCAGCACGCCGATCGCGTCAGCGGCACCGACGAACGAGGTCGCGCCGATCTGCGCGGCCAGCGCACCTACCTGCAACGCGATCGCGACGCCCAGCGGGATGGAGACCAGGATCGCGGGCAGCAGCGCCACGCTGACGAGGAACCACGAGCGCTCGACGAATTCGGTGAACTGGAACTTGCGGCGGACGAGATCGGACCCCAGCCCGTACAGCGACGCAGCGAACATGCTGTACAGGCCGCCGACGGCCTCCAGGCTGCGGCGCATCGTCCCGGGCAGCGCGCCGGACACGCGGTCGCCGAGCGTGGTGCGGGTCCGGTAGTCCGGGGCCACCCATTGCCGCGCAACGGCCGGACTGGTGGGCGGGGTCAGCGCGGTCTCGGCCGACTCCCCCGGCTCGGTGATCACGGTGGTGTCGGACGGGCTGGAGTCGAAGGTGTCGGCGAGGAAGTCGCCCTCGGTGGGCGGGGCGGGAGTCGGTCGCCGCCGTTCGCTCATTCGCCCGGCCACCTCGCTCCCGGTTTTTCCGATACTTGCTGTCTCGGGAACCTAATGCCGACCGCCCGCGACGTCCAGCGCTGATCGGAAAGTTAAGCGACCGCGGCCCCGGGCAGTTGCCCGGGGCCGCGGTCGCGCGTGGAGCGCGGAGTCAGTGCTTGAAGGCGTCCTTGACCTTCTCGCCGGCGTTCTTGAGATCGGCCTTGGCCTGGTCCTTGCGGCCCTCGTCGCGGGTCTCCTTGTCGCCGGTGACCTTGCCGAGGGCTTCCTTGCCCTTGCCGGCCGTGTCGTCGACGGTGTTCTTGGCCTTGTCGATTGCACTCATTGCAACGGTCCCCTTTGCTCGGTTGATCCGTACCTCCAAGTCTTACCCGCACCGGTCGGAGACTAAGCCCGCACTTACCGTTGGTGCTTCGGCGATCAGGGTGCCGGTCGGAAGACCGCCAATCCGGCCGCCCAGTACATCGCGGCGGCGAAGGAGGCAGAGAACGATGTCGCCTCCGGCGCCGCGAGGACGCGGAAACCGGTCACCAGGGTGACCACCGGTCCCGTGCTGATCCGTTGCGGCTGGGCTGTGAAGCCGCTCGCCGATACCGCCATCGTCTGGGTGCTGGCGTGCCCGGCACTGAAGCCGATCAGCAGTGCCCCGGACGCCGCCGGCGTCAAAGGCCCGGAGGAGGCAGTGGTCCCGGTCGTCGAGGCGCCCGCCGATTGGTCGAGCGGGGAAGTGGTCGCGATCCCGGAGAACTCGTCGACCTCGAATGCCATCGACGCGGCGGTCACGACGTGCGCGGTCACGGTGAGCCCTGATGTCGCGGCGACATCGGCGGCATACCACATCTCCCCGTCCGAATTGTGACTCGCCGTGCTCCATGCGTTCACTCTCACCCACGTGTTCCCGGCCGAGTCCGTGATCGACGTGATGTGATTCGTCGTGCCGGCGTACAGGCTGACCGAGAGCACCAGCAGGTCGCCGGCCGACGTGGGTTTTGTCAGCGTGGTCGCCGGCGCGG
Source organism: Pseudonocardiales bacterium (assembly GCA_032160745.1). GTDB lineage: Bacteria > Actinomycetota > Actinomycetes > Mycobacteriales > Jatrophihabitantaceae > Jatrophihabitans. Next base: position 12,844 of record JAVHVD010000427.1, read on the forward strand.
TGGACGGCGCCGTCGCCGTCGACGAAGCGGATTGGACGAGGCTCGGCGCCGTATTCGATCCGCCCGAGGTCACGGTAAGGGACACCGAGACCGAGTGGGTGGCCGATCCGGTGCCGGTCACCACGATCGTGGCGTCACCGGCCGTGGCCGCGGACGTCGTCGTCACCGTCATCGTCGACGCCTGACCGGAAGTCACCGACGCCGGCGCGAAGTCCACGCTCACCCCAGCCGGGG
>JAVHVD010000428.1:0-3179 GCA_032160745.1 Pseudonocardiales bacterium
CCGGCGCTCGACTTCATCGAGCGACGGGATCTGTCCGGAATGAGCGCGACCACGTTGGAAGAGCAGATCCCACGGCGCTATCCGACCGAGTACGAGTTCCCGTTCATGATCGTCATCGACTCACCGGCGGTGAACGCGCCGGAGCATCCGGTGCTGGTCATCGACCTCAGCGAGGACGAGACTTCGCCGTCCTTCCGAGCGCTTCCGCGCGAGATCGCCGGCATCGAGGCCAATCTCTCGCTCGCGAACATGGACTTCGCGGACTTCGCCAACAGCGCAGACGATGACGGCGTCTTCCGCCGTTTCGAATGACGGGCAGCCGGGTCAGTTCGGAGTGGCGAGCGCGAGGTTGCGCCCGCTGACGCCGGTCGGGCGGGCGGCATAGACGTGCATCAGACCGATCGTCATCGCGGCGAGCGCCGACACGATGCCGCAGAACGCCATCCCGAAGCGCGGGCCGAACTCGGTTGTGATCGCGCCCACGATGGGCGAGCCGATCGTGGTCCCGCCGATGAACACCAGCATGTAGAGCCCCATGACCCGGCCGCGGAACTCCGGATCGACCCACAGCTGCACCGACGAGTTCGCCATCGACTGGAACCCGAGGCTCGCGATCCCGAGCAGCACCAGCAGGCTGAAGAAGGCCGGGATCCCCGGTGTGAACGCGGCGACGGCCTGGATCAGCCCGAAGGCGATGCCGGCCGCGACGATGGCCCGCAGACGGGTGTTCCGCCACGATCCCGCCAGCAGCGCGCCGGACAGCGAGCCGATCGCCAGCGCGATGTTGAACAGACCGTAGGTGCCGGCACCACCGTCGAACGTCCGGGTCGCCATCGCGGACAGGACGATGGGGAAGTTCAGCCCGAACGTGCCTACCACGCCGGCGAGGACGATGGTCCAGAAAACGTGCGGGCGGCCGGCGATGTGCCGCGCGGCCGAGCGAAGAGCACGCGGTTCCCGGGCAACGACAGGGCCAGGAGTGAGCTTGCACGATCCCAGCCGGATCAGACCGACCATCGGACCCAGGCAGAAGAGTGCGTTGGCGGCGAAGGCCCAGCCGATGCCCACCGTGGCGATCACGATTCCGGCCACCGCCGGGCCCACGAGCCGGGTGGACTGGAAGACCGCAGCGTTCATGGACACCGCGCCCCGCAGTAGCTCACGCGGGACGACCTCGGTGACGAACGCCTGCCGGGTCGGGGCGTCCACGGCGAAGACGAAGCCGCCGACGAGGGCGAACGCGTACACGTGCTCGACCCGGACGGCGCCACTGATCGTGAGCGCGGCGAGCAGGACGGACAGCACCGTGTTGACCGACTGGGTGACGAGCAGGATGTGCCGTTTGGAGTACCGGTCGGCGAGGAGGCCGCCGTGGACGCCGAACAGCAGCATCGGCAGGAACTGGAGAGCGAGGGTGAGCCCGACGGCGGTGGAGCTGTGCGTGAGCCGCAGGACCAACCAGTCCTGGGCGATGCTCTGCATCCACACGCCGACGCCGGCCAGGCTCTGACCGCTGATGTAGATCCGGTAGCTGCGGGACCTGAGGGGGGCGAACGGGCTCTGGGTTCGATCGGTGAGGAGGGGGGAACGTCGGACGGCCGCGACGGCGGTCACAGAAAAGTCAGGCCCTTCGGAAACAAATGGACGACAGTACGTCCCATTGTCCCGCGGCGGCGGCCTATAGGGTTAGGCGATGATCGGAAGAACAGCTATTTGATATCGCTATGAGCGCCTACGACCCGGAACTGCTTGTCACCCTGCTCGCCGTCGAGCGGGCCGGCAGCTTCACCAAGGCCGCCGAACGCCTCGGCGTCCGCCAGCCGACGGTGAGCCAGCACATCCGCCGTCTGGAGCAGGCGGTCGGCCGCACGCTGATCCTTCGGGACACCCACTCGCTGTCCTTCACCAGCGACGGCGAGGCGATGATCGGCTTTGCCCGCACCATCCTGTCGGCGCACGACCAGGCCTCGGCCTACTTCACCGGGTCACGGCCGCGCGGCCGGTTGCGGATCGGCATGTCCGACGACCTCGCCCTGACGCGCCTGCCGCAGATCCTGCGCGACTTCCGCCGCGACCACCCGCTCGTCGACTTCGATCTCACCGTCGACCAGAGCGGGCTGCTGCACGAGCGCCTGGCCGAGGACAAGTTGGACGTCTTCATCGGCAAGCGCCCGGTCGGCGAGGACCGCGGCCGCCTCGTGAAACGCGACCGGCTGGTCTGGGTCGGCACACCGTCGACCAGGCTCGATCTCACCAAGCCGGTGCCGCTGGCGATCTACCCGCCGCCCAGTCTGTCGCGCACCGAGATGCGCAAGGCGCTGCACGCCGCCGGCATCCCGTACCGCAGCGCGTCGGTGTGCCGAGGCGTGAACGGCATGATCGCCGCGGTGGCGGCGGGCATCGCGATCTCGGCCATGGCGGCCTCCCTCGTCCCTGTCCAGCTCACGCCGCTGCGGCCCGAGCAGGGGCTGCCCGAACTCGGCAGCATCGATCTCGTCCTGCTGGCCAACGCGCGCACCGAGCACCGGCCCGCCGTTCGCGAGCTGACAGCCACGGTGCTGGCCAGCGGCTGGCACTCGCTCTCCCGCCCGGAGCGGTAGCCGGGCAGGAGACGTTGGGACGCGGCGTCAGAGCCGGACGGTCGCGCGTTCCTGCGACATGCGTCGAGCGAGCACGTCCTCGTCGCCGCAGTTCGCGACGAACACCACTGATCCGCCGGCCGCGATCGGTGCCAGCAGCGTGTCGATCCAGTCGTCGGGCGAGGCCCACGATCGGGTGGTGAGAACTCGCGCGCCCGGCGCCAACCCGGCCGCCGCAGCACGCTCGGCCACCTCGCCACGGGTCAGCCCCGGGAGGCACGGATCGTCCGGCCCGGCCGGCATCTGGACGCCCGCCCAGGTGTCGGCCTGCGGCCGGACCGCGACCACGTAGTCGTGCGCGGGCGCCGGCGGCTCCGGGCGGAACCCCACCGCCGCTGACGTCGGGGCGAAGGCATACACGTCCGCGACCCCGTCTGCAGCGGAGAGCGTCGCCGGCGACACGAAGGCGACGTCCGCGGCTTCGCCGTCCGCAGTGAGCGCGAGCCCGGCGGTCAGGCAGCCGAGCAGCATCGGCACCGAGATCCAGTGAGCCGGTACGGCCACCAGGGCGGTGTCCCCCACGCCCAGCCCGAGCTCGTC
>JAVHVD010000429.1:0-6125 GCA_032160745.1 Pseudonocardiales bacterium
CCTTCGACGAGGACGACGGCTCAGCCACCAACAATGTCGCCTTCGTCGTCATAGACCCACGCCTCGCCGGTAGGACCGTGACGACCGCTGCCAACCACTACAGCCTGACCCGCTGGCTCGACACCAACGCCGGAACGGCCCTACTGCGCAACGCCGCCACCGCCGCAGACCTCAAGTCAGCGTTCGGCGTCTAACCGCGCCACCCAGGCTCTGACCACATACTGGCGCCTCCTGGCGGTCGGCGAGGACCGCGCCCGTGCCGCATCGGCTGGTCCCGGACGCGTCGGATGTCGCGCCCAGTTCAGCGGCCCGAGCCGTAGAGCGGCCCGCACGAGGGAAGCGGAACGTCCGGCCGAACGGTGGCCGGCGTTGAGGTCCAGCAAAACCCCGGGGGCCGTCTCGTCTGTCAGCGGTGGGGACCGGTAGCCGTCCGTGGTCGTCTCATGTACCCGATGTGTACCGGCGAAGATCATTTGCGGACGACTGGCATCTCCCCACCGCTGCCGACGACCGCCGTACCGTCGTGCTCAACCTGCCCCTGGCCGCCCAGGCCGAGGAGCTCGCCGACCGTCGCGTGGACACCGACACGGTCACACTGGACACGGCGACGAAGCGAGACGCCCGTACGGACCACTCCATGCGGGCGCCTCGCCTTACCCTTGGGAGGGCGTTACCCCATGTCAGTTCGTGGGGATGAGGCGAGCCGTCTCCGGTCCCAAAGTCGAGGTGCCGGTGGTCGCGTACCCCGACGGTATGGTCACGCTCGCCGACGTCGTCCGGGACGGGTTGAGCAGCACGAGCCCAGCGCTGTATTTGCGCTCGTACACACCGCTGGAGAGTTGCGTCATCGCGCCGACCGGCGAGCCCAGGTCGGACATCCACGCGGAGTTCGCCGGATCGACGCCGCCGCAGGGCCGGAAGATGTAGGCGCTGCCGGGTCGGCCGTCCCACGCGAGCAGGAACATGGCGCGGCCGTAGCTCATGGTGGCGACGTCCGTGGATGTCGACGGCGTGTACCCGTAGTCGATGCCCATGAGATAGGCGCCGGTTGCCTGGATCGCCTGGTCGTAGGACAGCTCCGTGGCGATCGGGGGCGTGCCGTTGTTCGCCGTGGTGTTGAAACCTTCGGAGAACGGTCCGCAGATGTCTCCCCACCGCGAATAGTGCTCACGATCGACGCCCGTCAGGTGCGCCGCCATCGCCAACGCATCCGACCGTTCCCAGGTGACCCAGGCATCTGCGCTGACGTTCGCAAACGCGAGCAGTCCCTGCGACCGGAGCTGATCAGCAACTGTCGCGACGAAGTTGACCATCGCTTGTCCGTAGGCCTGGTCTGTGTACTTGGTGACCTTCCCGTCCAGTCCGTGGCCCGGATGAGTGTTCACGTCGTCCATGTAGATGCCGTCGAAACCGTCCGCCTTGGCCGCGGCGACGGCATTCGCCGCCCAGGTCTTCTGATAGGCCGCGTTGCCAACGTCCATCATTGAATACGACGGGTAGTCCGGGTACGTCTGCCGTTGGCCGGAGGAATTCGTCAGGAACCACTCCGGGTGGTTCTGGCTGGCGTAGCAGTAGTTGACCCCGAAGGAATTGTGCGGTGCGTAGGCGGGCGGGTTCGAGCTGCTGCAGGACTGGGCGTGCGTGACCGGCGCCTCCAGGTAGGCGAGCACCTTGGTGTTCGGGTTCGCCTTCTTGATCGCCGCGACGTGCGAGTACATGTAGTCCTGCAGGATCACGTACCGGTACTTGCTCGTGTCACCCAAGGCACCGGCCTGGTTCGAGTTGAGCGACAGTTCGGCGATGCTCGGTCCATTCGAGCTCGACTCGGTGGGAGTTGACGACGTCGGAGTCGGCGAGGCGGATGTCGAAGTAGGTGCGGCGGAAGTCGTCGTGGTCCCGGGTGCCGACGTCGCAGTCCCGGGTGCCGACGTCGTGGTCGGCGTCTGGGCGGGCGAGGGCACCGTGGTGGACGGCGCCGACGAGCTGGTAGGGGCTGGCGCCGACGAGGACGACGGTCCGGAGAGCCACGCCGCATCGGCCAGGAGGGCATCACCGGCGGCAACGCTGTGTTGATAGGCGTAGATGTCGATGTAGTCACCGCTTCGCACAGCGGTGCCCTGGACGGCGAGTTGCTGGAACGACTGGCTCAGCACCGCGTTCGTCTGCCAGGACGCTACCCAACTGCCGGCCGCAGTGTGTTCGCGAACGACCAGGGTCACGAGCTTGCCGACCGCCGAACTGGACGAGGCAGCGAGCGACATGCGTCCCTGGTAATTGCCGCCGGCTACCGAGCGGACCTCGCCCGGCCAGTCGTCGACGGTTACCTGCCCGTTCGACGCTGTTGCCTGCACGACCCATTGGCCGCTCGGCGCGGCGCTTAGCATGCGTCGCTGCAGGTGGGTGCCGCCCCAGGGCGCGATGCCCTCCTCGAAGGAGGGGTTGGCCAGGAGGTTGACCGCCGCCGTGCTGACTAGCTGCGCCGCTGCGGTCGGGACGAACGCACCGACCAGAAGCGCCGCAACGGCGACCAGCTTGACGAAGAGTCCTCGGGGGTGGGGGTGGTGAGGGTGTTGGTTGGCGCGATGGCGGCCACGGGGGTCATGGGCGGCAGCGGGGGATGCCGTGAAACTCATTTTTAGGGCCTTTGTCCGGGAGCATGGCTGACCGACCATGTCAGAAGTGCCACTCCGGTGAGGGCCACCGGTGTCGCGGCATGTGGCCCAGCGCACGAACCGACGACCCACCAGTGATCAACATCACATCAGCTGCTATACGGTCAGGGCGGCAACCCGAGGTTGACCACGGCATCTGCGACGTCGACAAGGGTGGCATTATGATCATTTGCGTACTTTCGAGCACGCCGATGGCCTGATCCACCCCCCATACCACGGGTTGCGCGATGACACCCTTTGCCTGCTCGATGGCCGGACGTCCGGACGTCGCCTGTTCAAGGTCTCGATGGGCTCCGCGCAGCCCGCCATCTCGTTGGCATACATGACCCGGCTCGCCGCGAGCAGCGACAGCAATGTGGCCCAGCGCAGGTCGTCCCCTGACCGGTCGCGCTCGCTAACGGCATAGACCACCGCTGTGCCGACAATCGGGCTGCGCCCGTGGGCGCGATAGCGGCGGTACCGATGCCCAGTGCGCCTGCCGCCGCACCGAATGCTGGCCACCGGCCAGCACGCTCGCTTATCTCCGGCTGACGAAGGCCGGCTGCCCCGAACGAACCGCGCCGAAGGCGGGCGCGCTGGTCGCCCTGCGATCTAGTGCTTGCTGCGGCCGGAGCCGGTCCGGGGCCGCGGTGGTGAAGTACACCTTCGCGCGTGCGACCAGCGAGCCACCCGGCCGTTATGGGCACTTGGATGAGCTGTGCGACGAGACACGCGGCGTTGTGTTGGTTCGATGCCGTCTCTGCGAGTCGCTCTATCGGCTTAACGACGTCGGGGAAGCCACCACCCGCATAACTGCCCCGGAAGCCGCAGCACTCTTACCCTTGCAGCCACGCCGCGGCGCGAAGCTCGGAACAGTTCTTCGGGGTGCCAGGCCGGTAACTCCGATCCCGGACTCAGAGCGGGGCCCTGCGACGTCGTTGCGCCGCTGGCCGCGGCGTCGCACTGTCTGCTGACGGCCGCGGAGGCCGCCAGGCTCGTGGGGTGACCCGAACCACGATCAACCAGTGGCGACGCTGCGGACTACTGCCAAGCACATTGCGCGCTGACGACGGCCAGAAACCTGTACGACCTGCTCGACCTTCGGCGCGTGATCCGCGCCCACGACACACCAAATGGCCGAAGCCGCGAGGCGATACGGGCGGAGATCGACACCCGCCACCTTCGAGGACGGGGCGGGTGGGTAAACGGCTACATCGGTTGGTCTGGCCCACGCGAGCCAAACCACCCTTCGTGCGGCTCAGATAAGTCAGCAGTGCGAACGCTCGGTCCCTGATGCGAACGCCGAGCCGTCGATCGACCGCAGCGCCCGGTTGATCGACTTGTCGCTGGCGGTCATGCCGTGCACCGGCACGGCATGGTCGAGCCGTTCCGTGATGGCTTGATTGACTCTGTCCAGCGCCATCGTGGTGACCTTGGACGTCAGCGGCGCCAGCGCGTCCCTCGTCGCCGATGGACAGGTTTACATCGGTATGCATTCCCGGAATCGCTGTCCGGCCTCCATGAGGTCCAGCAGCGGGAGAAGGCCGGGACGAGCCTGGAGGCATCGCGGGCTGGCGGGCCGGTCGTGGTCAGCCGACTTGCCGACCACGCCGCTCGCTGGCCGGCATTCGTCGAAGAGGCCGCCGCGTTGGGTATCGGTGCGGTCGCCGCGGTCCCGATAGGCGTTGATCGGGTCGTCGGAGCGGCCAGCCTCTACGCGCCCGCCGATCGCGACCGTCAGCCGACCAGCCGCGATGGGCGAGCCTGCTGTCGCTGATGACGGCCGGGCCAGTGGCTCAAGCGACAGAACTCCAGCGGCGGCGCCGGGCCAGCGAGCTGGGTGAGCAAGCCATGGCGACTCGCATTGTTGTCGAGCAGGCCAAGGGCGTCATCGCTGCGTCCCGCAAGATCGGCGTCGAGCAGGCGTTCGTGTTCTGCGCAAGCACGCGAACGACCACAATGCGACCCTTCTCGAGGTCGCCGACGCCGTTCTGAACATCGGACTCCGCGTCTCGGAGGTCGCTGCGCGCTGGAAACTGAGCCCGGTCACGCTACGTGACCGCTGGCCGGTCCTTCACTTCTGGCAGGAGCAGAAAGGACGACTCACCCTCGTTGTTCCGGGCGAATGATGATAGAACTCTCGCGCGGGGCGTTTACGCTGTGTGTTCGCACAGCCTGCCGATGGGATCTTTATGCGCTCCGTTGACCGGCTCCGCTGTCTCCAAAGAGGCCTCGCGGCCAGTGCCACCCTCGCCGCCGCGCTGACGTTCCTGCTCCCCTCCCCCTCGGCGTCGCCGACGCCCACCTTGTCCGGTTCGGGCTCCGGCACGTCCAGCGACTCGAGCGTCGGCGAGCTGTCCATCGACACCGGTCAGGCCAGCCACCTCGGTAACACCGCCAGCTACCGGTACGTGATCCTGCAGGAGTACATGTACGCGCACGTGGCGGCGATCAAGAGCGCCAACCCGAAGACCAAAGTGTTCGCCTACCTGGAGACCGCCGTCACCCATGTTCGCACCTGCAGTGGGTCCAATCCCCCGGCCTACTCGCCGCACGACTCGTTCGGCGTCAACTACTGCTATGCCGTGAAGTACCACCCCGGCTGGTTCCTGAAAAACTCGGCCGGGCAGCGCTTGACCTATCAGGACTATCTCCGCTACGCGGTCATGGACATCGGCAACTCGTCGTATCAGATGACCTGGGCCGCAAACGCAGTGGCAGCCGCCAAGGCCGACGGCTTCGACGGCATCTATATGGACGACGTCAACACCCATCCGGGCCACGGCATCGACAGCAAGATCTCGAAGTACGACGACCAGTCATATGGCCAGGCGATGATCCGGTTGGTCTCAGCGGTCGGGGGCCAACTTCGCTCACACGGACTGCTCGCGTACGCCAACCTCAGCGCCGACCCGTGGGTGGCGTGGCAGCGGTCCGACGCGCTGGCCATGGCGGCGCACCTCACCGCCGTGAACCGCGAGCACTACTCCCGCTGGGGGGACATCTGTGGTCCGTTCTCGGAGCGGTTCAACACCACAGCGATCTACGGCACGCCGCCGGTCGACGTCGAGCTGTCCTACGACCGGGCGATTCAGGCCACCGGCGCCTTCTTCACCGGCATCGACTACGGCTACAGCCCGACCACGTCGCAGGACGTCGCCACCATGGCGTACGGACGGGCGTTCTTCCTGCTTGCCTGGGACGGCCGACCTGGCAGCGCGTACATCTTCCGACCATGCGGCACCGTCGACCCGGCCAACTCGGCCTGGACGGTCAATCTCGGGACGCCGTCCGGCGCCGCCAAGCACCTGTCCAACGGGTTGTACAAGCGGGTCTTCAGCCGAGGTCTCGTGCTGCTCAACCCGTCCCGTTACAGGTCGCTGACGACGTCCCTTCCTTCGGGCTATGTCCGCTCGGGATCGATCACACTTAAGCCGAAGACCGCGCTGCTGCTCCGCGCGGCATAGGGCGACC
>JAVHVD010000430.1:0-17958 GCA_032160745.1 Pseudonocardiales bacterium
CCCACCCCGACAACCTGCAACCGCTCTGCGCCCGGCACCATCATTTGAAACACGAAACCAGGTGGACCGTTCGCCGCGACCCCGACGGCACCACCCGCTGGCACTCCCCCTCCGGACACACCTACGCCCGACCACCCGACCCACTACCGACCGACACCACCAGCACGGCGGCGACCGCCGAAAGCGAACCCCCAGCCGACGACCCGCCGCCGTACTGAGTCCATTGGGTCACTGCGCAGCGACTGCGATGATGGTCCGGTGAGATCAGGTCGGCCGGACTGGGCGCGATGACGCGCCCGAACCAAGGCTGGTCCGGGCCGGCCAGGCCCATGGCCGCGGCAGTCAACGCGGCATTGGAGGCGGCACAGGCCGGCGACACGGACGACTTCGCCGCGGCAATCCTCGCTCTGGGCCGGCTCGACCGCAGCCAGGTGACCGTGCTGCTCGGGGCGATGGTGCGCGACCTTCTCGAGCGCTCCCATCCGGACGGTCTCGACTCCGACGACGCGCACGACGTGCTGGAGAGCTGCGTCCGGTTCGCGCGGGCTTGGTACCCGGAGCTCGACGCCGACTCGGCGGTTCAGGCGCTGATCGGCGCGCTCGGGGTCAGCGAGGTCGACGAGATGCCCCGACCCGATGAGATGTCCGTGGTGGCCCACGGAGTGCTGCTGATCGCCGACCAGCTGGCGATCTTGGCTGAGGACCTCGCGCCGGTGTTGGACGCCGCCTTGGCCGAACTGATGCGCGCGCAGACTGTCGAGTTGCCGTAACCGCCGGGAAGAGCTGCAGCCCACCAACCCTGCTCAGAGCGAGTTGATCGACGTCAGCGCGGCGCAGGTTGCGGGTCGGTCTGCGACGGATGCACCGACGGCACGTCGCCGTGCCACGTCACCGGCTCCATCCACAGCTGCCGTCCGGGCGTCGTCGAGCCGATCGCATCCGGCGGCCAGGCGTGATAGAGCATCCACACGGCACCGCCGGGCGTCGTCACGATGTAGCAGTGACCCGGCCCGGCAGCCGCGTCGTTCGAGGGGACGATCGATGCGTCGGACCGGTCGACACACGGCCCCAGCGGCGTGCGGCAGGTCGCGTATCCCATGCCGTAGTCAGCCGATGCGTAGTTGTTCGCCGAGTAGAAGAGCGTGTACGCGCTGCCGTGCGCGACCATCTCGGGTGCCTCGACGAGATTGCCCTGCCAGGGCTTCGCGTTCGTCATCAGCGCCACCGGCTTCCCGGTCAGCGAGGCGCCGTCGGCGCTGAGCCGCTGTCCCCAGATGTGCACCGGCTTGCCGCAACAGTTCCCGTCGTTCTTCCAGTACAGATACAGGGCGCCATCTTTCGCGCGGATCGGGTTGGCGTCGATGGAGCCGCCCAGCGACGCCTGGCAGACGATGGGCTTCGCCGACTTGTCGGCGAACGGTCCGGACGGGTCGGCGGACGTCGCCCGGCCGATGCACTGCACGCCCTGCTCGCTGGCCCGGGCCACGTAGTACATGGCGTAGGTCTGCCCGATCGCGATCACCTCGGGCGCCCACGTCGACCCGATCTCGGCCCAGGCGCCGAGGTGGGGCAGCGCGTCGTTGCCCGGCCGCCAGTGCACCAGATCGGGCGAACTCAGCGTCTGGATGTTCCTTCCGGCGCCCTGCGTGCCGTAGGCGTGGTACTCGGTGCCGACGCGCAGCACCGCCGGGTCGGGAAAGTCCTCGTTGTAGACCGGATTCACATAGGTGCCGGCCGCCGCACCGGACCCGGCGCCCGCTCCCGTGCGGGCGCCGGAGCCCGGCGCCGACGAGGCCGTCGTCTTCCCGGATCCACCGCCGGATCCACCGCAGCCGGTCAGCGCGATCATCGCGACCCCGGTGAGCGCCGCCCGCGCCGCGAGATGAGGGCGCCGACGGATCAACCCTTCAACCCGCTCCGCGCCACGCCTTCGATCAGATGTCGCTGGGCGATGATGAACAGGATGATCACCGGGACGCTGGCGATCACCGCGCCGGCCATGACCAGCGGGTAGTTCGTCCGCGCCGAGCTCTGCAGCGACGACAGACCAGCGGGCAGGGTGAGGCTGTCCGGGCTGAACAGCACGTAGATCGGCCAGATGAAGTCGTTCCAGTTCGTCAGGAACGACAGCACGGCCAGCGTCGCCAACGCCGGCCGCGACAGCGGCAGCATCACCTTGGTGAAGATCGTCCACTGATTGGCCCCGTCGAGCAGGGCGGCCTCTTCCAGCTCCACGGGCAGCCCCAGGAAGAACTGCCGCAGGAAGAAGACGCCGAACGCACCGCCGGCGCTGGGCACGATCAGTGCCCAGAGCGAGTCCAGCCACCCGAGCTTGCTCACGATCAGGAAGTTGGGGATCAAGAACACGAACGCGGGCAGGAAGATAGTCACCACGATGATGGCAAAGATCGGTCGCTTGCCGAAGAAGCTCATCCGGGCCAGGGCGTAGGCGGCCATGGCGTCGACCGCCACGATGAGGATCGTGTTGCCGAGCCCCGCCAGCAGGCTGTTGACGAACCACCGCATCACCGGTAGCGAACTCGAGTGCAACAGGTTGTCGTAGCTCGACGTGTCGAACGGGTTGGGCCACCAGGACTGATCGTTACCGGTGGCAGCGTTCGGCGTCTTGAACGACGTGAGCACCATCCACACGAGTGGCAGGACGAAGATCAACGTCAGGACGAGGATCAACAGCCAGAAAAGAACGCGTCGCAGCACGCGTCCCCCACCGCCCCCGCCGGACGAGGAGGGGCCGGGCGGCGGGGGTGCGGTCTCCCTAGGACGATCGGTGACGGTGGTCATGCGATCGGTGTCCTTCCTCGCCAGGCGTTCATTTGCGGTCCTCCCCGGATCGGAAGAGCCGGAAGTTGGCCAGGCTGATCAGGATCAGAATGATGGCCAGGACGTAGCTCATCGCGGCGGCGGCACCCTGCCGGTACTGCCGCAGCCCGACCTGGGAGATGTAGAAGATGGCCGTCCGGGTGTCATTCCCCGGGGCGCCGTTGGTCACCAGATACGACTGGCCGAACATGTTCGCCGAGGCCAGAATCGTCACCGTCAGCACGAACAGCATCACCGGGCGCAATCCGGGCAGCGTCACGCTCCGGAACTTCTGCCAACGGGAGGCGCCGTCGATGTCCGCGGCGTCGTAGAGCTCCCGCGAGATGTCCTGCAGGCCGGCCAGATAGATGATGGCGTTGAAGCCGAGCGTCCACCAGACGGTCATGGCCACGAGCGAGATCCAGGCCCAGGGCAGCTGGGTGATCCACGGAATGTTGCGGTCGATCCCAACGTCGTGCAGGTAGTGGTTGACGACGCCGATGTTCGGGTCGAGCAGGTAGCGGAACAGGACACCGATCACTGCGACCCCGAGCACGTACGGTGCGAAGAAGATCGCGCGGAACATCGTCCGGCCGGGGAACGCCTTGTTCAGCAGCATCGCGATGCCCAACGGAAGCACGACGAGGAAGGGCACGCTGGCCAGCGTGAAGATCAAGGTGGCCCGCATGCTCTGCCAGAAGTCAGCGCCGTCCCGCGAACCACCCTTGAACAGGTCGGTGTAATTGCGCAGACCGACCCAGGGCTGGTGCGGCAGCAGGTAGTCGTAATCGTGCAGGCTGATGTAAATGCCGTAGATGGCCGGGATCCCGATGAAGCCGATGAACAGCACGGCGTACGGGAGCAGGAACAGGAAGGGCGTCGCCCGGCCGGCTCGCCGGATCCGCCGCCGATGACCGCTCCCGCGCGCGGTTGGTTTGTCGGCGGTGGTCCGGTCCACCGAGGTGGCAGTCATCGACTCAGCCGTACTTCTTCTTGTTGTCGGCCATGATCTGGCTCGCCTGCTTGGCCGACGTCGACAGAGCCGACTCCGGGCTCTTCTTCATGAGGACGGCTGCCTGCACGGCGTCGTACAGCTTCGCGGCGGCGTCGCCGATACCGGCCACGGCCGGCGGGAAGTGCACCGCGGGCACGTCGTCGGCGAACGACTTCAGGTAGCTCAGGCCCTGCGTGAACGCGGTGCTCTTGGCGAGCTCGGTCTCGGCCGGAACCTTCGCGCTCTTCGCCCACTCGGCCTCGTTCGACGTGAACCAGTGGATGAAGAAGCGCGCGGCGGCCTGCTTGTTCGGGTCACTGCTCCCGTTCTTCGGTAGGACGAACTGGTGGGAGTTGCCCCACACACCCTTCTGGGTGCCGATCTTGGGGAGCGGCGCGGTGGCGATCTTCGCCTTCTGCGAGCGGGCGTCGTCGACCTGCCAGATGCCCTGCCAGTTCATCGCGTTCTTGCTGTTCTTCAACGAGATGTAGTCGGCGTCCTGGCCGACGTTCTTGGGGCTGTAGCCCTTCTTCACGAGGTCGACCATCCAGGTCAGCGCCTTGACGCCGGCGTCGGAGTCCCAGGTCGCCTTGGTGTTGTCCTTGTCGAACATGTCGCCGCCGAACTGCCACAGCAGCGACTCGAACATGAATGCGCCGGTGAATTGGAACGGGCTCACCCATGAGCCCTGGATCCCCTTGCTCTTCAGCTTGTCCAGCGCGTCCATGTAGGAGTTCTCGTCGGTCGGCACTGCGCTGACGCCGGCCTTGTCGAAGAGATCCTGGTTGTAATAGAGGCCGAGGTTGTGGACGTCGATCGGGATGCCGTAGCGCTGGCCCTTGTAGAGCCCGCCGTTCCACACCGCCGGCGCGAACTGGGACTCGGAGAACTTCAGTGTCTTGGCGATCGAGTCGATCGGGACGATCACCTGCTGCGCAGCCTGGGTCGGGATGTCGTCGATGTGCATGACCGACACGTCCGGACCGTTGCCACTCTGAACTGCGGCGGGCAGCTTCTGGAAGAAGCTGGCCCACTCGTACACGTTCATCGTGACCTTGACCTTGGGGTTCGCCTTGTTGAACTGCGCGACCATCTTCTTCGCGAAGTCGCCGTCGGCGCCCGTCCAGCCGTTCCAGAACGCCAACGTCACCGCCGGGCCGTTGTAATTGGTGCCGCCGGCCGCGGCGCCGGTGTCACCGCCGGCGCCCGGCTTGCTCTTGCCGCCACAGGCAGCGAGCGCAACGGCACCGCCGAGCGCGCCGGCCGCGCCCAGAAAGCCGCGCCGGGAAATTGGGGCTTCGAGTCGGTCCATTGCTTCTCCTCGGGTCAGGCGTTGACGGTGCTGGGTTGGGATGCCGTGCAGGAAACAGTGAGGGCGGTCCACGAAGTGGCCGGCAGCGAGACGGTGAGCCGACCACCGTCGAGCTGGGCCGAGTCATCGGCGCGCGGTCGCACCCGGTTCGGGTCGGCGGCGCTGTTCGTGGCGCGTATGTCGGAGTCGGAGAGCACCTGGTGTTCGGTGACCTGCTGGGGATGCAGCGCCCGCACATCCATCGTGATCACCAGGTCGTCATCCGGGCTCCGATTCACCAGGAAGAACGCGAGGGTGCGTGTCTCCTCGTCCCACGTAGCGGCTGCGGTGATCGCGGGAACGGCGCCGTACTTCGGCGTCACCACGTCAGGTGCGTGCACCGGCAACCGCAGCGCGACGCCGCGGGCGAGCCGAGCCATCTGCGCGAACGGATAGAAGATCGGCTGCCGCCAGGCCGGCCCACCGGCTTCGGTGCGGATCGGCGCGATGATGTTGACCAGCTGCGCCTGGCACGCCACGCCGACCCGGTCGGCGTGGTTCACCAGCGAGATGAGATAGGAGCCCACCGCTACTGCGTCAGCGACGGTGAAGTTGTCCTCGATCAACGCGGGCGCGTGTTCCCAGTCGCGGGCGGGCAGTCGGTGATAGGCCGTCTGGTACCAGACGTTCCACTCGTCGAAGGAGATCTTGAGTTGCTTCGGGCTGCGGATCTTCGCCCGGACGTAGTCGGCCGCGGCGATCACGTCGTCGATGAAGCCGTCCATGTCCACGGCGGATGCGAGGAAGTCGGCCAGGTTGTCCGTCTCCTCGTAGTACGCGTGCATCGAGATGTAGTCGACCCATTCGTAGGTGTGCTCGAGGACCGTCGCCTCCCACGCGGCGAATGTCGGCATCTGCCGGTTGGAACTGCCGCACGCGACGAGCTCGATGCGCGGGTCGACGAGCCGCATGGCCTTGGCCGCCTCGGCGGCGACCTTGCCGTAGTCCTGAGCGCTCTTCTGACCGACCTGCCACGGACCGTCCATCTCGTTGCCCAGACACCACAGCTTCACGTCGAACGGGTCGGCCGCACCGTTCTTGATCCTCCGGTCCGACTGCGACGAACCACCCGGGTGGTTCGCGTACTCGACGAGGTCAGCGGCCTCCTGGACTCCGCGCGTGCCGAGGTTGACGGCCAGCATCGGCTCGACCTCGGCCTGCCCCGCCCAGGACATGAACTCGTGCAGGCCGAACGTGTTCGGCTCGATCGAACGCCACGCGAGGTCCAGCCGGGTGGGGCGCTCGGACACCGGACCGACGCCGTCCTCCCAGCGATACCCCGAGACGAAGTTGCCGCCCGGGTAGCGCACGACGGTGGCGCCGAGCTCGCGGACCAATTCGAGGACGTCGCGCCGCACGCCCTGCTCGTCGGCCGCCGGATGACCCGGCTCGAAGATGCCCCCGTAGACGCAGCGCCCCATGTGCTCGACGAATGAACCGAACAACCGCCGGTCCACTGGACCGAGGGCGAAATCGGGATCGACGACGAGCCGACCTTGCATAACGTAGTGACCTCCGTCACGGCTTGGACTACCGTTGTACAACGTTGCAAACATCGTTGTAAACGCCCGGCAACAATTTCACGCCAGGCTTACACAGGCCCGGACCGCCCGAGAGGATGATCACCCGGACGGCGAAGCGCGAGAGGAGCCGGGGCATGGCAGTCAGCCTGAAGGATGTCGCCCAGGCGGCCGGTGTCTCGATCAAGACGGTCTCCAATGTGGTGAACGACTACCCGTTCGTGAGCGATGAGACCCGGTCGCGGGTGCAGAGCGTCATTTCCCAGATGGGCTACCGGCCAAACCTGTCGGCCCGCCGGCTGCGCAAGGGGCGGTCCGGGCTGATCGCGCTCTCACTGCCCGAGATCGCTGCTCCGTACTTCGCCGAGCTGGCCGACCAGGTCGTCGCCGCAGCCGAGAAGCGGGGGCTCACCGTGTTGATCGACAAGACCGGCGGCCAGCGGGGGCACGAGCAGATCGCCGCCTCGGGGATCCGTGACAACCTCGTCGACGGCACGATCGCCAGCCCGCTGGCGATGACCGCGCGCGACGTCGAAACGCTCGGCCGCACGCATCCGCTCGTGCTGCTCGGCGAACGGCTCGCGCACGTCGCGGTCGACCACGTCGCCATCGACAGCGTCGGTGCCGCCCGCGCCGCGACCAAGCACCTGATCGACATCGGCCGCCGCGTCATCGCGGTGATCGGCACCGGCGACCAGATCAGCAAGACGGGGCGGCTGCGCCTGCACGGCTACGAGGAAGCGCTGGCGGATGCCGGATTGCCTCAGGACCCCTCGCTGCACGGCGACGCCGTCTGGTTCCACCGGCCGGATGGGTATGCCGCCATGCGTCGACTCCTGATCCACCGGCCGGACATCGACGGCGTGTTCTGCTTCAACGACCTACTGGCCATCGGCGCGCTGCGTGCCCTGCGCGAGGGCGGCCGACGCGTGCCGGAGGACGTGGCCATCGTCGGGTTCGACGATGTCGAGGAGTGCCTGTACACATCTCCTCCGCTGACCTCGGTATCACCGGACAAGCGCGCAGTAGCGGAGTCGGCGGTCGAGCTGCTCGTCCAACGCATGGAGGACACCGGGCCGATGCAGCCGCGCGAGGTCTTCCCGCCCTACCGTCTGGTCATCCGGGAGAGCACCGGCGGCTGACGCAGCGGCGGTTCAGAACCGGGCCGGCTCGCGGTACTCGCCCCAGAGCGGCTTCAGCGCGTTGCAGATCTCGCCGAGTGTCGCCTCGGCCCGTGCAGCGTCGAGCATGGCCGGCAGCGTGTTCCGCCCGGCTCCGGCGTCATCGACCATGCGCCGCAGCGCATCGTCGACCGCACCCTGGTCGCGCTTGGCCCGCCGTTCGGCCACCGTTGCCTGCTGCTCGAGTTCGACCTCGTGCGAGACGCGCAGGATCTCGAGCTTGTCGCCCACGTCGCCGGTGAGGACGTTGACCCCGACGACGCGCTTGTCGCCCTTCTCCAGGGCGACCTGGTACTCGAAGGCGGAGTCGGCGATCTCGCTGATGAACCAACCGTCCTCGATGCCGCGGAGCAGCCCGGAGGTCATCGTCCCGTCGCCGCCGAGGTCCTTGATGCGAGCGAAGATCCGCTCCGCGTCGGCCTCGAGCCGATCGGTCAGCGCCTCGACGTACCAGGAACCGCCGAGCGGATCGGCGACGTTCAGCACGCCGGTTTCCTCGGCGATCACCTGCTGAGTGCGCAAGGCGATCTGCGCGGCCTTCTCCGACGGCAGCGCCAGCACCTCGTCCAGCGCGTTGGTGTGCAGCGAGTTGGTCCCGCCGAGAATGGCGGCCATGGCCTCGACGGCGGTGCGGACGATGTTGTTGTCCGGCTGCTGCGCGGTGAGCGAGACGCCGGCCGTCTGGGTGTGGAAGCGCAGCCACTGCGCGCGGTCGGTCTTGGCGCCGTAGACGTCGCGCATCCACCGGGCCCAGATCCGTCGGGCCGCCCGCAGCTTGGCGATCTCCTCGAAGAAGTCGATGTGCGCGTCGAAGAAGAAGGAGAGTCCTGGCGCGAAGCGATCGACGTCCATGCCGCGGGAGAGTCCCAGCTCGACATAGCCGAAGCCGTCGGCGAGGGTGAACGCGAGCTCCTGCGCGGCCGTCGCCCCGGCTTCGCGAATGTGGTAGCCCGAGACCGACAGCGGCTTGTACGCCGGGATGTGCTCGTCGACGTACTCCATGAGGTCACCGATCAGCTTCAGGTGCGGCTCCGGAGGATAGATCCACTCCTTCTGCGCGATGTACTCCTTGAAGATGTCGGTCTGCAGGGTCCCGTTCAGCGCCGACGTGTCTGCGCCCTGCCGCTCGGCGGCGACGACGTACATGCAGAAGACCGGCACCGCCGGCCCGCTGATCGTCATCGAGGTCGTGGTCGTGGCCAGGTCGATGCCGTCGAAGAGGACCTCCATGTCGGCGGCCGAGTCGATCGCCACGCCGCAGTGTCCGACCTCGCCCAACGCGCGCCCGTCGTCGGAGTCGCGCCCCATGAGCGTCGGCATGTCGAAGGCGACGGAGAGACCGCCGCCGCCCTCGGCCAGGATCATCTTGTAGCGCTCGTTGGTCTGCTTCGCGCTCCCGAAACCGGCGAACTGTCGGATCGTCCACGGCTTACCCCGGTAACCGGTCGGATGGATGCCGCGGGTGAACGGGTACTCGCCCGGCCAGCCGATCCGTTCCATCCGGTCGTCGGCGCCGGCCGGGCCGTACACCGGGTCGACCTCGGCGCCGGACAGCGTGGTGTAGTCGCGGTCGGCCTTGCGGGCGGCGGCGTAACGCTCCTGCCAGCGAGCCCGACCTGCTGCGATCTCTTCAGCGTTCATGTTGTGACCCTAAGAACGGCGTGCGGCGGAGGTGATGTCACTACGTCCAACCAATTTACTAGGACGTCCGAGTATTTGCACATCTCCTCCGCCTACCCTGGGCCGCCCATGGACGACGCCCCGATCCGGAACCGCCGGCGCACCCGCCGCCGGTGGCTCGCCACGGCCGCATGTGCCGGCGCGGCAGCGGGGTTGGGGCTCAGCGGGTACGTCTGGCTCACGCCGAACCCGTCGCACCACGAGGTCGCCGCCGCCCCGGCGCCGACTGTGCTGGCCGTGCACCAGCCGACGACGCCTTCGACGTCAGCGCCGGCGCCGCCGAAGCCCGTCGTTCCGCACGACAGCGTGGCGCCCGCCGTCCCCACTGCGTTCACGCTGGCCGGCCGCGGGTTCCGCATCGCCGCACGGGTCTGCGCCATGCGGCCGGTCTTCCCGCTGACCCCGCCCGGCGACGAGCACCACACGGTGTGCTGGGTCAAGAAGGGATTCGGGTACGCGCCGGGCAGCAGCTCGGGAACCAGCTACGTCCTGGGTCACTCCTGGGCGCCCGACCCGAGAGAGGTGCTCAACAAGGCGTCGGAGCGCGCCACCCGGGACGTGCTGCGCGCGAAGTCGCAACGGCTCGACGGCGTCCAGGTGTATCCGGCGCCGAGCATGCTCGGCGCTCGGATCACGCTGCGTACACCGACCGGGACGCTGGTGTACGCCGTTCGCCAGGCATTCGGCGTCGACAAGATGAAGCTCGGCAACATCGCGCAAGTCATGAACCAGCGGATCCACAATCGCGTCCTGCTCATCACGTGCGCCGAGCTGAACGGCGTCGACTACCACTACAACATCGTGCTCGACGCCCGGCTGATCTCATCCCGGAGCACGAGGTCCTAGCTGCTCAGGGCGCCCCCGTCGGCTGGCCCAGGCCGAGCAGGTTTCCGTCGCAGTCGCGGAACCAGGTGCCCAGCTCGCCGGTGCCCTTGCTCGGATAGTTGTTCCCGGCGTCGACGATCTCGTCGACCTCGAAGACGACACCGCGAGTCCGCAGCTCGGCGACGGTCGCGGCGATGTCCTCGACGTCGAACCCCATCTGCGTCGCGGTGCCCGAGGCAGCACCGGAGGACAGGAAGACGTGGAACTCGCCGGATGCGCAGCAGTACCGCAGGCCGCCGGGGCGCACCTCGGTCGCTTCCAAGCCGAGCATGTCGCGGTACCAGGCTCTGGCCCGGTCGAGGTCGTGAACGGGGATCTTCGTGATCGCCTGCGCCCGGGCCAACGAGCTGGCCCGGTCGCTCGGCGCGCTCATCGCCCGGCTCCTTCAGCCGGCGCACCGACAACCCGACCGAGGACGTCGAGCTCGGGGCGCTTGGGCAGGACGAAGTCGCCGCTCGACCGGCCGCGCAGATGACGGCCGACCCACGGCAGGAAGTAGGTGCGCGCCCAGATCAGATCGTCGCGGCGACTTGGCTCGGCGGCGGCGATGCCCGTCCAGCCCTCGAACGGATCGGGCGCCGGAACGTTCAGTACCCGGGCCACCAGGCGGGCCACACGTTCGTGCCCGTCCGCCGACAGATGCAGCCGGTCCTCGCTGAAGGCCCGTCGGTCACGCAGCGGGGTCAGCGACCACAGATCGACGAGGTCACACGCGTTACGGTCCGCGATCGCCCGAAGGTGCTCGTTGTAGATCGCGATCCGGCCGCGCGCGAGGCGTAACACGGGCGTGCTGCCCACGTCGAACCCGGTGAAGACGAGGACCCGCGCGCCGGTTGCCCGGAGCGTGCGGACGGCCTGCTCGTAGCGGTGGGCGGTCGCATCCACGTCGGCGCCGGCGCGGAGCAGGTCGTTGCCGCCCGCGGAGAAGGCGATCAGATCGGGCTTGGCCGCGACCGCGACTGGTACCTGCTCATCGACGATCTGGTCGAGCACCCGCCCGCGGATCGCCAGATTTGCGTACCGCACGCCCTGGTACTGCTGCGCCAGGGTGGCGGCGAACCGGTCGGCCCAGCCGGCGAGCGCGCCGTCGGGCAGGGTGTCGTTCAGGCCCTCGGTGAAGCTGTCGCCGATGGCGACGAAGGAACGGATCGCTGCATGATCAGCCACGGTTCCATGGTGCATACGGCGTGCACAGCTACGCCACCGTAGGCGCGCAGGGGGACCGGTCGAGGAACGGGTCAGCCGGCCTTTCCGGCGATCGTCGCGTCCGGAACCTCGACGAGGCGCCCGGTCGTGACGTCGTAGATGTAGCCGTAGATGGGGATGCCGTTGGGCACGAGCGGGTGCTGGCGGATACGCGTGACGTCCTCGACCACGCTCTGCGCGTTGTCGCTGATCGTCAACCAGTCGATGTACTTCGCCTCGGCCGAGCCCGGGCCGGTGCCCACGTCGTGGAAGCCGCTCTCGTCCAGCGCCGCCGTTTCCAGGCTGCTGGCCAGCAGGCCGCGGATGACCTCATCGGTGAAGAACTCCATGCCGCAGTTGGTGTGGTGGATGACGAACCACGCCTTGGTGCCGAGCAGCTTGTAGGAGATCACGAGCGACCGGATGGCGTCGTCGCTGGCCCGGCCGCCGGCGTTGCGGATGACGTGCACGTCGCCCTCGCTCAGTCCCGCGTACTTCGCCGGGTCCAGCCGCGCGTCCATGCAGGTGAGGATCGCGAAGCCGCGCGCGGGCGGCAGCGCGAGTTCGGACTTCGCACCGAAACCGGCGGCGTAGGCGTCGTTCGCCTGCAGCACTTCTTCGAGGATCGACATGTTGGGTATCTCCTGACGAAGGTCGCCAGCGTCATTCGCAGGCTTCTCTTGTATTACCCTAGACCTACTAGATAATTGGCCGGAGGTGCGCGTGCTGCCCGACTTCCTCATCGTGGGGTCGCCCAAGGCCGGTTCGACCGCGCTGCACGACGCCCTGGCTGCGCATCCGCAGCTCTACTCCTCCCCGGTCAAGGAGCCGAAGTTCTTCCTCACCGACGGCGCTCCCCCGCCCCGCAGTGAGCACCGGGGACCAGGGGACGCCCACAGCGCGCAGGAGTGGATCTGGCACCCCGAGCGGTACGCGGCGCTGTTCACCGGCGCACCGGCAGACGCGCTGTCGTTCGAGAGCACGCCGTTCTACCTCTGGCATCGCGCCGGCCACGAGCGCATCGCCCGGACCTTGCCGAACGCGAAGCTGATCGCGATCATCCGTGACCCGATCGATCGCGCGTTCTCGAACTGGACGCACCTGTGGGCCGACGGCCTGGAACCCGAGGCCGACTTCCTCGCCGCCTGCCGGGCCGAGCCGCGGCGCATCGCGGCCGGCTGGGCGCCGTTCTGGCGCTACCTCGAACTCGGCCGCTACGGCGAACAGTTCGAGAGCCTCTTGCGCTACGTCGACCGGGACCGGGTACGCGTCGTGCGCTACCGGCAGCTGATCGACTCGCCCCGCGAGACCCTGGACGACCTGTGCGCGTTCCTCGGTGTCGCGACGGGTGTCCTCGACGGCTTGCCCGACTCGAATGTGGGTCGCTGGGCGACCGACGGTGTGTCCAATCGGGTGCTCCGGCGCATGGTTCGGGCCGGGGCCGCGGCGGGCGCGTTCGCCCCGCCTCAATGGTGGCGCCGGGCGCAGCGGCCCTTGCTCGCGGCGCTGCAGCGTGGCGATGCCCGAAGGCCTCGGCTCGAGTCCGAGGTCCGGGCCCAACTCGTCGGCGGCTTCGCCGACGACAATGCGCTGTTGTGCGAGCTGCTCGACGCCGACTACTCGGACTGGCTGTCGCTCGAGGGCCGCGGCACGTACACCGTCCGGAGGTCGTGAGAGCCGTCGAATCCGGTCGCCTCGAAGTACGCGCGCCAGCCGCCGTCGACCTCGATCACGCTGGCGTACCGCAGGGCCCGCCCCGCTTCGGCCGGCACCGGACCGGCCACTGCCGTGAACCGGTCCGGGCGGTCGCCGACCGCGAGGCCGGACCGCTCGCGCCAGTTCTCCTCGGCGCTGCGCCGGCCGTCGTAGAGCGCCCACCAGCGCCCGTCCACCCGGAGCACGTCAGCAACTCGCGTTCCCCGGCCGTCCCAGGTGTCGGCGACCGGTTGCAGGGCCTCGGCTCCCAACTCCCAGGCCAGTCCGTCCGCGCTCGTCGCGTACCACGTCGACATGCGATCGGCGGCGTCGTCACCTCCGTCCAGCGGATGCCGGCAGGCCCACATCTGCCACCCGTCGTCGCCGGCGCGGACGACGACGTCCTTCCACGCTTCCTTGGCATCGCCGGGCAGGACGACCGTCCGTTGCCCGGTCGCGAGCGCGGCCGGGCTGTCGGCGTCCACCGCCTCGACCCACCAGTGCTTCGACCACGCGGTCGAGCAGCTGACGTACAGTCGCCACCCCCCGTCCGGACGGCGGACGAGGGCCGGACGCTCGAGTGAGGCGCAGTCGAACTGGGCGCTGGTCACCGTCGCGACGGTCTCGAAGCTGATGCCGTCGGTGGAGTGGGCCACGACGTTCGCGTAGCCGCGTCCCCGGTCGACCGGGCGCCGCAGGCGGTAGGCGAGCCACACTTCCCCGTCGAGGGTCACCGCGCTCGGTCCCCCGGCCCAGAAGCCTTCGCCCGGTCCCGGGGCGGCGACGACGACGTCCGAGCCCGGCGACGTGAGAGCGTTCAACAGGTCGATCACGCCAAGAACCTATCCTCGGGGGGTTCCCTCACCGGGGGCAGTGCGAGGGGAGGTGTCGTGCCGGACAGCCGAGTGGTCCAGCCCGCCGACCTGCGCGCGGACTGCACCAGCTGCTTCGCGCTGTGCTGCGTCGCGCTGCCCTTCGACGCGTCGGCCGACTTCGCGTTCGACAAACCGGCCGGCACGCCGTGCCGCCACCTCGCCGCCGACCTACGGTGCGGCGTGCACGCCGACCTACGGGTGCGCGGATTCAACGGCTGCGCGGTGTACGACTGCCAGGGGGCCGGGCAGAAGGTCTCGCAGGTCACCTTCGGCGGGCGCGACTGGCGAACCGATGCGGACACGGCCAGGTTGACGCTCGTCGTCTACCCCGTCGTGCGGCAACTGCACGAGATACTGGCTCACCTCATCGAGGCGCGGGACGTCCCGCAGGCGGTTGGGCTTCGCGCCGAGATCGAGGACGCCGTCGATCGGATCGACCGGCTCACCTACTTGGCCGCCGACGAACTGCTACAGGTCGACGTCGCTGCACAACGCAAGGAAGTCGGTGAACTCCTGGAGCGGGTCAGCGGGCTCGCGCGCGGGCCGGACCGGCGCCGATCCCGTCGCAACGCCGATCTGGTCGGCGCCGACCTGCACGGCCGTGATCTGCGAAGCGTGGACCTGCGCGGCGCCCTGCTCATCGCGGCCGACCTGCGCGGCGCCGACCTGCGCGGCGCCGACTTGATGGGTGCCGACCTGCGCGATGCTGATCTACGTGGCGCCGATCTGAGCGGCTGTCTGTTCGTAACCCAGGCGCAGCTGCAGGCAGCCCGTGGCAACGCATCGACACGGATTCCCGCACAGCGGGTACGTCCCGCGCATTGGGCGGTGGGACCCTAGCGTTACTGCGGCGGTCCGTACTGACCGGACTGCTGCGGCGGAGGCGGGTACTGACCCGGCTGCTGCGGCGGGCCGTAGCCCGGCTGCTGCGGCGGAGGCGAGTACTGACCCGGCTGCTGCGGCGGACCGTAGCCCGGTTGCCGCCCGTAGCCCTGATGCTGTCCGGCGTACTTCGGCGACGGGCCGTAGGCATTCGTGCCCGGCACGCTGTCCTGACACAAGAAGACGATCACGATGATGGTCCCGACGATCGGGATCAATGCGATCAGGAGGAACCAGCCTGAGCGGTCGGTGTCGTGCAACCGGCGCACGCCGACAGCGATGCCCGGTACCAGCAAGCCGAGCCCAACGATGATCTGCAGGGCGGGCGTGCCGATCGCGGCGTCGATGATCGCCGCGACGATGCTGACGATGACGTTGAAGAGGAAGAAGTACCAATACTCCGACCGTCTGGCCCGGCCGCTGAACGTCGCGTACTTGCTCAAGCCGCTGCTGACTGCCTCGCCGAATGTCATCGAGGACCCCCAGGGTCGCTGAATCTCCGTCGACCAAGCGGCGCGCCGGGTCGAGCACGATCTTGGCAGTGATCGCGACGGTACGCGAGCCCAGTCTTCAGCCCCCGGCGGCGAGTGCGGCCTCGATCCGCGCCAGCTGCTCGGTAAGGTGCGCGACATCGGCCTTGGTGGCGCTCTGCTCGGACGGGTTCAGGGTCACCAGCAGTTGACCGCTGGGCTCGAGTACGCCCGTCTGGACCTGCGCGATGTCCTCACCGTTCTGCATGCGGACGGCGTGCGCGAGTTCGGCGTCGCGCAGCCCGAGCCGGCGCGCCGGCCGTTCAAGCACCGCTCCGTTCTCGATGACCTGCGTCGCGCTGCCGTCGAAGATTCGCGCGACCAGCGAGCTGCTCACAGCCAGCCGGTTGAGCAGCGCGTCCACGGCAACGAGCGTGACCGCGCCGATCGCGCCGCCGGTGACGCTGAGGTCGTTGCCGATGATCGCGTTCTGGACGACGTTGGACAGCAGGAACACCACGGCGATGTCGAGTGTGTTCATCCCGGCCAGGCTTCGTTTCCCGGTCACGCGGATCAGCACAGCGACGACGGCGTAGACCAGCACCGTCCGCAACAGCTTCTCGTCGAAGGGGATCTGCTCGGCGAACATGCGGTGCCACATGGTGCGCTCCTATCGGCGTGGAGGGACGAAACCGGGATACTTGTCGGTGAGGCCCAGCACCCGTGACGGCGAGGTCGGATGCGATCCCGTAGCCGGCGACCCGCGTCCGCGCGCCGCGACCGCAGGCTACGGCCGAATCGCCCTTCATGTGCGGCACGGACCGATTCGTCAGTCGGTGTCGGCGAAATCGCCGGCGTCCACGCGGAGATTTCGCAAAATCTCGAACAGCTGCTCGAGCTCGGCCAGTCCGAGCGCCGACATGCCGAACCGCGCGTCGTTGAAGGCGATCGTCGCCTCGTCGGCCACTTTGCGCCCCTCGTCGGTGATAACGGCGAGAGTCCCGCGACCGTCACGCGGGTTCGGCTCCCGGCGCACCAGCCCGGCGGCCTCGAGCCGGTCGACCACGTTGGTCACCGACGTTGCATGCACCTGCAATCGCTCACCGATCTTGGACAGTGGCAGCGCGCCGTCCTGCGAGTGGACGAGGAGCACCAGCGCCTCGTACCGGCTGAACGTGATCCCGAGCGGCCGCAGCATCGCATCCAGCTCGGCGATCAGGATCTGGTGCGCGCGCATGATCGATGTGACCGCCCGCATCGACGCGTACACGTCCGGCTCCTGCTCGGGCCAGTGCCGCTGCCAGAGGTCGCCGGCTCGGTCGATCGGGTCGAAATCGAGCGACTGCGGCATGAGCGGAAGCGTAGCCAGTGCGCATGCGATTCCGTCGCGTCTGCCCCCGTGCGGCGTGCGCCGGACCACTGCGGCGTCGGCCGCCCACGGCGTAGCGTCTGGATTCATGAGCGACGCCCTCGACCGCCTCGACCTGCTCGATCTCGACGACGAGCTGGATCCCGAGGACCGCCTGCTGCGCGACACGGTTCGCAAGTTCGCCGACGACCGGTTGCGTCCGAACATCCAGAAATGGTTCGAGGACGGCATGCTCCCCGCCCGCGAGCTCGCGCAGGAGTTCGGTGCTCTCGGCGTGCTCGGCATGCACCTGGACGGCTACGGCTGTCAGGGCGCGAAGGCGTCGCAGTACGGGCTGGTGTGCGCGGAGGTGGAGAGCGTCGACTCCGGGCTCCGCTCGCTGGTCAGCGTCCAGGGGTCGCTCGCGATGTACGCCATCTACGCGTACGGCAGCGAGGACCAGAAGCAGCGGTGGCTGCCCGGCATGGCCAAGGGCGAGCTCATCGGCTGCTTCGGGCTCACCGAGCCGGACTCCGGCTCCGACCCGGGATCGATGCGCACACGGGCGGTGCGCGACGGCGCCGACTGGATCCTGTCCGGCAACAAGATGTGGATCACGAACGGCTCGCTGTCGGACGTCGCCGTCGTGTGGGCGCGCACCGACGAGGGCGTGCGCGGCTTCCTGGTCGAGAAGGGAATGCCCGGCTTCACGACGCAGGACGTCCACCACAAGATCTCGCTGCGCGCGTCGGTCACGAGCGAGCTGGTCCTGGACGACGTGCGGGTGCCCGAGGCGAGTCGACTGCCCGAGGCCGCCGGCTTGAAGGCACCGCTCGGCTGCCTCACCGAGGCGCGCTTCGGCATCATCTGGGGTGTCACCGGCGCCGCGCGCGATGCGCTGGCGGCCACGCTCGACTACGCCGCCACCCGCACCCAGTTCGGCAAGCCGATCGCCGGGTTCCAGCTCACCCAGAAGAAGCTGGCCGACATGGCGGTGTCGCTGCAGCACACCCAGCTGACCGCACGCCGGCTCGGCGAACTCAAGGACGCCGGGCGGATCGCGCCGCACCAG
>JAVHVD010000431.1:0-4880 GCA_032160745.1 Pseudonocardiales bacterium
GCGGCGTCGCGCTGCTCGAGCAGCCGGCCGCCCGGCAGGATGAGATCGCGGATGCTCTGCCGCCCGCCGAGGGCGATCTGGACGGCGTGCTGCGCGGGTACGTTCGCGCAGAGCCGCATGTTGGCGAGGATCGTGATGCCCTCGAGGTAGCTGGTGGCGTGTCGCTTCGGCCCGCTCACCATCATCCAGCCGGACCGGAAGCCGGCCACCCGATAGGCCTTGGACAGGCCGTTGTACGTCAGCGCGAACACGTCGGGAGCCAGTTTCGCGAACGGCACGTGGACGGCGTCGTCGTAGAGGATCTTGTCGTAGATCTCGTCGGCCATCACCACGAGGCCGTGCTCCCGAGCGAGAGCAGCAATCTCTTCCAGCACCTCGGCCGAGTACACCGCTCCGGTCGGGTTGTTCGGGTTGATGACGACAATTGCCTTGGTCTGCTCGGTGATCTTGCTGCGCAGATCGTCGAGGTCCGGCTGCCAGCCGTTCGACTCGTCGCAGAGGTAGTGCACCGGACGACCGCCGGCCAGCGAGGTCGAGGCGGTCCAGAGCGGGTAGTCCGGCGTGGGCACGAGCACCTCGTCGCCGTTGTCGAGCAGCGCCTGCAGGCTCAGGGTGATCAGCTCGCTGACCCCGTTGCCCAGCCAGACGTCATCGACGTCGACCGTGTCGATGCCCTGCTCCTGGTAGTGCTGGACGATCGCGGTCCGGGCCGAGAGCAGGCCCTGCGAGTCCGAGTACCCCTGGGCCGTCGGCAGATTGCGGATGACATCGACCAGGATCTCGTCCGGCGCCTCGAAGCCGAAGGGTGCCGGGTTGCCGATGTTGAGCTTGATGATCCGGCGTCCCTCCTCTTCGAGACGCTTGGCCTCGTCGAGAACCGGCCCGCGGATGTCGTAGCAGACGTTCGCCAGCTTGCGCGATTGCATCAGGTCCACGGTTCACACGATCGCACATCGGGTGCCGGTCGGCCGAAGCGATATCGGCGGCGCGTGGCAGGGTGGCGCGATGGAACTGCGCGACGCCGTCTACGGCCGCCGGATGATCCGCTCGTACGACCCGGACCGGCCGGTATCGCGAGAAACGGTCGATACCCTGCTGAACCTGGCGATTCGGGCGCCCTCGGCCGGCCATACCCAGGGCTGGAGATTTCTCGTCCTGGACGACATAACGTCGCGCGCCCGCTTCTGGGCGGCTACCAGTGACGGTCCTCCGGACTCGTGGCGGGAGCGGCTGCAGCGCGCTCCGGTGCTGGTGATCTTCTTCTCCGACCGGGACGCGTACCTCGACCGCTACGCCGAGCCGGACAAGGGCGAGACGGATCGGGATGAGGCCCGGTGGCCGGTTCCCTACTGGCACGTCGACACCGGCATGGCGGCGATGATCTTCCTACTCGGTGTCCAGGAGGAGGGGCTGGCGGCCTGCTTCTTCGGGGTTCCGCCTGACCGGTGGGGCGCGCTGTTCGAGACGTTCCACGTGCCGGCCGGGCTCGCCCCGGTCGGGGTGATCAGCCTCGGCCATCCGGCGCCGGACCTCCGGTCGCCTTCGCTCAAGCGGGGTCGCCGGAGCCTCGCCGACGTCGTTCGTTACGGCTCGTTCGACTGAGCCTCGGGCTCGCCGGCCGGCCGGGTGGCCAGCTGCGGGGCCATCACCGCGACGATCCGCTCGAGATCGTCGATCGAGGCGAACTCGACGGTGATCTTGCCCTTGCGCCGGCCGATGTCGACCCGCACCCGGGTGTCGAAGGCGTCGGACAGCTTGTTCGCGAGCTCAGTGACCGCCGGTGCGGTGAACCGCTTCCCGGGGGCGGCCCGCGTCGGCTTGTTCTCGTTCCCGCCCCGCAGGAGCAGGGACACGAGCTCTTCGGTGGCGCGGACCGAGAGCCCCTCGGCCACGATCCGGCCGGCCACCTCGTCCTGCTGGTCGGCATCGTCGAGGCTCAGCAGCGCGCGCGCATGGCCGGCCGAGAGCACTCCCGCCGCCACGCGCCGCTGCACCGCGATCGGCAGGTTGAGCAGCCGGATCGTGTTGGACACCTGCGGCCGGCTGCGGCCGATCCGGTGCGCGAGCTCCTCATGCGTGGTGCCGAACTCCTCGAGCAGCTGCTGGTAGGCGGCCGCCTCCTCGAGTGGGTTCAGCTGTGCGCGGTGGATATTCTCCAGCAGCGCGTCGCGCAGCATCGCGTCATCGGCGGTGGTGCGCACGATCGCCGGGATCGTCTCCAGCCCCGCGGCCGCCGCGGCGCGCAGCCGCCGCTCCCCCATCACCAGTTCGTAGCCGCCGTCCGGATCGGCACGCACGACGACCGGCTGCAGAACTCCGAACTCGCGGATGGAATGGGTGAGCTCGGCGAGCGCGTCCTCGTCGAACACCTGGCGCGGCTGCTTGGCGTTGGGATGGATCTCGGTGATCGCCAGTTCGGCCAGGCTGGCACCGGGTACCGGTACGGGGCCGTCGCTGTCGGTGGACGGCCCGAGCACCGGTGGCTCGGTTGATCCGTCACCGAGGCGGGTCGGCAGCGAGGTCGGGCCGGGCGGTGCCTGCTCCTCGGTCGCCGACGTGGGGATCAACGCGCCGAGGCCACGGCCCAAACCGCCCCGTCGCTGCTTGTTACTCACCATGCTGGTCACTCACCATGCTTGTCATCCACCGGGTCTCCCTCGGCATCGGCTGCTCGTCCGCCGCGTTCGGCGATCTCCCGGGCGGCTTGAACGTAGCCGATGGCTCCGCGCGAGCCGGCGTCGTAGGTGATGACTGTCTGCCCGAAGCCCGGCGCCTCCGAGACCCGGACGTTGCGCGGGATCACCGGTTCCAGCACGAGCGGCCCGAAGTGCCGGCGCACCTCGTCGGCGACCTGGTCGGCGAGGCGGGTGCGGCTGTCGTACATGGTGAGCAGCACGGTGGTGACCTCCAGCTGCGGGTTCAGGTGCGAGGTCACCAAGTCGACGGTGTTGAGCAGTTGAGCCAGGCCTTCGAGTGCGTAGTACTCGCACTGGATCGGGATGAGCACCTCTCGCGCGGCGACGAGCGCGTTGAGGGTCAGCAGCCCGAGCGACGGCGGGCAGTCGATCAGGACGTAGTCGAACTCGACGTCGGTCGCGAGAAACGCGGTGAGCGCGCGCTGCAGTCGATATTCGCGCGCGACCTGGGAGGTGAGTTCGATGTCGGCGCCAGCGAGGTCCAGGGTGGCTGGAATGCAGGTGAGCGTGGGCGCGAAGCCGGCCTGCTGGCCGACCTCGGCAAGGGGTCGGCCGCCGAGCAGGACGTCGTAGATGGACGGCGTGCCCACCGTGTGTTCGATGCCGAGCGCGGTGCTGGCGTTGCCCTGCGGATCCAGGTCGATCAGCAGCACCCGGAGTCCGTGCATGGCAAGCGCGGCGGCGATGTTCACGGCACTGGTTGTCTTGCCGACGCCGCCCTTCTGATTGGCCACGGTGAGCACCCGAGTCGCCGCCGGCCGAGGCCAAAATTCCTGGCGCACGTTGAGAACGTGCACGGCCTGGGCCGCCTCCCGGGCTATGGGGGTGTCCGACTCGGTTTCACGTGAAACAGCCACCGATTCGCGCCGCTGCGCACTTGGGAGCTCCGACTGATCCGGCTGCTCCGCCGTTGTTTCACGTGAAACAACGGTCCCTGTCGGTGCCGTTCCACGTGAAACCGCCTCGGCATCGACGATGGGTGCAGGCGTCGGATACTCCGTCATACGCGTCCCTTTCTCGCTTGAGGGAGCCGCCCGGTCGCCGAACGCTGCACCACGATCACCCAGGTGGCGGTGTGGGGATCCGCCTCGCCGATCCGCTGCACGTCCAGTGCAGACGCGCCCATGCTGCGAATCGTCGTCCCGTGCTCTGCCACCTCGTCCGCCGCGGTGACGCCCTTCAATGCCAGCAGCCGGCCTCCTGGCGCCAGGAGTGGAAGACACCATTTGACCAGCCGATCGAGCGGCGCAACAGCCCGCGCGACCACCCAATCCGCGGAACCGAGCTGTTCGCGCACGGTCATCTCCTCCGCCCGGCCCCGGATGACCCGGACCGCGTCCGCCAGTCCCAGCTCGGCTACGACATCGGTGAGGAAATCCGTCCGCCGCAGCATCGGCTCCACCAGGTCGACACGCAGATCGGGGCGCCGGATCGCCATAGGCACACCCGGTAGACCGGCGCCGCTGCCGACATCGACCACGCGTGCGCCCACGGGAAGCAGATCTGTGACGACGGCCGAATTGAGCAGGTGGCGCTCCCAGAGCCGCGGGACCTCCCGCGGGCCGATCAGGCCGCGCATGACGCCGTCCGCCGCGAGGCGGTCAGCGAAGCGGGTCGCCAGCTCGAGCCGAGCGCCGAAGATCGAAGTCGCCGCGGGCGGTGCCGCCGGTGCGCTCGATGTCGCCGCCGCGCCTCGGTCGTCGGCCGGGGTCACCGCTCGACGAGTACGACTACCCGCCGTGCCGGCTCCTCGCCCTCGGACTCGCTGCGCACGCCGTCGATCGCCGCGATCGCGTCGTGCACGACCTTGCGCTCGAACGGGTTCATCGGCGAGAGCCGGACCGGCTCGGTGTTCTCGAGCACCCGTGCGGCGGTGTCGGTTGCGAGCTTCTGCAGCTCCGTCCGGCGGGCCTGCCGATGACCGCTGACGTCAAGCATCAGCCGGCTGCGGACGCCTGTCTGCTGTTGAACGGCGAGTCGGGTGAGTTCCTGCAGGGCGTCGAGGGTCTCGCCGCGGCCACCGACGAGCGCGTGCAGATCGCTGCCGACGATGGCCACGATGGCGCGGTCGTTCTCGACGTCGAGATCGATGTCGCCGTCGTAGTCGACGATGTCCAGCAGTCGCTCGAGGTAGTCCGCCGCGATGTCGCCCTCCCGGACGAGCAGGCTCTCGCCCGCGGGCGC
>JAVHVD010000432.1:0-4100 GCA_032160745.1 Pseudonocardiales bacterium
CAGCGGCGGTGGCGTCGCGCCGTGTCTCATGGTCGTCCGAGCAGCTGACGGCGAGCTGCTGATCCGGGCCGGACAGGCGCGGGCCGAGCAGTGAGTAGCCGAACGCCGCCTGCTGCTCGGCCGCCAGCGCGTCCTGCCAGGCCGCGTCGAAGGTTGTCATTTGAGCAGCTCCGCGTGCGTGGCCTCGCAGGCCGCAATGCTGGCCAGCAGCGCCGCGAGCGCGGCGTCGAGGGCGGCCGCGTGGCGGGCCGCGGCCGATGAGGCCGCGCGCTCGGCCGCGTTGAGTTGCGCCAACGTGCGCGGCTTGCCGGGGACGGCAGAGGCTGAGGCGGTGCTGGGCGGCTTGCGATACCGGGCCAGCAGGCCGGTGAGCGCAGCCAAATGGGCGGCGTGATCGGCCCGGACCTGCGTGATCACCCGGCGCACGTCGGTCGAACCGCCTGTGGTCGCGTCGAGATCGGCGATGAGCATCCGCTCGGCCGCGGCGGCCGCGACCAGGGCGGCGGGCGCCACCGGTGGCGGCTCGTCCGCGTGGTCGTCTCGGACGAACTCCGCGGCGACGCCGCCTCCGGCGCCGAGCACTACGACGGCGCCCCCCGCGAGGAACCAGCGCCGGGAAGTCGAGCGTCGGGGCGCGGGCGCTGCGCCCGGTGCCGGCGGGGGTGGGGGAGAGGGGGGCGGTGGGGCCGGTGCGGGCGGCGGGGTGTGCCGCGGCCGCGGTCTGGAATCGTCCATGTCGCAGCCAGTTTGGCAGAGCCCGATACGCTTTCACGTCACAACTGCACGCGCGACCCCGAGGAGCCGACCATGCCGCCCGCGACTGCAGGTGCGTCCGCGGCTCAGGCCCGAGAGCACCTGCTCGACCTGCTCGGCCCGATCGTCGGCGACGCCGGGTACGACCTCGAGGACATCAGCGTGACCTCGGCCGGTCGACGCAGCCTGGTGCGCGTGATCGTCGACGCCGACGGCGGCATCGATCTCGACGCCGTGGCTGTCGTCAGCGGCGTCGTGTCCGACGCCCTCGACGCCGACGCCGAGAATCCGGCGAGCCCGCGTGCGCTTGCCGGTGCCTACGTCCTGGAGGTCAGCTCCCCGGGGGTCGACCGGCCGCTCACCGAACCGCGCCACTGGCGCCGTGCCGTGGGCCGGCTGGTCACCATGCAGAAGGCCGAGACCACGATCACCGGTCGAGTGACCGCTGCCGACGACACGGGCGTCACCCTGGACGTCGACGGCTCGCCGCGACAGCTCCCATGGGCCCAGGTGGGTCGCGGCAAGGTGCAGGTCGAGTTCAATCGCACGAGCGACGCTCGCGGAGCGAGCGACGACGAGGAGGAGGACTAGTCATGGTGTCCGTCGACCTCGCCGCCCTGCGCAGCATCGAGCGCGAGAAAGAGATCTCGTTCGAGACGCTGATCGGTGCACTCGAGACCGCGCTGCTCACGGCCTACCGCCACACGCCGCACTCCATGCCGCACGCCCGCGTCGCCATCGACCGCAAGACCGGCGAGGTGGTCGTGTGGGCGCAGGAGATCGGCCCGGACGGTGAGATCGAGGAGGAGTACGACGACACCCCGACCGACTTCGGCCGGGTGGCGGCGATGACGGCCCGGCAGGTGATTCTGCAGCGCCTGCGCGACGCCGAGCACGACCAGACCTTCGGCGAGTACTCCGGCCGCGAGGGCGACATCGTCACCGGGGTGGTCCAGGCCGACGCCCAGGCGTCGCAGCGCGGCCTCGTCCTGATCGACATCGGCAAGGTCGAGGCCCTGCTGCCCCAGTCCGAGCAGGTGCCGGGGGAGGAGTACCGCCACGGCATCCGGATCAAGGCCTACGTCGTCGGCGTGGCCCGCGGCCCGCGCGGACCGCAGGTCACGGTCAGTCGGACCCATCCCAACCTGGTGAAGAAGCTGTTCGCGCTCGAGGTGCCGGAGATCGCCGACGGCAGCGTCGAGATCGTCGCCGTTGCCCGCGAGGCCGGGCACCGCTCAAAGATCTCTGTCCGGACGAGCGTCGACGCCCTGAATGCCAAGGGCGCGTGCATCGGCCCGATGGGCCAGCGGGTCCGCAACGTCGTGGCCGAACTGCACGGCGAGAAGATCGACATCATCGACTGGGCCGAGGACCCGGCTACCTACGTCGGGAATGCCCTGTCTCCCGCCCAGGTGGTGTCGAGCGAAGTGGTCGATCCGGCCACGCAGCAGGTGCGCGTCGTCGTCCCCGACTTCCAACTCTCGCTCGCGATCGGCCGCGAAGGTCAGAACGCCCGGCTCGCGGCCCGGCTCACCGGCCACCGCATCGACATCCACAGCGACTCCGAGGACGAGACCCCTGAGGCGTCAGGGGAATCGGCCGCTTCGGTCCCGGAGGGGTAGACTTGAGGACGGCCGCCGCTCGTCGACGGCATCCGAGTCGAGAAGGACGGGCCCCTGTGTCCCCACAGCGCCCGACCCGAACGTGCATCGGATGTCGGCAGCGGGTTGCGGCTGCCGAGTTGCTCCGCGTCGTAGTGGCGCCGGATGCGACTGGCGAGGCGGCGAAAGCACCACGTTCTCCGGAGGCCCGGAGCCCGAGCGATCTGCTCGGCCGCGGGCCTGTTGCCTTGCCCGTCGTGGCCGACACCCGTCGGCGCATCCCCGGCCGGGGCGCATGGCTGCACCCCGACCAGAGATGTGTCGAACTCGCAGGGCGGCGCCGGGCCTTCGCCCGGGCACTCCGCGTGCCCGGTCCGGTCGACCCGACAGCGGTGAGCGAGTACGTTGCGCAGGTTGACAGTAGGTTGACAGCGGCAGGAATCCACCCAGCGGAACCCCGCAGGAGATGAAGAGCTAATGAGCACTCGATGAAGCACCAGCGATGAGCAAGACCACCGTCTAGACGGGACCGCGCGGGTTGTCGCACGGTCCTCCCGAAGGAGACACGTGCCAGGCAAGATCCGCGTTTCGGCCCTAGCCAAAGAGCTCGGGCTGACCAGCAAGGTCGCAATCGAAAAGCTCACCGAGATGGGTGAGTACGTCAAGACCGCCTCGTCCACCGTGGAAGCACCGGTGGCCCGCAAACTTCGCGAGGCATTCCCGGACGCCGAACCGGCGCCGGCCAAGAAGGCATCGACGCAGAAGGCACAGAAGGCCGCGGCCGCTGCACCGGCCGAAGCCGCGCCCGCCGCGCCCGCCGCGCCCGCCGCGCCGACCCAGCCCTCGGTGGCTCCCGAGCCACCGGTCGTCCAGGCCCCCGAGCCGGCCGCCCCGCCCGCAGCTGCGGCCCCCAGCGCCCCCTCGGCGCCGGTTGCCCCCGCCGCCTCGTCGGCGCCGGGCGCGCCGGCAGCTGCACCGCCCGGCGGTCCGCGACCCGGTCCCCGGGTCGGCAACAACCCCTTCGGCGTCGGCGGCGGTGCTGCGGCACCGCGCCCGGCCACTCCACGTACGCCCGGCGCAGCCGGCATGCCGCCGCGCCCCGGTGGCCCGCGTCCGCCGAACCCCGGCATGATGCCGCCCCGGCCCAACCCGGGCATGATGCCCACCCGTCCTGGCGCCCGCGGCGGCCCCCCCGGTGGCCCCGGTGCTCGTCCGGGCGGTCCCGGCGGTCCCGCCGCCCGACCCGGCGCTCCGGGCGGTCGTCCGGGTGGCGGTGGCGGTGGGTTCCGCAGCGGTCCCGGCGGTGGCCCCGGTGGTCCCGGCGGTCCCGGTGGTCCCGGGGGTGGT
The DNA here is from genome assembly GCA_032160745.1 of Pseudonocardiales bacterium. GTDB lineage: Bacteria > Actinomycetota > Actinomycetes > Mycobacteriales > Jatrophihabitantaceae > Jatrophihabitans. The sequence goes on from JAVHVD010000432.1 coordinate 3,702, forward strand.
CCGGGTGGTCCCGGCGGCGCCGGCGGTCCGTACCGCGGCGGCGGAGGCCGTCCTGGTGGTGGCGGTCGCGGTGGTCGCGGCGCCAGCACAGCGGGTGCGTTCGGCCGACGTGGCGGACCGGCCGCGCGCGGCAAGAAGAGCAAGAAGCAGCGCAGAGCCGAGTTCGACAACATGTCCGCGCCGTCGATCGGCGGCGTCCAGGTCCCCCGTGGCAACGGCGACGTCCTGCGTCTGCCGCGCGGTGCCTCGCTGTCCGACTTCGCCGACAAGATCGACGCGAACCCGGCCTCGCTCGTCCAGGTGATGTTCCACCTCGGCGAGATGGTGACCGCTACCCAGTCGGTGAACGAAGAGACGCTGCAGCTGCTCGGCGCCGAGCTGAACTACCAGGTTCAGGTC
>JAVHVD010000433.1:0-15017 GCA_032160745.1 Pseudonocardiales bacterium
AGACCGGCGAAGTACGCGGGCACCGCGCCGGCTGGACGAACGACGGGCTCCGGCGTGACGGGCAGCGTCGTGGCCACGGCCGGGCGGCCACCGTCGACCCAGTCGGGCAGGTAGCGAAATTCGACGCCGGCTCCCGTGCGGGTGAGAGTGGCCGCGCGTCGCCCCGCCTTGTAGACATCGGCCTGGTCGACGGCGCGGAGATGCTCGAGATCGTCGTCAGGGCTGGTCATCGGATCTCGCTGTCCGCGCCGCGGTGGACCTCGAGATGCAGACCCAGCGCGGACAGAACCGCAAGGACCTTGTCCAATTGCACCGAACGCTTGCCGTTCTCCAACGCGTACACGAACCGCTCCGAGACGCCGGCGAGATCGGCCAGCTCCGCCTGGTCCAGGTGAAGGCGCCGCCGGCGCGCGCGCACGGTAGCTGCCAACGAACCACTGGAGCCCGTCATCCACATCACCGCCTTGGCCGCACGAACGCACGGTTATGGCTAGAGTAGCGTCGAATTCCTTCGGCGAGCGGATTTTTCCACACGAACGTGCGGGTATCGAGCCACCACCCTGACTGTCGGGTCCCTCGGCCCGCGTGGCCGCACGGACGTGCGGCTCAACGGCGGGTCCCTTGAGGGACACCCAAAGTTGGGACGGCTATCTGCTCAAGCGCCGCGACGCCTGACGGCCTACGCCGACGGGTGGTCGACGATCGGTGGCGGCACGACCGCCACCGGGCACGTCGCGTGATGAAGGACGCCTTGGCTGACGGACCCCAACAGGGTGCCCGCCAGGGCGCCCCGGTTGTGGGTGCCGACAACGAGCAGGCACTGGCCGTTAGAGGCGGCGACGAGGCCCTCGACCGGGTGCTCCCGGGTCACCGCGGCGTGCATCTCGACGTCCGGGAACTTCTCCCGCCAGCCGGCCAGGGCCTCGGACAGCCAAGCCTGCACGCGCGGCGGCACCGGCTGCTCGGGACGCCACGACATCTGCGCGAGCCGATCCGGATGCCAGCACAACACGGCGTGCAACCGGACCGCATGGCGACTCGCGTAGTCGAAGGCATAGCTGATCGCGGTTGCGGAATTCTCGTCGGCCTGAACGCCGAGAATCACGGCCGAACCCTCTTCCGGCGGTACTGCCGCCCCGCGCACGACCACGATCGGGCACTCGGCGCGAGCCGTCACCATCGTCGCGACCGAGCCGAGAAGCATCGAACCCAGGGCGCCGAGGCGCCGAGAGCCGAGCACCACTGTCGCCGCGTCCCGCGCCTCGTCCACCAGCGCGGTGGCAGCGTCGCCGTCGTAGGCGTACGTACTGACCTCGACATCCGGCGCCACGATCGCCACACGGCTCGCCGCCTCGTCGAGCACGGTCTTCGCGGCGGACCGCAGGACGCCGATCTCGGGCAGCGCGAGGTCGCCGTGCATCGCCATCGATGACACGGCCCCAGTGCCGGAGAACGCGTACACCAGACGCAGCGGCGCCTGGCGGGACCGTGCTTCCCCGACCGCCCAGAGCGCGGCCGCAGTGGCGCTGTCCGAACCGTCGATTCCGACGACGACAGGCGATCGATCAGTTCTCATGACTGCTTCCTCTCGATGTCACAACCGGTCCACGTAACTGTCGCAGCAGCGGGTCACGCGATGGGGCCGGCGCTTCGACCCGGATCCGGGCGTCGACCGCGATGAGGCCGTCGTCCGTGCCGACGAGCGGGTTGACGTCCAACTCAGCGATCTCGGGCAGATCGGCGGCCAGAGCGGCGATCCGGACCAGGACGTCACGGAGGGCCGCGCGGGACACGACCGGGGCTCCGCGGTAGCCGTCGAGCAGGCGAGCCAGCGGCAACTCGCCGATCATGGTGTCGGCTTCGGCCGCAGCGAGGGGCGCGAGCCGGAACGCGCGGTCGTCGAGCAGATCGACCAGGACCCCACCGGCGCCGAGCATGACGAGCGGTCCGAACTGCGGATCCCGCACCACGCCCACGATGATCTCGGTGCCGTGGCCCACCATCGGCTGAACGAGCACGCCGGCGAGCGGATCGGGGGTCACCGCCGCGAGTTCGCGATAGGCGTTGCGCAACGCATCGGCGTCATCAAGACCCAACCGCACCCCGCCGAGCTCGGTCTTGTGGACGCCCGCTGCCGCCAGCTTCGCCGCCACCGGGTAGCCGAGCTCGCCGCCGGCCCGCGCGGCCTCGTCGACCGAGTGAACCACCCGTTGCGGGCAGACCGGCACGCCGTAGTGACCGAGCAGCCGACCCGTCTCGTCCGGATCGAGCCATTCCCTATCGGCCGCCAACACCGACCCCACCAGCTCCCGCGCTGCCGAGGCCTGCACAGCCGCCGGCGGCACGGCGAGGGGCGCCGCTTCCGATCTGATCTGCCAGTAGCGGTAGGCAACGCCGAGAGCGGCCGCGGCTGATTCCGGGAAGGTGAAGAACGGGAGCGACCGGTTCGTGCCGGTGATCGGAACCGACCGCTCGGCACAGCCCACCTCCGTGGCCAGGACCGGCTTGTTCGACCCGGCGGCGCTCGTCAGGACGGCGAGGTTGATCTGCTCAGCGTCGCTCACTGCGACGTGGGTGAATACGGTCAACACGGCGTCCACCTCGTCGGCGGCGAGCAGGACCGCCATGGCCGCGCGGACCTCGTCCGGCGTGGCCCCGGCACCGAGATCGACGGGGTTTTGGGTCGAGGCCGCCGCCGGGACGGCCACGCGCAACCGGTCCCGCGTGGCCGGCTCGAACTCGACCGTCACGAGACCGGCGGCCGCGGCCGCGTCGGCGGCCAGGATGCCCGGGCCACCGGAGTTGCCGACGACGGCCACCCGCGGGCCAGACGGCAGCGGTTGCTCACTGAGGACCCGGGCCGCGTCAAGCATGTCCTGCATCGTCGCCATGCGCAGGACGCCACTGCTGCGAAACGCCGCGTCCACCGCCACCTCCGAGGACGCCGCCGCCGCCGTGTGCGACTGACCGGCCCGCTGCCCGGCCGGGCTGCGACCGGACTTGATCGCCAGGATCGGCTTGCTACGCGACACCCGCCGCGCGATGCGGGCGAAGCGCTGCGGATCGCCGAGGGACTCGAGGTACATGCCGATCACCCGGGTGCCGGGGTCGCGCTCCCACCGCAGCAGGAGGTCATTGCCACTGACGTCGGCCTTGTTCCCGACAGATACGAACTGCGATACACCCATACCGGCGCGCTGGGCCGCCGAGACGAACGCGATCCCGAAGGCACCGGACTGCGCCATCATGGCCACCGCACCGGGTTCCATCGGCAGCTCGGCGAAGGTGGCGTTCAAGCGCACCGCGGGATCGGTGTTCACCAGCCCGACACAGTTCGGGCCGACCATCCGCATCCCGAACTCGCGCACGATCACGAGCACCTCGTCCTGCAGGGCGCGACCGCCCGGACCGGCCTCGCCGAATCCGGCGCTGAGCAGCAGTACAGCCTTGGCGCCGCGCTCTCCGCAGGCCTTCACTACGTCGGCCACTGCGGGCGCGGGAACCGCCACGATCACGAGGTCCGGCGCAGTCGGCAGCGCGGCCGGTGACGACACGCACGGCACTCCGAGCACCGAAGTGTGATGGGGGTTGACCACGTGAAGGCTGCCGGTGTACCCGGCCGCGAGAATGTTGCTGAGCACCTGGTGACCGACCGAGGCCACGCGGTCGCTGACGCCCACCATCGCGATGGCTCGGGGCGCGAGCATCGGGGTCAGGCTCGCCGCGTCGGCGGAACGATCGCGTTCCGCGATGGCCGCCACCACCGGCTCGACCGGGTCGAGAGTCAGCATGACCCGGGTCGTTTCCCGCTCGGAGACGGTGGCCATGACGAACCCGACGTCGCGCAACAGCCGGGTCATCACCCGGTTCTCGCTGAGCACGTCGGCGACGAACCGGTGGATGCCGGCGTGCCGGGCGACGCTGGCCAGATGCTCCAGCAGCAGCATGCCGATGCCTTCGTGTTGGCACTCGTCGGACACGATGAGGGCGATCTCGGCGTCGCTCTCGTCGAGTCGTTCGAAGGACGCGACGCCGACGATCTTGCCGTGCAGGCACGCCGCGAGCGCGTGATGATCACGCGCGCTGGGCCGGGTCAAGGTGGCGATGTAGCTCTCGGCGGTGGCTCGGCTGACGCTGAAGAACCGCAAGTAGATCGAGCGATCAGAAGCGCGTTCGTGCAAAGCGCGTATCCCGTCGCCGTCACCGCCCGAGACGGCCCGGATATGCACGAGCCCGCCGTCGGCGCGAATCGCGTCGACGCCGTCGTTCTCCACCTCGACTGCCGTCATACCCGAAGCCTGCCCGCGGTCGAGCCCACAGGACAGGGCCTAAGTGCCTACCTGGACCGGGAGATCCTCGCTTCTGCCGTGGACCGGTGCGGGAGGCTGATTGAGCCCTGGCCACCTGGCGGCAAGTAGCAGTTGCCCGCCCCGGAATCAGCTCGTGTAGCCGACCTTGGACCAGTCGACCGCCTCGCCGGCATACCAGTTGATCCCGGTCAAGTTCCTACGCGTGCTCACCTGGAAGCCGGGTTGCGCGATCCAGAGCCAAGGGGCGTCGTCCACGATTATTTTCACGCAGCGCTTGTGGTCCTCAACGCGCTGGTCCCAATCGAGTTGGGGGCGCCCTGCCTTGGCCAAGCAGGCGTCGGTCTTGGCGCTCGCGTATCCACCCCAATTGTTGGAGCTCTTCGACTGGTAGAAGACCCCTAGCGCGTAGGCGGGGTCTGGCGAATCGCCCCCAAAGGTCTGGAAGAACATTGGTCGCTTGCCGCTGAACAGCGCGTGCGTGTACGTCGAGGGCGTGAGCGCGTCGAGCTCGAGCGTCACTCCGACGGCCGTGAACGCGCTCTGGAGCTCAGCGCCGACCAGCTCTCCGAGCGGGTCCGCGGTGCTGTAGGCCAACGTCGTCCTGAGCCCGTTCCCATAACCGGCCCCCCGCAGCAGCTCGCGCGCCCGTTCCGGGTCGTAGGTGTACGTGCGCAGGTTGGGGTCGAACCCGGCGGCGTGGTCCGAAACCGGGCCGTGGGCCGGTCCGGCGAACCCTCGGTAGACCTTCTCGAGGATCTGCGGATAGGGCGTCGCGTATGACAGGGCCTGTCGGACCCGGACGTCGTCAAGCGGCGGGTACGCGGGGTTCATGAGGCATGACGCAATGACGTAGCCCTGGAAGTTCCACAGGCGCAAATCGGCATTGTTCCGTACCCGTTGCATGTCCGTGGGCAACAGGTACTGAGCGGCCTGCGCTTCTCCGGTCATCAGCATGGCGAGCCGGTCGGACGACTCCGGCACCTCCTTGAACGTGATCTGCTCGAGCATGGGAGGGAAGGGATGCTCCTTGTGGGCCACCCATACGACGTGGTGCCCGGGGCTGAGGTCATCGAGCTTGAACGGACCGAAGCCCACGTCGTGGCTCTTCATCCAACGCTTCGCCCACGGATCGCTGGACGTTGCATGCCTCTTCGCTAGCGTGGAGTCGACCATCGCACGCCAGAACTCGCTCATCGTCAGGAGCAGGTTCGGCCCAGGCTCCGCCAGCTCGATGCGGACCGTGTACCGATCGAGGACCTTGACATCGTCGGGTCGCTCGATCGTGGACAGGGTGTTGTAGAAGCTCGTGATCCCGTGAAGCGCGAAGCTTCGGTCGAACGTCCACTTCACGTCCGCGGCGGTGAACTCGTTCCCCGCGTGGCTCGGCCAGTCCTTTCGGAGCGAGAGCGTGTAAGTCCTCCCGCCGTTGGTGACCTCCCAGCCCTCGGCCATGCGCGGCACGGTGATCTCGTTGAAGTTGTTGGCCTGCCAAGCAAGGTCGAAGCCGCCCGGCTCGCCGGGCGCCGGGATCTCCTTCCAGCGCGTCAGACGGTCGTTCAAGTTGAAGATGTGGTCGTACACCTCCTTGCCGAACACGAGCTCCCAGTCGAGGCTGGGAGGGGTGGTTGCCGCCGCGACGACCAACTGCTTGGAGGGCGCGGCTCGTCCGCCGCAGGCCGCGATCAACGATCCAGCGAACGGCACACCGGCCACCGCTGCCGCAGACTCGAGGAACGACCTGCGGGTCACCGGTCGGCGGAAACCGCCGGTGGCTGGGCCCTTGGACTGGTCCGTCATCGAACTTCCTCGCCCGAGCATTGAGGACGATGCCCATCCGGAGGGGAGACGGTTCAGCGCGCGTGGCGCTCGCCCTGGCGGAAGCCGGTCGGAGGTCCGACGGCGCCCCGGTAAGGAGAACCGCCGAGACGGCCGAATATTCACCCAAGGACCGTCTCGACCGACGCCGCCACATTAGCGCGCCGTGCGCCGCCGTCCAAGGACGTGTCTTCCTCCGGTGACGGCGACGGAGGAACATTGTGTCCTTCGCAACGGGGGTGGAGCGTGCGGCCTCGGCAGATCGCACCAATAGCGTTGATCCTCGTCGTGATCGCTGCGGCTTTTTTCGGGACCCGCCTGCTCGGTGAGCGAGACGCGCGACGAGACTCCGAGCACCGCGCCGACATCGCGGCCGCGCAGATCCGCGGGCGCGTCGAGCAAGGATCGTCGCTCGTCGAGAGCCTCGGCCGGTTCATGATGAGCGTCGCTGGGAGCCGGGTCACGAGCGGGGAGTTCGAAAGCAACGCATCGAGATGGCTCAGCCCGGCAGGCTTTCCCGCCACTGCGTGGGTCGAGCAGGTTCCGGCTGCGCAGCGTGCCGCGTACGAGCGGCGGACCGGCAACCCCATCGTCACAATCGACCGGCGACTCAGGATCGTGCCCGTTGGCTCGCGGTCCTCGTATCTGCCGGCGACTCTCGTCTCCGGCATCCCTCCCGTGGCGGTGCCCGGGATCGATCTCGGCGGCGAACCGGGCGTGGCTGCGGCGGCGACCCGTGCAAGGGGACTTGGTGACGTACGTGCAACCCGGCTGGCAACCCTGCGGGACGGCGAGAAGGGCCTCTTTCTCGTCAGGTTCGCCCCGAGCGTCACCGGCGGGGCCGCCAAGCCGGGGTTCGTGGTGTTGTTCGTGCCGGAATCCTCGTTGCGCGCCGCGGCTACGGACACTGCGCCGCTGCAGCTCGCCGTCGGCGGCACGTCTGCTCGAGATCTTGGGGGCGCGGCAGCCGTGCACAACACGTTCACGGCAGCTGGACAGCGATTCGACGTCGCCGTGCCGCTGGAATCGGTTTCCGGCGCTGCGGCGGTGCTGCCTTGGATCGTCCTCGCCGCCGGCCTGGTCCTCGCCGCCCTCGCCTGCGCGCTCGGGGTCAACGCGGCGCGGCGGGCCAGGGCGCAAGACGAGCTCGACCGCATCTTCAATCTTTCTTCCGACCTGATCGCGGTCGCCGACTTCGATGGGCATTTCACGCGCGTCAATCCGGCCGTCGAGCAGATTCTCGGCTATACGGCGGAAGAGTTCCTGTCGCGGCCGTACCTCGAGCTCGTCCATCCCGACGACCGTGAGACGACCGCTGCGCAGGCGGCCCGGATCGGCCAAGGGAAGCAGGTCGCGTCGTTCGAGACCCGGTACGTTCGCAAGGACGGCTCGTACAGAGTGCTCGAGTGGACGTCGACTCCGGTCCTCGAGGAGAGGTCCATGTACGGCGTAGCCCGCGACGTGACGGAGCGCCGGCGGGCCGAAAGCGAGCTGAGGCGGCTCGCGGGCGAGCAAGCGGCGCTGCGGCGCGTGGCGACCATCGTCGCCAGGGGCGTATCGCCGGCTGAGGTCTTCGCAGCTGTCGCCAAGGAGGGGGAGCGGCTTCTCGACGCCCAGGCCACGACGATCGGGCTGCTCGAGCCGGACGGGACGATGGCCATCGTTGCCAGCAGCGGGACCGCGAGCGACGAACTGCCAGTGGGCAGTCGCGTGAAGCTCGAGTCGGAGTTGGCATTGACCATGGTGGTACGAACCGGCCGGTCGGCTCGCATCGACGACTACACCCGCGCTTCCGAGTTCATCGAACGTAGAGCGCAACGGTTGGGGATTCGCTGCACCGTGGCGGTCCCGATCATGGTCGGGGGGTCTCTCTGGGGGGCGATTGCCGCCGGGACAAACCGCGAGCAGTTCCCGGCCGACGCCGAGCAACGGATGGCCGACTTCACGGAGCTTCTCGCCACCGCCATCGCCAATGCGGACAGCCGCGCCGAGCTTGCCGCCTCGCGCAGGCGGATCGTCACGGCGGCCGACGAAGCTCGCCGCCGGATCGAGCGAGACCTCCACGACGGCACGCAGCAGCGGCTGATCTCGCTCAGCCTGGCGGTGCGCGCCGCGGAGGCGAATGTCCCTCCCGAGAGGCGCGATCTTCGAACCGAGCTGTCCCGGGTTGCGACTGCACTGACCGCTGCGGTCGAGGACCTGCAGGAGATGTCGCGTGGGATTCACCCCGCGATCCTTTCCGCGGGCGGTCTCGCTCCGGCTTTGCGGACGCTCGCGCGCCGTTCACCGATTCCCGTCGAGCTCGACGTCACGACGGATGGGCGGCTCCCTCAGCCGATCGAGGTTGCGGCGTACTTCGTTGCGTCGGAGGCCTTGGCCAACGCGACGAAGCACGCGCAAGCGTCGGGCATCGAGGTTTCGCTCGGGCTGCGCGACCGCGGCTTGCTGCTCTCGATTCGCGACGACGGCGTGGGCGGAGCGGATTCCAGCCGGGGCTCGGGACTCGTCGGCTTACAAGATCGCGTCGAGGCGCTCGGCGGGACGATCAGGATCGATAGCCCGCCCGGCGGCGGAACATCGCTCGTCGTCACGCTTCCACTCGACGTCGAGCCGGCAGGGCCAGGAACAGGCAGCGCGACCGAGTAGGCCGGTGACGCGGCATAGCGGCCGGTTCGAGAGCGCGGCTACAAACGGCGGTGGCGCGGCGCGGCTGCCCCCGAGCTGATGCTCCGCATCGACTCAAGGGCGTTGGGCACAGCCAGCACTGTCCGCGTGCAACCCGATCGATCACAGGTGGCACGCTTAGCCCGTGGGCGAGCGCAGCGCGGGACGGTCAGCGAGACACCGCCGGTGAGCGTCCTCGTGAGCCCGCTGTTCATCGGGCGCGAAGACGAGTTGGCCGCGCTGCTCGCGGCGCTGGAGCGAGCGCGCCGCGGCGAGACCGGCGCGGTCGTGATCGGCGGCGAAGCGGGCGTGGGCAAGTCCCGTCTGGTTACCGAGCTGGCCCGGCGGGCGGCCACAGAAGACGTGCGAGTGCTGTCCGGGCAGTGCGTGGAGCTCGGCGCGGAGGGGTTGCCGTTCGCCCCGCTGGTCGACGCGTTGCGGACGCTGGCCCGCTCGACTCCCCCGGCGGCGCTGAGCACGTTGCTCGGGCCGGCGCGGCGCGAGCTGTCGCGGCTGCTGCCCGACCTCGATCCAGACGCAGGAGATCAACCGGCTGGGCCGCCGAGCCAGCCGTCGGCGCTGCTCGAGCTCGTCCTCGGGGTCGTCCAGCGGCTGGCCGGCGCGCAGCCACTTGTGCTGATCATCGAGGACCTGCACTGGGGCGACCAGTCCACGCTCGATCTGCTGGCCTACCTTGTCCGGGTCCTCCGTGACGCGCCAGTGCTCATCGTCACGACCTACCGCTCCGACGAGATCCACCGGCGGCACGCACTGCGCCCGCTGCTCACCAGCTGGGATCGGGTACGTACCGTCCGCCGGATCGAACTGCACCGGTTCGGACCGGACGAGGTCGCCGCGCAGCTGGACGCGATCCAGGGCTCGAGTGTCCCCCGCCGGCTGGTGGAGCTGATCTTCGAGCGGTCCGAGGGCAACGCGTTCCTGGTGGAGGAGATCCTCGGTCTGGTGCACGGCGGCGGCGACGCGATGCGGCTGCCGCCGTCGCTGCGCGACGTGCTGCTCACCCGTGTTGATCGTCTCTCCCCAGCAGCCCGGCAGGTGCTGCAGGTCGCCGCGGTGGCCGGCCGATCGGTGTCGCACCGGCTGCTGCTCGCGGTCGCCGGCCCCGACGAGCAGGCCGTGCTCGATGCGATCCGCGAGGGCGTGGAGAACCAGGTGTTGGTCGTGGACGAGGCCGGGCCGGGCTACGCGTTCCGGCACTCGCTCGGCCGGGAGGCGGTATATGACGACATGCTGCCCGGCGAGCGCGGGCGGGTGCACGCCGCGTACGGCAAGGTGCTCGGCGAACGACCCGAGCTCGGCGGCGATCCGGCGTCGGCGCTCGCCGCGCAGGCCCACCACTGGTACGTCGCCCTCGACCTCCCCCGCGCACTGCGCGCCTCGGTGTCCGCCGCGGCGCACGCCTCCGCCGCCTACGCTCCCGCTGAGGCAGTGCGACACCTGGAGCGTGCTCTGCGGATCTGGCCGCAGGTCGCCGACGCCGACGATGTCACCGGCCTCGACATCGTCGAGCTGCTCAGGTTGACCGCGGACGCGTCGTTCCACGCCGGCGCAGTCGATCACGCGGTCTCGTTGCTGGATCGGGCGCTCGCCGAGACCGCGACCACGCAGGATCCCATCCGTCGGGCGCTGCTACTCGATCAACAGGCGCTGTGCTTTCGCGGGCTCGGCCGCGACACCGAGAGCATCGCGGCATCGCAGAGCGCGCTGGCGTTGCTCGACGAGGAACCGCCGTCCATCACCTTCGTCTCCGTACTCGCATCGCTCGCGGCCGCGCTGATGCGGATGGGCACCATGGCCCAGGCTGCCGACGCGGCGACCCGCGTCGTCGCGAGCGCCCATGCGCTCGGCGCCGGCGAGCAGGAAGCCGAGGCCCGCGTGACCCTCGGCGTAGCCCTGACGTATCTAGGCTCCGTGGATGCAGGACTGACAGAGCTACGGGCCGGCCTCGCCCTCGCCGTCGCGCTGAACTCCACGGGCACGGCCTTGCGCGCCTACACCAATCTGTCCGATGTCCTCGAGATGCTCGGGCGTCACGAGGACGCAGCAACCATGGCTGCCGACGGCATTGCGCTCGCCGGGCAGCTCGGCGTTGCCCGCACGTACGGCGCGTTCCTCGCGGGCAACCTGGCCGAGCCGTGGTTCCGGCTCGGACGTTGGGATGACGCCGACCAGGTGGCCTCCGACGCGCTCGCCGGTCAACCCGAGGGTGTCTTCGCCGCGACACTCCTCGAGGTCCGCGGGCAGCTAGCGGCGTTGAGTGGACGGTTCGAGGACGCCGAGGCGTTCGCCGCCGAGGCACGGGCGCTCGTACGCGACGCGGCCGACGAGCAGTTCGGCGCCGGCCTGAGCTTCACCGAAGCCGAGGTCGCCCGCGCCCGAGGCGATCTGGACGCGGCGGAACGCCGGCTCGTCGCCTGCCTGCCCGAACGGTACGACGGTGCCTCAGCCGACGCCGGCACCGCGCCGTTCATCCGCTACCTCTGGCCGCTGGTGTGGCTCGCGGCCCGGGTAGCGGGCGAGCAGATTCAACATGCGCGGGATCGTCGCCAGCCCGAGGCCGTGCCGCCGCTGGCCGAGCTCGTGGACATGCTCACTGACGCGCTGCCGGCGACAACGGCGCCCCACCGCGCCTACCGAGCGTTGGCCGCTGCGGAAGGCGGCCGCCGGGCCGGCCGTCCCGCCGTCGCCGAGTGGACCGCGGCGGTCGAGGCCGCTCGTGCGGCCGGTGAGCCGTATCTGCTCGCGTACTCGCTGCTGGGCCTCGCCACCGACCTGTTCGCGACCACCGCGCGCGCCGAGGCCGAGCCGGCGCTGCGTGCTGCTGCGGAGCTGGCCCACGAGCTCGGTGCCCGGCCGTTGGCGTCCGACGTGGCCGCGCTCGCGCGGCGTACCCGGGTGAATCTCTCCCAGCCCGAACCGGGCGACCATCCGATCCTGGTCGTCGACGGCTTGGCCCGCTTCGGACTGACTATCCGTGAGCGCGAGGTGCTGACGCTGGTCGCCGAAGGCCTGTCCAACGCCCGCATCGCCGGTCAGCTGTTCATCAGTCCGAAGACGGTCAGCGTCCATGTGTCGAACCTGCTGGCCAAGCTCGGCGTGCCGAGCCGGATCGAAGCGGCGGCGCTGGCCCATCGCCTGACCGGTCCGGTCAGCGGGGGCTGACCGGACCGGTCCTCGGACGCCGCGGTGGCAGCCAGATCGCGGGGACGACCCGGCCGATGCGGCCGGTTCGGGGGCTAGGCGTGCGACGCGATGGTCACGCGGCGGGTCGTCGTGTTGTTCGTCGGTGTGCGGTCGGTCGGCGTCACAGTCGCGGTGCTCACCAGCACCCGGTGGGCCGCTGCGGTGATCCGCGTGACGAGCGTGATGGTGGCGCTGCCTGCGGTGCGCAGCGCGCCGCGATGCTTGCAGGTGACCGTCGAGCCGGATCGGGTGCAGGTCCAGCCCGATCCTGTCGCCCGCACGTAGCTCAGGCCGCTGGGCAGGCGGACGGTCACTGTGGTCGTGCTTGTCGTGGCCGCGTTACCGGTGTTGGTCACGGTCAGCCGGAAGGTGCCGTCCTGCCCGGTCACGAAGGTGCCCACCTGACTGTCGGTGATCTTCACATCGGCCGCCTTCGGTGCGGCATACACGGTCAACGCGAGCTTCCGGGTGGCCGTGCGGGTCGGACGGGAGGCGTCGGTGACCCGCACCGTGAAGCTCACGGTTTGCACCTTGGTCGGCGTGCCGGTGATCGTTCCGGCCGCGGTGAGGACGAGGCCGCTCGGCAGCTTGCTGCCTGAGACGAGCGCCCAGTGGTAGGGGTGAAGGCCACCGGTCGCCAACAACGTCGTGCTGTAGCGGGTGCCGACGTGGCCCGAAGCCAGGCCGGCGGTGGTCACCGCCAGCGGGGCGGCGGGGGTCGCCGTCGCTTCCTTGGACGAGGCCGACGAACCGATCGCGTTCATCGCCTGGACGGTGAAGTAGTAGGTGTGGGTGTTGCTCAGCCCCTTGACGGTGTAGCTGCGCGCGGTCGCCGGCAGCGGCGCCGTATTGATCGGAGTCTTGCTCTCGCCCCCGGGCTTGGTGCCCTCGAAGATGTTGTAGCCGGTTACGGGCGTGCCGCCAGTGGCGGTCGGCGGGGTGAACGCCACCGTCGCGGTGCCGTTGCCGGCCGTCGCGATCCCAATCGTGGGGGCCCCTGGACGGGCAAGTCCCGTGCCGGTCAGCGTGATGATCGGCGAGATGGCGTCGGCGCTGTCGATCACGACCAGGTTGGCCGTGCGGGTGCCACCGGCGGTCGGGGTGAAGGTCGCGCCGAAGGTGCACGAGTAGCCGGCCGGCATCGTCCTCGGGCAGGACGAGATCCCGCTGAAGTCGGCTGGGTCGGCGCCCGTCGCCGCGATGCCGGTGAAGATGAACGGCAGGTCGCCGGTGTTGGTGATCGTGACGAGGTGGGGCGCGCTGATCACGCCGACCGGCTGGCTGCCGAAGGCGATGCTGCTCGCGCTCAGCGTGGCCCGGGCCGGACGCTGGCCCACCCCCGCCAAGGTGATCGCCTGCGGGCTGTCGACCGCGTTGTCGTAGACGCGGAGGGTGGCCGTCCGGGTGCCGGACGCGGTCGGATCGAAGCTCGCGCCGAGCTGGCAGGACGCTCCGGGGGCGACCGGGTGCAGGCAGGTGCCGATGTCGCCGCTGAAGTCGCCGGGGGCCGCGCCGTCAGCGCTCATTGCGCTGATGGTGAGCGGCTGGCCACCGCTGTTGGTCACGGTGATGAACCGCGATGGGCTGCGCTCCCCGGGCACTTGAGTGCCGAAGTCGATGCCTGTCGAGCTCAACGTGATCGCCGCCGGCGGCGCCTGCCCGACCCCGGCGAGCGCGATGGTCTGCACGTCCTGCCCCTCGTTGTCGCTGACGGTAATCGTCGCGGCGCGGGCCCCGACGGCAGTGGGCGTGAATCCGACGACCAGCGCGCAGGACTGCTGCGGGTCCAGCTCGGTGAGGCAGCTACCGCGGCTGGTGAAGAAGTCCTGGGGATCGGCCCCGCCGAAGACGATGCGGTCGAAGATGATCGGATAGTCGCCGGTGTCGGTGATCGTGACGAGTTGCTGCGCGCTGCTCGAGCCGACCAGCTGCGACGCGAACGTCACGCTGTCGGTGCTGAAGCTCGCAGGCGGCGCCACGTCGAAGGTGATCGTCACCGATCCGTCGCCGGTGTTGGCCCCGGGGGTGATCACGTGGTCCCAGACGACGGAGTTGTCGTACACGCTGCCGCCCGCGCCACCACCGCCGCCGCCGGACCCGCCGGTCTGGCTGCCGATACCGTGATCCCCGCTGCCTCCGGCGCCGCCACCGCAGAAGCCCTCGCCGCCGCCGCCGCCGCCACCACCGCTGTTGCCGAAGAGGCTGGTCGTCTCCCCCGGTTCGCCGGGCGAGACCTGCGCCGTGCCACCGATGCAGGTGGAGTCGCCGACCGCTCCCCCACGGCCGGCCGCGGTGCCGAAGCTTTCGGTGCCGGCGGTCCCCGCCGAGGAGGTGCCACCGGTGCCGCCGTGCTCGTCGGAGAACGCGCCGCCACCGCCGCCGCCGCCACCGCCCCCACCGGCGCCGAGCACCAGCGCGATCGGTGACCGGACGTAGGTCGCGCCGCCCCCGTTCCCGCCGTTGCCGCCGATGTTGCCCCCGTTGCCGCCGCGCTTGCCGCCGCCACCGTTCGCACCGACCACCACCGTCAAGGTGTCGCCGGGGCGGATGTCGAGTGCCGAGTTGATCGGCAGCGTCTCAGCGACCTGCGTACCCGATCCGCCGGCGCCGCCGGTCGACAGCCCGGTCGACGAAGAGTCGCCAGCAGCGCCGGCGGCGCCCACGCCGACCAGGGTCACCGCGACTGCCCGCTCCGGCACCGCGATCGTGAAGATGCCCGGCGTGTTGAAGGTCTGTGCAGCGATCGGGTTCGCCGCCGCCGGCTGGGCGCTCATGACGGCGAGCCCGCCACACAGGGCCAGCGCGGTCGCGGCGGCGACCAGTGTCCGACGACGGACCACGGTGACCAGGGAAGTGTTCAGCATGCCAAGCTCCCTCTCGAGCGCCCGGTGCGAACCCCAGGCGTTCCTGATGCGGGCCGAACACGGCGTTCGGCCTACGACAGGCACGCTGCCGCTAAGCCGCGGCGCGGTAATAGGGAATCCGCCCGACATCGGCCCCACCCCTTACTCAGATCTGGCCGCG
>JAVHVD010000434.1:0-8734 GCA_032160745.1 Pseudonocardiales bacterium
GGCAACTACTCCACCTACCTGGAGAAGAAGGCCCAGCGGCTCGAGGTGCAGGGCAAGAAGGACCAGAAGCTGCAGCGACGGCTGCTGGACGAACTCGACTGGGTGCGGCAGAACGCGAAGGGCCGGCAGACCAAGAGCAAGTCGCGCCTGGCCCGCTACGAGGAGATGGCGAGCGAGGCGGAGAAGACCCGCAAGCTCGACTTCGAGGAGATCCAGATCCCGCCGGGCCCGCGGCTGGGCAACGTCGTCGTCGAGGCGCACGGCCTGACCAAGGGCTTCGACGACGAGCTGCTGTGGGACGACACCTCGTTCACCCTGCCGCGCGGTGGCATCGTCGGCGTCATCGGCCCGAACGGTGTCGGCAAGACGACGCTGTTCAAGATGATCGTCGGCCAGGAGAAGCCCGATGCCGGTGAGCTGCGTGTCGGTGACACCGTGAAGATCAGCTACGTCGACCAGGACCGCGGTGGCCTCGACCCGGCCAAGAACGTCTGGGAGCTCGTGTCCGACGGCCTCGACTACATCAAGGTCGGCAATGTCGAGATGCCGTCCCGCGCCTACGTTTCGGCGTTCGGGTTCAAGGGCCCCGACCAGCAGAAGCCGTCGCGTGTCCTGTCCGGTGGCGAGCGGAACCGGTTGAACCTGGCGTTGACGCTCAAAGAAGGCGGCAACGTGTTGATGCTCGACGAACCGACGAACGACTTGGACGTCGAGACGCTCGGGTCGCTGGAGAACGCGTTGCTGGAGTTCCCCGGCTGCGCCGTGATCACCAGCCATGACCGGTGGTTCCTCGACCGGGTCGCCACGCACATCCTGGCCTGGGAGGGCGACGAGAAGAACCCGGCGAAGTGGTTCTGGTTCGAGGGCAACTTCGATTCCTACGAGAAGAACAAGATCGAACGGCTCGGCCCGGAGGCTGCCCGCCCGCACGCCGTGACACACCGCAAGCTGACCCGCGACTAGCGAGTCGGTGCGAGTCGGCGAAGAGCCATGAGATTCAGCCATGACGTGCACATGCGGTGGTCGGACATGGACGCCTACCGGCACATCAACAATTCCGCGTACCTGCTGTACCTCGAGCAGGCCCGGATCGCCATGTTCTTCCACCGGCACGAGGGCTTCTCCGGGGGGACGGTGATCGCCCGCCACGAGATCGACTACGTCCGGCCGGTCGTCTACCACCCGGAGCCGCTACGAGTGGAGATGTGGATCGAGCAGATCCGCGGCGCGAGCTTCGTCGTTCGGTACGAGGTGTTCGACGGGCAGCACATTGCCGCGCGGGCAGCGACCCAGTGCGTCACGTTCGACTTCCGGATCGACCGTCCGCGCCGGCTGACCGATGAGGAGCGCGACGTGCTGCGCGGCTTCGCCGACGATGCCCGTGCTGGGTCCTGACGACCGGGCCGCGCTCACCGAGCTCGCCCCGGTCCTGCGTCGCGCCGTCGCCCTCGATCCCCGCAGCCTGGCCCGATTGCGGCTGGATCCGGGTGCCGCCACCGTCCTCGTCCGATTGCCGTTCGGGGTGCTGGTGTCACGCACCGTCCGGGGCGCCGGCCGGGCCGAGCCCGTCGACGTCACCGTGCGTGCGGCGGATGCGATCGAGTGGCTCGACACCGACACCGACACCGACACCGACACCGACAGCGATCGGGGGCGGGCCGCGCCGGAGCCACGCGACACCGAGTGGCGCACCGGGCTGCCGCCTGCGCGCGGTTGGCGGCGCATCGAGACCGTGCCCGACGACGTGATTCGCAGCCTGGTGCGCGCCGGCGCGCTCGCTCTGCAGGACGCCGCGGCCCGCGAGGGAGTACCCGGCGCCCAACCGCGCGCCGAGGTCGCCGACGCCCTGCTCGACTCGACGGTGCTCACCGTCACCGAGGACGACGGACCGGCCAGCGCCGCCGTCACCCTGCGTGCCCTCAGCGCACTTCTGCGCATGGGCTTTCTGCCTCGGGGTGGCGCGGTCCACGTCGATCTCGCCGGCCGCTGGGTCCGGGTCGTGGCCGAGTTCGGGACCGTGTACCTCGAGCGCCCCGGTCAGACGCTGCTGGTGCGCTGAAACGAGAACGGCTCCTCATCTCGTGTAGTAGGTGACCGGCTCCACCGGGACCTCCCCCGGCCGCGGTGCACCGGCCGGCGAGCGAGGAGCTCCGCATGGACGACGTCGAAGGACGACCCACGCCGTCCGACCCGGCTGCCCGATCGCCCAAGGTCTGGCCGCGCCGCCGGTCGACCGCGCTCGGCGCCGGATTCGTCGCCGCCGTCGCAGCCATCGTCACGGTCGCCCTCGCGACCGCGGGCTCATCCGGGCACCGCACCCCGGCCCAGCCGGGGCCGACCACGCCGGGCGCGCCCACCCCGCGCCACTCGCCGGCCGTCGGGCCGGCGCCGCAACAGATCGAACTCGTCGCCTACGACGCCTGTGACTCGATGCTGGACGGGCTGCGTTCCCACACCTCGAAGAGCGTGACCGCCTACGGGCTGCCCGGCAGCCAACAGGGCTACCCCTACGGCGTGCTCGAGGACGCCAGAGGCAAGTTGTCGGCTGCTGCCCCGGCAGGGGGCGGCGCCGCCGCGCCCGATCACTCGACGACCAACGTGCAGGAGCCCGGGGTCGGCGAACCGGACACCATCGGGACGGACGGGCACCGCGTGGTATCGGTGTCCGACGGGGTCCTCCGCGTGGTCGACGCCCGGACGCACGAGGTGACCGGTCGCCTCGACCTCACCGTGTACGCAGGCGCGGAGTCGGCGCAGCTGTTGCTCGCCCAGGACCGTGCGCTGGTCGTCCTCGGGAACGCCGCGCCGTACTACGGCGGCCCGATCTACAGCCGCCCCTACGGGCCGGGCGCCGACGCCACCACGTTCCTGCTCGTCGACCTGACGGGTAGTCCGAGCATCATCAGCACCCTGCACCCGCACGGCGGGTACGTCGACGCCCGGATGGTCGACGGGACCGCGCGGCTCGTGGTCCGCAGCGCGCCGACGATCAGCTTCCCGACGGGGAACGATCGAAGCTCGGAGGGGCAGCGGATCGCCCGCAACCGCGAGGTGGTGAAGCACGCGCCGCTGACCGCCTGGTTGCCGACCTACGAGGTGACGACCGGGACGACCACGACGTCGCACACCGTGCCGTGCACCCGGGTGAGCCATCCGAAGACCTACACCGGTGCCTCGATGCTGACCGTCTACACCGTCGACCTCGCCGCCGACCTGGACCAGCCCGACCCCATCACCGTCGCCGCGGACGGAACCGCCGTCTATGCCAGCACCACCAGCCTGTACGTCGCCAGTTCCGACGGCGACAAGACGCAGCTGCACCGCTTCGACACGTCAACCGTTGGCCGTCCCTCGTACCTCGGCTCGGGCACCGTCCCCGGACAGCTCTTCGACTCCTACTCGATGTCGGAGTACCGGAGTTCGTTGCGGGTGGTCACCTCCACTCGCCGGGCGACGATGAGCACCAGCGTCTACGTCCTCGACGCGGAGACCCTGCAGGTCACTGGATCGGTCGGTGATTTGGGGGTGGGCGAGCAGCTGCATGCCGTGCGCTTCCTGGGCCCGCTGGCCTACGTCGTCACCTTCGAGTCGGTCGACCCGCTGTACGTGCTCGACCTGCACGATCCGGCGAAGCCGCGGCGGGCGGCCGAGCTGACGATCACCGGCTACTCCGACTACCTGCACCCGGTGGGACCGGGTCGCCTGCTGGGCGTGGGGGAGAGCGTGAACTCGGCCGGCATGGTGAACGGGCTCCAGATCTCGCTGTTCGACACCGACTCGGCCGAGCGCCCGCGGCGCCTCGATCGGATCACCCGGCCGAACACGCCGTCCGAGACCCCGATAGACCCGCACGCCTTCCTCTACTGGCCGGCCAAGAAGCTCGCCGTGGTGCCGATCAACGCCTGGAACGGCAACGAGTCCGGCGCGGCCCTGGTGGTACATGTCGGCGCCGTCGGCCTGCGAACCGTCGGCACGATCCGCAATCCGGCCGTGTCGACGGCCAACGGCTACGCCGGTGGGATCTCGCGGACGCTGGTGATCGGTGGCGACATCTGGACGATGTCGTCGTCGGGCCTGCGGGTCAGCGACCTGGACAGCCTCGACCGCCGGGCCTGGGTCCCCTTCTCGTGACGACGACCTCGACTACCCCGACGACGCCGACTACCCCGACGACCGTGACCACCTGGGTCAGCTGCGCACCCACACGGCGGCGTCAGGTGCGAGCTCGGAGCCGACCGGCCCGGAGGCGTGCACGATCTCGCCCGCCGGCATCGGCACGGCGGCGGCGCCGGCGTTGAGCCAGACCGACAGACCGCCCCGCCGGTAGGCCAGGCAGCCCTCCGGCGCGGCCAGCCACGACAGGTCGTCGCCGTGCAGATCGGGGAGTTCGTGGCGCAACCGCAGCGTCTCGCGGTAGAGGTGCAGCGTGGACGACGGATCGGCCAGCTGGGCCGCGACCGTGCAGCCGGCCCAGCCGCCCGGAATCGGCAGCCAGCTCTGCGCGGCCGTCGTGAAGCCGAACGGCGGGGCCGTCCCGGACCACGGCAGCGGCACCCGCTCGCCGTCCCGGCCGCGGTCGGCATGCCCGCTCCGCTCCCAGGTCGGGTCCTGCAGCGCCTCGTCGGGCAGGTCGACGTTGGGCAGGCCGAGCTCGTCGCCGTTGTAGACGTAGGCGGCGCCGGGCAGCGACAGCTGGACGAGCGCCGCAGCGCGGGCGCGCGCGACTCCCCGTGTCCCGCCGCCGTAGCGCGTCACCGTGCGGTCCACGTCGTGGTTCGCCAGCACCCAGGTGCACGGCGCCCCCACATCGGCTAGCGCGGCCAACGAGCGCTCGACCGCGCTGCGGAACGCGCCGGCGTCCCAGCGCGCCTCGACGAGGTGGAAGTTGAACGTCAGGTTGAGCTCGTCCGGCCGCACATAGGCCGCCAGCCGGTCGGGGTCGCCGACCCACGCCTCGCCCACGGCCATCCGGTCGCCCGGGTAGGAGTCGAGCGTCCGGCGGAAGCGCCGGTGCACGTCGTGGACCCCATCGCGGTCCCAACGGATGTCCAGCGGATGCGGGGTGTGAGCGACCTGCTCGGGACCGGGCAGGATGCTGAGGTCGAAGTCGGGCAGGCCGGCCTCCTTGGCCATCCCGTGCGCGACGTCGACCCGGAAGCCGTCCACGCCGCGGTCGAGCCAGAACCGCATGATCCGCTCGAACTCGGCCGGCACGGCGGGGTTCGTCCAGTCGAGATCGGGCTGCTCCGGGGCGAAGAGGTGCAGGTACCACGCACCGTCCGGCAGCCGGCTCCACGCCGGGCCGCCGAACACCGACGGCCAGTTATTCGGGGGCTCGTCGCCGCCGGGCCCGCGTCCCCGTCGGATGACGAACCGGTCCCGCATCGGCGAGGCCGTGCCCTCGGCCAGGACTGACCGGAACCACGCGTGCTCGCTCGAGAAGTGATTCGGGACGATGTCTACGGTGACCTTGAGACCACGCGCGTGCGCGTCGGCCAGCAGCGCGTCGAAGTCCGCGAGCGTCCCGAACATCGGGTCGACGTCGCAGGGATCGGCGACGTCGTAACCACCGTCGGCCATCGGCGAGCGGTAGAAGGGCGAGAGCCACAGCGCATCCACACCGAGGTCGACGAGGTGATCGAGCCGCTCCCGGACGCCGATCAGATCTCCGGTGCCGTCGCCGTTCCCGTCGGCGAAGCTACGCGGGTAGATCTGGTAGACGACGGCCGACGCCCACCAAGGACGTTCGCTGAAAGCGCTTAAGGTCACCGGTTCATTGTGCCCGAGCCGGATCCGGGCCCGACGGTCAGCCGGGGGCGTTGCGCAACGAGTCCGCGGCCGAGGTCAGGTAGTTCCAGAGCTCCTGCTCGTAGGCCGGGGGCAGCTCGAGGGTGTCGAGCGCCCGGCGCATGTTGCGCAGCCAGGCATCGCGGGCCGCGCTGTCGACCTTGAAGCCGGCGTGCCGCATGCGCAGCCGAGGGTGCCCGCGCTGCTGGGAGTAGGTGCCCGGTCCGCCCCAGTATTGGATGAGGAACATCCGCAGGCGCTCCGCGGCCGCGGTGAGGTCCTCCTCCGGATAGAGCGGTCGGAGCACCGGATCCTCGGCCACACCGGCGTAGAAGGCGTCGACCAGCCGGCGGAACGTCTCCTCGCCGCCGACCGCGGCGAAGAAGGTGTCCGCCCGTCCGTTCCCGTCCGGTAAGCCCGTCACGATCCCATTCTGACCGACCGCTCGATACGGTCGCGAGGGAGCATCGCAGCGAGACAGGCGAGCCGGGCAGGTGGCAGGTGCGGACCCAGAGCGTGATGAGCGCTCTCGTGAAGAACGGGAGACAGAACATGGACTTCGATCTGATCGTGCTGGGGTTGGGACCGGGCGGGGAAGAACTGACCGGAAAGGTCGCTGCGGCCGGAAAGTCGGTGCTGGGAATCGACCCGCACCTGGTCGGCGGCGAGTGCCCGTACTACGGCTGCATCCCGTCCAAGATGATCCTGCGGGCCGCAGGGACGCTGGCCGAGTCCCGCCGAGTGAACCAGCTGGCCGGTCACGCCACGGACGAGCCCGATTTCGGACGGGTCGCGACCCGCATCCGCGACGAGGCCACCGACGACTGGGACGACCGGGTCGCGGTCGAGCGGCTCGAGTCCAAGGGTGCGACCATCCAGCGTGGCGCGGGCCGACTCGCCGGACGGGGAGAGGACGGCCGGTTGCTGGTGCAGGTGGGCGACGAGGCGCACACGGCGGCGTCGGTGTGTATCGCGACGGGCACCGCGCCGGCGATGCCGCCGATCACGGGCCTGGCCGACCTGCCGCGCGGCGTCGACGAAATGGTGTGGACGAATCGCGAGATCGTCAAGGCGCGGACGGCGCCCCGGTCGATGGTGGTGATCGGGGGCGGGGCGATCGGCTGTGAGCTCGCCCAGGGCTTCGTCCGCTTCGGCACGTCGGTCACCCTCATCGAGGGGGCCCCGCACCTGCTGATGCCCGAGGAGCCGGACGCCGGCGCGGTGATCGCCGAGGTCTTAGCGCGGGAAGGCATAACGGTCCGGCAGGGCGTGGGCGTGCAGTCGGTCGCCCGCGGCGGGGACGGCGTGGTCGTCACGCTGGCCGACGGCACCACAGCGACCGGGGAGAAGGTGCTGGTCGCGGCCGGGCGCCGTCCCAATCTCTCCGACATCGGTCTCGACACCGTTGATCTGGATCCGCACGCGCGCAGCCTCGACGTCGACGAGCACATGCAGGTCCTCGGCGTGGACGGGCTGCACGCGATCGGCGACGTGACCGGCCGGGCGGCATTCACGCACGTTGCCATCTGGCAGGCGCGCGTGCTGACTGCGCACCTCCTGGCAACGGATGAGCCCTACGGCGGCTACCACGGTCTTGCCTGGGCGACGTTCACCGATCCGGAGGTCGGCCGGGTCGGTCTGACCGAGCAGCAGGCGCGGGACAAGGGGCTGACCGTCCGGGTCGGGCGCCAGGAGATCGCGGCCAACTCACGCGGCTGGATCCACGGCCCGGGCAACGACGGGTTCGTCAAGATCGTCGAGGACGCCGAGCGCGGGGTTCTCGTCGGCGCGACGGTGGTGGGCCCCTACGGCGGCGAACTGCTCGGGATGCTCACGCTCGCGGTGCACGCCGAGGTGCCGGTGCGGACGATGGCGACGATGCACTATGCGTTCCCGACGCTGCACCGCGCGGTGCTCGAAGCCGTGACCGACCTGAGCTGACCGCCGCCGCGCCTACGCCGGTTCAGCCGCGGGATCAGTCGGCGGGGCGGCCGGCGGGGGCACCTCGGCGCCGACGGGTTGCACCGGTTCGGTGCCCTGCGGCGGGAGGTGCGAGTCGATGTGCAGGCGCTCGAGGCGGTCGCGGATGCGGCGGCGCAGTTCGCGCGCGGTGCGCCATTGCTCCAGCGGGCGGACCTTGGCCACCAGCCGGATCACCGTCTCCTCGCGGGTCATCGCCTCGACGCCCTGCACCTCGGGCTCGCTGAGGAAGACGCCGGACCACTCCTCCTCGGCGGCGAGCTCCTGCGAGACGGCGACCATCGCCGCGGACGCCGCGTCCACATCGGCCCAGGCGTCGATCGGGATGTCGAGCACGACCTGCGCGTAACCCTGGCTCTTGTTGCCGACCCGGACGACCTCGCCGTTACGGACGTACCAGACGGTGCCGTTGACGTCCCGCAAGCGGGTCGACCGAAGGCCCACGGCCTCCACGGTGCCGGTGGCCTTCTCGAAGTCGATCACGTCCCCGACGCCGTACTGGTCCTCCATCAACATGAACACGCCGGCGAGGAAGTCCTTGACGATGTTCTGGGCGCCGAACCCCAGCGCGACGCCCACGATCGAGGTGCCGGCGATGAACGGCGCCAGGTTGACCTGCAGCTCGCTCAGTACCAACAGGAACGCGATCACGAAGATCGTGATGGACACCGTGGAGTTGAGCACCGAGCCGAGCGTCGCCGCGCGCAGGGACCGGCGTTCGGAGAGCAGACCGGCCGATTCCAGGAAGGAGCTGCCCTCGATGCGCTCCTTGAACGGGCGTAGCAGGCGGGGCACCTCACCGCGGACCGGACGCACCGCGCGATCGATCATCCGGCGGATGACTGCCCGCAGGATCAGCGCGACGATGATGATGACGGCGATCCGGATCGGGGTCTCGATCAGGACCCGGCGATGTTCGTCCCAGAACTTCGGCAGGCTGCCAAGGTGCGGCGAATCGGCGATACTC
>JAVHVD010000435.1:0-3208 GCA_032160745.1 Pseudonocardiales bacterium
TCGGGAATTGCCGCCTCGGCCGTCCCGTCAGCGGCTTGAATGTAGGCCAGCAACGCCATCACCCGGATCGCGCCGCGCGTGTCCCCACGCTCGCGGTGGATGGCGAGGCTCTCCTCCACCAACGCTCGCGCGGCGACGGGCTCGCCCTCGGTGAGGATGGCCTCGCCCAGGTTGCTCAGGAAGACCGCGAGGACCAGATCGCGCGGACCTGAACGAGCGCGCTGCTCAAGACTCGCCCGATCGCCTGGGATCGCCGAGGTGGCGAGCGCCGTCCCGTGTTGAATGGTCACCGCGAGTTCGAGACAGGCCCGGGTGGACGGGTCCTGGGCAAGGCGCAGGTCCTCGGTCAGGATCTCCAGGAACCGCTCGTTGTCGACCTGGCCGACCGCCCAACGCCGGAAGCGGCGTATCTCGCGATCGTTGTACTGCTCGAGCCCTGGCAACGCCGTGACGCCGTCCCACAGTTCGATGACCCTGTCCCACATGTCCGCCTCGACCTCGTGCAGATCGAGCTCGCCGGCCGCGACAGCTGCTCTCGCAGCCGCGTCGAGGGCCTCGCGGACGTCCCCGGAGCCGGCCCAGTGCTGGGCGATCGCTATGGTGGCCGGCGAGCTGGCCAGCGTCCCCGGGTTGGCCTGGAGCACCTCGGCCCAGCGGCGATGCCAGCCCCGTCGCGCGCCCGGCGCGATCGATTCGTCGACGGCTTCGCGCAACAAGGGGTGGCGGAAGGCGAGTTCTTCGTGACTGGGCTGCTCGTCGAGGACGCCCGCCGCAGTCGCTACCTTGATCGCTTGGTCGAGCTCGTCCCCGGCGAGATCTGTCACCTGCTCGATGAGGTTAAGGCGTAGGTGGCCGTCGCCGATCGCCGCGGCCTCGACCAGGCGCAGGGCATCAGGTGGCAGTCCGGTCAGGCGAGCGCGCGAGACGCTCAGATGAGTGGCGTGTGCGGGGATGCCTCCGGAGGCGGCCAGCTCCTCGACCACGAAGGGAATCCCGCCGCAGAGGCGCTCGATGCCTGCCCGGGCGGCGGCGTCGAGCGAAACCTCCATTCCGGCCAGCTGCTGTCGCACGTCAGCGAGCCCGAGCCGGTCGAGGTGCAGTGTGTCGGCGATCGGGAGCTGCGCCAGCAGCCCGATGTCGCGGGCCGCCGCGAGCTCCTGCGCGCTGCTCCGAGCTGGGTCGTCCGTGCGAGCTGCCGCGAGCACGAGTAGCCGATGGCCCGGCGGGGTGCGCAGTGCGACGCCGAGCAGGTCGCGGCTGGCCGCATCGGCCCAGTGCAGGTCGTCGACAATCCACAGCACCAACCGCTCCGATGAGAGGCGCTCGAGCAGGTCCAGGGCCGCCGACATCATGGTGATGCGGTCGCCGCCGCGGGCCGTACCCGGTAGCACCGGAGCAAGGGCCGCACGCTCGCCGTCGGTCAGCACGGTCGGGTCCGCACGGAGCAGGTTCTTCAGCAGATCGGCCAGCACGCCGAACGGGATCTCGCCGGTCGACATCGCGACCCCGTGCGAGACGAGCGTCAGCGCATCCTCGACGCCGCCGGCGAACTCCGACACCAGCCGACTCTTCCCGATCCCGGCTTCGCCGGTCACCAACACCAGCCCTGGCTCGCCCTCGCGGGCACGGGCGGCCGCGGCAGCCAGTGCGTTCAGCTCGGTGTCTCGTCCGACCATCACCTGGCTGCGGATGCGTGCCACCGCGCGATCGTGTCACACCGGAAAGCCGCACAGGTTCGGGAACGGCGGGGTCATCGCGTGCCGGATCGGGAGGTTGGCGCATGTCGACGATCCTCGGGCTAAGACGCAATTCCGGAATCGGGAGAACGCCATACCGTGCGATCTCAGTGCGGCAGCCGGCTCACAAATACAGCGTTCTCCAGATTCCTCGGAGCGGTCTTAGGCCGAACGTGGACCACGCAAGCAGCTTTTCCTGATCGCAAGCCCATGAATCGAGGAGCGACTCCCATGACCGCACCGCAGCCCGTCACCTGGTACCCGTACGACCCGACCGCATTCCAACCGCAGCCGGTCCCGGCGCCCACCCCGCCCGCCAAGTCAGGGAACAAGTGGCGCAAGCCGACGTTGCTGGCCGGCATCGCCACTGCCCTGGTCACGGCGACCCTGATCGGGGTGTTCCACGGCGGCCGCAGCGGCTCGTCGCTATGCGCGGACTACGCCGCGCTGGCCCAATACCAGCACCTCGACCCCTACACCGCCTCCGCCGGCCAGCTGCTGCAGATCGACCATCTCATGCACAAGCTGGCGAATGAAGCGCCGATCTCAGTACGCCGCGACCTGCTCGTCGTGGCGCGCAGCATCGACGACGTTGTCGCGACCGGCGACTCGTCCGAGGACGTCCAGGCTGCCGCCGACCACGCCGACGCCGTGCTCTCCGCGAAGTGCGTAGCGGTGCGGACCTAATCAGACTGCCGCGCCTGGCTCGCACCATTGCGAGAAGGGCCGCATTTCCGCCGGTTCCGGATGGTCCGCACCGGCACAGGTCATTTGCTCAACGCACAGAAGGGATCGACATGAACACGTCAAGGCGCCGCACCGAATATGCGACGGACGAGCACACGCGCCGATGGACCACCGTGTGGGAACAGACGACGATGAGCACCTGGCGCCGCCGTCGCCGGTTCAACCGCGCAGCGCGCGCCGACGCGCGATACCAC
Organism: Pseudonocardiales bacterium; assembly: GCA_032160745.1. GTDB lineage: Bacteria > Actinomycetota > Actinomycetes > Mycobacteriales > Jatrophihabitantaceae > Jatrophihabitans. The sequence continues at coordinate 2,678 of JAVHVD010000435.1, forward strand.
ACCACGGGGGATGCACTGTCCAACGTCGACGTTGCTCGCGATGGGGGCCGCCGTAGCAACCGCATCGCGATCTTGATCGCCGCAGCCTCCTTCGTCGCGACTGTGGCCGCCGTTCCGGCAGCCGCGACCGCGGCGACACCATTCAGGGCCGTGGTGACGCTCTCGCCGACCACGAGCACGCTGGGCGCGAAGGTCACGGCTGCCGTCAGCCACAGCACCAAGCCTGCCGGCGATGCCCTTCGCTCGATCAGGTTGAACTGGGGCGACGGAACGACGACGGTCACGCTGGCCAGTCTGAGCAGCCGACCAACCCACCACTACGGTCACCCCGGCGCGTTCACCGTTCACCTCACCCTGGTCGACCAGCACGGAAACGTCGCACACGGTTCCGCGGTCGAGCACGTCACTGTTCCTGCGGGCAGCTACACCGGGCTGTCACCGCAGTCCGGGCTGCACTTCTACGTCGGGTTCAGCCACGCAACCGTGCAGGACGCCTCGGCCTCGCTGTGGGAGTCCTGCTCGGACAACTCC
>JAVHVD010000436.1:0-5583 GCA_032160745.1 Pseudonocardiales bacterium
CTTGCTCGCTGATTCGGGCGAACGGAAACGCTTGGTCGACAGCGGTGTCATTCACGCGAGCCGATTCACGTGGGAGTCGTCGGCTCGGCAGCACGCCGCGATCTACGCTGAGTCCTTGGCAGTGTGAGACTGACGCTTACGGGGGCAGGAGAGTAGTGAGTCGCAACTCGAACGAGACGCTCGTCTTCATCAACTACAGCGAGGAGACATTTACTACGACGGCGAGTGGAGCGATCGCGACCTACATCTTCGAATGTTGCCGCGCTGCCCTCGACCAGGGCGAGGCGCCGTGGGTGATCTCGCGACCATCCAGCGCGCCGACCTTCCCGTGGCCCAAGACCCGGCTGATCGAATATCCTCGCCGACCCGGTGGCTGGGTCGGTACCCAGCTCACCCGCGTGCAGCGCAAGACAACCGGTCTACCGAGGCTGGGCCAGCGCGCGTGGGCGAAGCGCATCGGACGCGCCGTCCTGGAGGTTGCCGGGCCGGAGTGCACGGTGGTTCTGCAGAACGATCCTGAGGTGTGCGTATACCTTCGCGCCGCGCTGCCGAAGGCTCGGATCATGCTGCTCTTCCAGAACCAGCTCCCCGCCCGTGAACCGTTTCGAAGCCGGCTCGCTGGTTCGGTCGACGAGATTGCGGCCGTCAGCGACTTCACGGCGGCCTGGGTCGCCGAGCACTATCGACTGCCTCGCGATCGCGTCTCGACGGTGTACTCCGCAGTGGCCTCGGACGTCATCCGGCCTCCGGCAGAGCGGGTCGGCGCTCCGGTCATCGGCTTCGTCGGAAGGACCGGAATCGAGAAGGCTGCGGATATCGTCCTCGAAGCAGCGCTCCTGCTCTCGGAGCGGACAACGGACTTCGGCGTGCAGATCGTGGGCAGCAACCACTGGGGCCGCTTCGAGGAGGACGACTACCAGCGCCGACTCAGTGCGTTGGCCACGTCGCTCACGGCGCGGGGGATAAAGGTACGCCGACCCGGCCACGTGGGACGGGAGGAACTTCCGGAATGGCTCCAACGGTCGTCGATCCACGTCGTCCCCAGTCGCTGGGACGAACCGTTCGGGCTGACAACCCTTGAAGGCATGGCCGCGGGAAATGCCCTCGTTGCGACGCGGACCGGCGGTACGCCCGAAGTGGTCGGCGACGGTGGGCAGCTGTTCGAACGCGATGACGTACGCGGGCTGGCGGATCTTCTCGAGCAGCTCGTCGTCGATGAGCGTGCGCGGGCGGAGTGGGGACAACGGGCCCGCGCCCGCGCCGAGACGCTCACGTGGTCGCGTACCTACAACCAGTTGAAGGCGTTGGTCCAGCGGGAGAGGCCGGAGATGCCGGCGTGAACATCTGCTTCGTGAACATGCCGCTCGAGTACTACTCACCCGTGTCCGGCGGTGCCATCTCGACGATCACGGCTGAGTTGGCGGCCGAGCTTCTGCAGATCGGCCACGGAGTTCAGATCGTCACCTACACCGATAGCAACCCGACCTATGACATGGGCGCGGTGATCGACCTGGGACCCATGCCCACCCTGAGCAAGCCCTTGCGGGCGGTCGACCGGCTGTCGCGTCGACTGCTGCGCAGGCCGTTCGTCGGCTACGAGCAGTACCGCCGCCGCGTTCGTCGAGCGCTGCGTGCACTTGCGCCGACGCCGAACGTCGTTGTGGCCTTCAACGACTTTGCCGCACCGCGGATCATCAGGCGAGCGCTTCCGGACGCGCGGACCGTGACCTGGCTGCAGAACGAGCCCCCGGCGCATCGTCAGCGCGACCTGACCGATCCCGACGCCGTAGTGGCCGTCAGCGACTACATCCGCGATCGCACGATCGAGGCGGGTGTGCCAGCCAGCAAGGTTCGCACGATCCTCAACGGGGTCAATCTGAATACCTTCCACGCGGAGGGCAGGAGGCAGCCGGATCGGCCCCGCGTCCTTCTGGTCGGGCGTCTCGATCCGAACAAGGGGTTCCACGTCGCGCTGACCGCGCTCGCCGAAGCACGCGCCGCCGGCTGTCAGTTCGAGACCACGCTCGCCGGCGCACGCTGGTGGTACGGCGCCGAGGAGCCAACTCCGTACGAGATCGAACTGTTCAAGTCCGTGGAATCCCTCGGCGGTCGGTACGTGGGGCTGGTGCCCCGCGGCGAGATCGCCGACCTCTTCCGCGAGCACGACCTCGCCTTCGTGCTCTCGCTGGCGCAGGAGCCGTTCGGGTTGGTCGTCCTCGAGGCGATGGCCTCGGGTTGTGCCGTCATCGCATCGCCGCGCGGCGGAATCCCGCAAGCAGCCGGCAATGGTGCGATCCTGGTCGATCCGGACGATAGCGCCGCGGTGTTCTCTGCCACGTCGCGCTTGCTGAAGGGGGCCGACGAACTGCAGGAATGGCGCAACCGTGCTCTGGTCCACGCCGCATCCGCCTCATGGCGGGTGCGCGCCGAGTCGTTCCTCGATCTCGTCGAGTCGTTGGGCGCCGCGTGAGCGCAGCTTGATGTGGCTACCGCGGGACGCTATCGCGGTGTGATGACCGCCCGCCCAAGAAGTGTGCGGGAGTCGTGACGACGGCGCGGGGGTTTCGGCTGATGGCGCGAGCGGTCACGCGCAGCGCGGCGCCGCGGTGTCCCGCCGCAACGAGCGCTCGAGCCTCCTCCCTCCGCCGGCCGTAGTAGTACGCGCGGTTCGCGATCGAGGCTCGCCGAAGGGCGCGGCGGCATTGGGGGCACGAGCCATGAATTTTTCTGTTCTTGGCGAACAGTTGTCGCGCCGTGCGGTACATGAGCTCCGCGTTCCGGCTCTGATTGCCGGGATGCACCCGAATCGTCGCGAGGGTGTGCGGAACCGCGGCAAGCCGGAAGCGCTCGGCAAATCTGATCCACATGTCCCAGTCATCGGCAGCAGACAGCGACTCGTCGAACTCGCCCACGAGGTTCAAGGCTGACCGGCGGATCACGACTGTCTGGACGGGAACGCGACAGTCGGCGAGCAACGCGTGCGTGTCCAGGGTGGGGTCGGCCTGCAACTCGCTGGTCACGCGCCCGTTCACGTCCACCCACCGGGCACCACTGTGCACCAGCGCTACAGCCGCATCGTCGAATGCGGGCATTTGGAGGGCCAGCTTCTCGCTGTCCCAAAGGTCGTCCTGGTCCAACAGGGCAATGAAGTCGCCGCGGGACTTACTGATACCGCGGTTGCGCGCGGCGGCCGTACCGGCGTTGGTCTGCCGGATCAGCCGTATTCGGTCGGCGACCGGCTCGAGGAGGGCCCCGACGTCCTCCTCCGAACCGTCGTCGACCACCACTACCTCGATCGGGGAGTACGTCTGCGCCAGCACGCTTTCGACGGCGGCGCGAAGCAACGATCCGCCGTTGTAGGCGGGGATGACGACGCTGACGAGCGGCGATGTCATGAAGCGCGTGCCGACACATCGAATTGGCCGTGCAGTGCCCACTCCACCAGCGGGCGCTGTGTGACCTCCCACGTGCAGCGGGTCAGCGCGTAGTTCCGACCGGCCGCACCGAGCTGTGTGGCCGCGTCCGCGTTGGTCAGTAGCCCGGCGATGCCGTCGGCCAGCAGGTCAGGGTCGTTCGTGAGCACGGCGGGTGCGTCGGGATTTCCGCTCGCCGCATCCGTCGTCGCCGCAACTGCCGCGCCACTGGCGAGGGACTCGGCGAACTTCACCGGCGTGCCCGGGCCGTCGAGAATCGGCAGCGCCACGACCCGGACCGTGCCCAGCAATGCGGCGATGTCGTCGACCCGGCCGAGGACGTCCACTGCGGCGGCCTGACGGACGACTTCGGGCGGCTCTCCCGGTCCCGCGACCACGAGACGGGCCGCCGGGACGGCTGCGCGGATTCGCGGCCACAGCTTGGCGAGGAACCACTCGATCGCATCGCGATTCGGGGGGTACCACCACGAGCCGTACATGGCCACGGTTGTGTCGTCGCGCTTTCCGAGCGCGGAGTCCGGCCACTCCGCAGGGTCGATCCCGTTCGGCGCCGTCCTGACCCGCGCTGTCGCCGACTGAACCAGCAGGGCCTCAGTCTCGGCGACCGAGCAGGTGAGATTCGCGTCCGCGTGGGCGAGGATCTCCCGCTCGATGGGGATCCAGAAGGCGGTCGCCGAGTCGTCGCCCAGGCGGTCGTACCAACGTGAGTTGACGTTCTGGAAGTCGAGCAGCCAGGGAACCGGAATCTGCCCGTGCCGACCGCGTAGGAGGTCGAGTGACTCGGCATGCGCGATGACGACGCGGTCGAAGCCGCCGGCGGTTGCCAGCTCGACCGGGTCCGGTGTCGGCCTTCGGGCAAATCGTCGCGAGCGGAACCGGATGACGCGCACCATCTCGCTGATCGAGTCGTCGCTCTGCGGTCCTGCGAGGGTAAGGGCCGTGACGTCGGCGCCCGCCCGGCAGAGCTCGTGAAGCTGAAAGAACTGTCTGCGCTGCCCGCCGTGGCCATCGCGATCCGGCGTCTCCTTGCTCAGCCAGAGGAGACGGTTGGATCCCCCTGCCGGCATACGGCGATCGTAACCGGCCGCCGCCGTGCCCGTCGGGCGCCAGCGTTCGCGGACCTACCCGATCACGAGGAAAGCCGCGCTGACCTAAGCCAAGCGCGGCGGATCCATATCTTTCCGAACAGCACATACTCGAGCACGATCCGAAACACCGCCGTTGATGGCAACCAACGCAATCGACGTATCCCGCCTACTTCCAGTGCCGGTGTCATCGAGTACCGGTGGCAACTATCTCCTGCTTGCCGCGGACGCGCCCTGAGCGCGCGCTCTGTGGCACCCTCGTTCGCATGTCGAGATCGTTTGACGGCGTCCGCGCGCGCGCGCTTCGACACAGGTGGGGTGTCGTGCTCGGTGCCGCGAATGCCCCAGACACCCTGCTGCGGGTCTATGGCGGCAGTGACAAACGAAAGCACGGGTACCTGGGCTACTACCGCCGGCACCTCGGTCGGTACCGCTTGGCCCGCAACGTCGTCTTCGAGATCGGCGTCGGGCGCTACGCGAGCAGATCGGTTGGCGGGTCGCTGGCGCTATGGCGCGACTACCTGCCCCGCTCCGTCATCGTCGGGATCGACATCTATGACAAGGACGTGCGCATCGGCCGCACCGTGAAGTTTGCTCAGGCCGATCAGAACGACCCGGCCCAGCTGCAGGCTGTTGTCGATCTACATGGGCGCCCTGACATCGTGATCGATGACGGGTCACACGTCGGAGAGCACATCAACACGTCCTTCGAGCACCTGTGGCCGCAGCTGCGCCCGGGTGGGATGTACGTCATCGAGGACCTCGCCACGAGCTATGCACCACACTTCGGCGGTGGCCATCCACCACCGGCCGAGTCCGGGGTCGGCCTCGCGCAAAGTCTCGTCAGCGACGTCCAAGCGTCGGACCACGGCTTCGCGATGTACCCGCAGTTCAGCGCGCCGCCGTCGCCCAAGTTTGCGGACCTCGCCGCGGTGCACGCCTACCCAGGAATCGCCTTCATCGAGAAGGCGCGCTGATCAAGGCTCGCCTCGTCCGGTGGACTAGCGTTGCCTGCGTGCGTGAGGAGGGGAGGGGTCGCCAGCACGAGCTATCCCGGCCTCCAG